>CAYLZW010000201.1:0-11068 GCA_964388085.1 uncultured Myxococcales bacterium | reverse complement strand
CCTCGCGGCTCGGCGTCCGCCCGAGCGACGCGTGGCTGCCCTTCTCGCGCAGGTAATAGGCCTCCGCCTCGACGATGGCGGCCGACAGCCACACTCCCTGGTAGCGACGCCGCAGCACCTTGCCGAGCACATCCCGCGCGACGACGCACGACTCCCGCGCGAAGAACGAGGCGTCGAGCATGCGGCCCGTCTTGCTCATGCCTCGGGCCTAGCGTGTCTGGCTGGCCGTCGCCAGCGTCGTCGTTATCGACGGTAGAGCAGCGAGCACTCAGGCGACGCCACGACGCCGCAAGGAACCCAAATGCGGTTCCGTTGCGGCGTCGCGGCGTTGCGTGATGCGTCTATTCGCTGTGCTTACCTCGGCGACCTCACATCGGCGGGGGCAGCAGGTTGAACGCGTCGAGGTCGAATCGATAGACGCCGTAGCGGCCCGCGGGCACGACGATGTCATCCCCTTCGACGTGGATGCGGCTCGGCCATCCCCGCAGGGGGAAGTAGGCCTGCGCCGAGGGAGCCGTAGCGTCGTCGAGGTTCAGGACGAGCAGGCCGCCGGGGACCTGGAAGAGCGCCCGCCCCGCGCGCGCGTCCTTCAGCTGGGCCCAGCTGTCCACGAGCGTGTTGCTGAGCGCGCTCATGTCACCGTCGGCGTCGAGCACCGTGAGGCGCGTACCGTAGTCGTCCTCGTCCTCGACGAACTGCCAGGCGAGCTGGTGCGTGACGAGCGCGTTACCGGCGCCGTCGAGGCTCACCTGCGACACGATCTGGTTGTCGAACGCGTGGATGGCGTCGAGGTAGGCGAGCCCGCCCGACAGTCTCACGCGGTTCAGCGTGGTCTCCACGATCTCGTCTCCCCAGAGGTAGTCGCGCGTGTAGAGCTGGTTGCCAGCGACCGCGAGCAGCTCACCGGGGACGTTGATGCCGTTGGACAGCGTCGGGTTGTCGAGGTTCGAGAGGTCGAGCTTCTTCGCGAAGTAGCGGACGTAGGGCAAGGTCGTGTTGGGCGCGTCCTCGGGGCGCTTGTAGGAGATCCACACGCGCGAGCCGTCTTGCACCATGCGCACGCCCTCGTCGTGCTCCGGCAGCTCGATGGTGTCGAGCAGCTGAGGGCTCGCCGGCTGGCGCAGGTCGAGCACCTCGACGGTGAAGCGCGTCCAGTAGTGGTAGCGCTCGTTCTGGTAGCAGCTCGTCTGCGTCTGTGCGTCATCGACGTCGACGTCGACGCAATCGTACTCGTAGGTGTTGTTGTCGTAGGTGTAGGTGCAGCGACGCAGGCTGCCGTAGCAGGTCGGCTCGGCCTCGCTCTCGAGCTGGCGGCAGGTGATGCCGCCCTCGAGGTAGCTGCAGGTGCTGACGCCGTCGACGTCGCTGCAGCTCGAGGGCTCGTTCGACCACGTGGAGCAGACCTGCTCGGTGCCGACGAGCTCCTGCTCGTAGTGGCGCTGCAGGAAGGCGAGCCCGCCGTTTACGGGCGCCACGTCGCTCGAGGGGCCGTAGTAGCCGCGGTAGCCGCAGTTCCAGCAGTCGTCGTAGTAGCCGTAGTAGCCGCCGCCGGGCGTGAGGCGATCGGTCACGAGCTCACCCGCCGCGACCGGCACCGTCGGGTCCGAGAGATCGAAGGTGAGCACGCGCGTCTCGTACAGGTACGGGTCGTCGTTGTAGTCCTCGATCGTCGTCGTCACGGCCACGAGCTGGTCGCCGGCGGCGTAGAGCTGCGCGTTGGCCGGCACCTCGATGCTGGCCACGGCCACGGCCGTGTCCGGGTGCGCCGAGCGCGGGATGATGTCGACGACGGAGGCCGGCGCCTCCTCGCCCGCGTACCAGCCGTAGTAGTAGTCGCTCTTCTGGTTCACGCGCGCGGCGTAGTCACCGCTCGCGGGGCCGGCGAGCAGGAGCACGTCGCTGTAGTTGGGCGCGAGCTCGACGCGGCCGTGCTCGACCGGGCTCGTCGTGTCGGCGGTACCGAAGAGCGAGAGCTCGGCCTCGGAGAGGTTCGCGGTCAGGTCGTCACCGGCCTCGAAGCTGCGGCGCACCGGCGTGCCGTGCACCATGAGCCCGCGGCGCGTGAGCGACGTCTCGGAGAACGTGAAGATCTGCACGGCCGCGGTGTACTGGTTGTAGTCGTCGCTCCAGCCGGAGAAGGGCAGGAGCACGAGGCCGGTCTCCGCCTCGCCGTTCGGGCCGATCTCGTCGGCGGCGCCCTGGATGACCGAGAAGGCGCGGTGGTCCCAGGAGGCCTCACTCCAGCTGTAGTCGGCCTCGACCTCGGCGCGCGCGAGCAGTGGGTCGGCGTTCGTCAGGTCCGTGATGTCGTACAGGCTCACGCTCATGGAGCGGCCCTGCTCGTCGTTGATGCCGATGCCGATGAGGCGCGTGTCCGCGAACGCCGGCTTGAAGAAGTCGTTCCAGCCCGAGACGACGAACTCGCTCTCCTCGGTGATGGTGCCGTCGCCGGAGATGGTGAAGGCGTGGAAGGGGTCCACGCGCAGGTAGGTCACCGCGAAGGCCTTGTTCTCGAGGAAGAGCGTGGCGAACAGCTGCTCGCCGTCGCCGTAGGTGGCCTCGTCGAGCAGGACCAGGTTCGAGAGGTCGGCGGCGTCGAAGGTCTGGATGTGGTTGGTGTTCGTCGAGCCCCAGGAGGAGCCCGAGGCGACGCGCAGCACGCCGTTGTACAGGTCCATGCGGAACTGGTTCTGCACGTAGCCCGCGACCTCGACCTGATCGCCCTCGACCATGGTGCCGTCGGCGTTCGAGATGTCGATGAGCGAGACGTAGCTGCCGTTGTCGTAGCCGGTGATGGGGTCGTAGGACCAATCGTAGCGCGCGACGATGAGCGCCTCGGGCGTCGCCTGGATGTCGGTGACGTAGCCGCCGAGGTCGAGCTCGGTCTTCTCGACGATGCTGCCGCTCGAGACGTCGAAGCTCTTCACCGTGGTGTGCGTCTCGGAGCTCCAGCTTCCGTCGTCGTTCTCGAAGCTGTCGTAGCGGCTGGCGACGACGTAGAGCGCCGCCGAGATGTTGCCCTTGGTGAGGCGGCTCTTCGCGATGTTGCCCGGCACGAAGGCCTGGTCGATGAGCACCGGGTTGGCCGGATCGGAGATGTCCACCGCCGCGACCACGCCGCCGTAGTACTGCCCGAGCGAGGCGAGCTCGTCGCGCAGGCCGTAGTAGCCGTACCAGTTGTTCATCAGGATGAACACGCGGTCGTCGTCGACGTACATCTCCACCGGGTAGCCGGAGATCTGCAGCCGACCGACGACCGCCGGATCGTCGACATCGTTGACGTCGATGATCTGCAGCCCGCGGTACGCGTTCAGGTTCGCGATGAGCCCACCCGAGAGCACGCGATAGATGTCGCCCTCCTCGACGGTGCGCTCGCCGTCGTCAGCGCCGGCGCCGGCCTCGGCGTCGGCGTCGGCCGAAGGCGCCGGCTCGCCCGCGAAGTCGTCGTCGTTGCTGCGGTCCCCCGGCGAGCTCTGTCCCGCCTGCCCGTCCGCGCTCAAGAAGCTCGTGCCGCCGAGGGGGCGACCGAGATCGCGCTCCGCGATATCCTCACCTTCCCCCTCTCCGGGGACGACGGGGTCACACGCGGCCGTGGCGACGAGCAACGCGGTGACGAGGGGCGCCCGGACCAGGAACGCGGCGGTGTGGGTGTGCTGTCTGCGAGACATCGCTCTCCTCCCATTTCTGTCAGCGATGGACGCGAGGCCTTGTGCATCATGCCTGCCAGGCGGGAGCGGCCGCGAGCGGGGATGCAAGTACCTGATTTGATTCGAGAAGATTAGGGCGCCCCCGGCGTGGGGGCCTCAGAAAACGGAGGTGTCGAGCGCGGCCTCGGGATCGCAGCTCACAGGTTTCTCGAGCGGGCTCCTTCTGCGGCGCGGCCGGGCGCCATGATGCGGGTAGAGTCGCCCGCGATGACGAGAACCTCCAAGCGAACGATGCGGGTGCTGGTCGTGCTGTCGCTCCTCGCGCTCAGCGTGGTCGGTTGCGCGGCCTGTGTGACGGCGTGGCTGAGCGATCCGCGTCCGACCGGCGACGCAGGCGACGAGGCGGAGCGGTTGGCCGACGCGATGCTCGCCGCGCTCGACAGCGACGCCTGGGAACGCACCGGCGCCGTCCGCTTCCAGATGAGGGGAGGCCACCCACAGATCTTGTGGGACCGCGCTCGCGGCTTCGTCGAGGTGCGCTTTGACGACGAGCGTCGCGTCTTGCTCGATCTCGCGAGCCGGCGGGCGCTCGCGTGGCGCGGGGAGACGCCCGCGCGGGGCGACGACGTACGGGAGCTCGCCGACGACGCCTACCGCTACTTCGCCAACGACACGTTCTGGCTCGCGGCGCCGTTCAAGGTGCGCGATCCGGGCACGCGCCGCTCCGTCGTCGAGCTTGACGGCGCCCGCCAGCTCCTCGTCGAATACGCCTCCGGCGGCGTGACGCCGGGCGACGCCTACCTGTGGCGGCTCGACGAGGACGGCCGCCCGCTCGCCTGGCGCATGTGGGTCAAGATCGTGCCCATCGGCGGTGTGGAGGTCGCGTGGAGCGATTGGACGACGCTGCCCACCGGCGCCGTCGTCGCGCGCCGGCGCGCCTGGCGGGTCCCCGGCGAGCTCGCGTTCGACATCACGCCCATCGAGGCCGCCACGACGCTCGCGGAGCTCGTCGGCCCAGCGGACCCTTTCGCGCCGCTGGTCGACGAGCTCTCCCGTCCGCCGCGCGCCTCCCCTTGACGGGGGCCGAGTCCTCGAGACGTCAGCGCTGCGCGGTCTTCGGCGCGCCGCCCTTCAGCAGCTCCTTCTTGAGGCTGTCTTGCGCGGGGCTGTCGCCGAGCCAGATGGAGAACATCGCGTGTGCGAAGTCTTCTCCCTCGAGGGTGACGGGCTCGTTGTTGGGGCCGGCGACGGTCGTGCCCTCGCCCGGCACGTAGGTCACGCTCATGACCTGGCCGCGATTTACGGCGGGGATGGCGTTCACCAGCTTGGTGAGGCGGTCCTGCAGCTTCGCCATGTCGGCGCCCGAGTTCTTCTCGAAGCCCTCACGGATGGTCTCCGCCACCTGCTTCTTCGAGAGGTCTCGCAGCACGTGCAGCTCGAAGCGCTTTGCCTGCTTCGACTCGAGCGCCTCCTTCGCGTTCGTGGTGGGCTCTTCGAGGTAGAGCGCGCCGACGTAGAGCTTGACGACCTTGGTGCGTAGACCCGCGCCGTTCAGTTGCAGGGTCTTCCCCTCTACCTTTCGGGTCTCGGGCAGCCGGACGTCGTCCACGACGACCTGGGCCAGCGCCGGCAGGGAGAGCAGGGTGAGCGCGCCGACGATGAGCAGCGCGCGTCCGCGTAGGATGTGGCGAATTGACATGACGACCTCCGTGAGGTTGGTGTGAGCGCCGCCGTCCGTTGCCTCTCCCCTCGGGGATCGTCGGATCTGTCGCCGGAAGGCGCAGCTTCGGAGAGCGCCCGCGCGCGCTTCCCGGATCCGCTCTCGTCGTCGACCAGCGCTGCCCGATGGCGAGCGCACGGGCGCTGCGGTAGAGGACGCCCGAGGAGCCCTCGTGAAAAAGAAGACCACGACGAAGAAGAAGGTGGGCGCCGCGACGAAGAAGGCGACGGGCCGCAAGAAGCCGGCGGCGCCGGCGCCCGCCAAGAAGGTGCGCGCCCGCTCGCCGGACGAGGTCCGCGAGCTTCAGCGGCGCCTCGCGCGTGCCCTGCAAGGCACCGTCGTCGAGCTCGACTTCCAAGACGCCTGGCAGCTCCTCATCGCCACCATCCTGAGCGCGCAGAGCACGGACAAGACCGTGAACCGGGTGACCCCCGAGCTGTTCCGTCGCTATCCGACGCCCGCGAAGCTGGCCGCCGCGCCGCAGGAAGACGTCGAGGACGTGGTGAAAGCCACCGGCTTCTTCCGCAACAAGGCGAAGAGCATTCGCGCGACCAGCCAGGCGCTGCTCGACGACTTCGGCGGCGAGGTGCCGCGGACTCTCGAAGAGCTCGTCACGCTCCCGGGCGTGGCGCGCAAGACCGCCAACGTCGTGCTCGGTAGCGCCTTCGGCATCGCGTCCGGAATCGTCGTCGACACCCACGCCGGCCGCGTGTCCCGGCGCCTCGGCCTGAGCGCGGCCGAGGATCCGGCCAAGGTCGAGGCCGATCTCTGCGCCGCGTTCCCACGGGAGCAGTGGATCGACACCGGCTCCGCCCTCGTGCTGCACGGGCGCTACGTGTGCACCGCCAAGAAGCCGGCGTGCGCGCGCTGCCCGCTCAACGAGCTGTGTCCGAGCCGAGAGGCTTCGGCCGAGGGGGCCTGGGAAGCGCGCGCCGACGACGAGAACGCGCTGGTGCGCTCCCGCGGCGAGCGTTAGAGGAGCCGGCGCGGCCGACGTCCGGCAGGAGAGGATCACGCGAATGGCTGGTCTCGAAGGGTTCCCCGTCGTCGTCCCCTGCCTCGTGCAGTGGGGCGAGATGGACGCGTACCAACACGTCAACAACGTCGTGTACCTGCGTTGGTTCGAGACCGGGCGCGCGGCGTACTTCGACCGCGCGAACCTCTGGGGCCTCGGCAACGCGCCCAGCGGCGTCGCGCCCATCTTCCACTCGGTGAGCTGCCGCTACCGCCTCCCCGTCACCTACCCCGACGAGGTGGAGATCGGCGTGCGCGTGAAGGAGGTACAAGCGGACCGCTTCGTCGTCGAGCACGCCGTGTACAGCCGGCGTCACGCGCGCGTCGCGGCCGAGGGCGAAGGCGTCGTCGTGTCGTTCGACTACGCCGCGCAGGCCAAGGCGCCGATCCCCGACGAGTGGCGTCGTGCCTTCGAGCGGATAGAAGGCCGCGGCTTTTAGCGAGCGGAGCCGCGCATGCGCTCACCTCGAGGGCAGGCCCGCGATCTTCTCCCGCGCGAGGGCTTGCGCGTCGTCGAGGCTGCTGGCCGCGGGCCCGATGGTCGAGGACATCAGGCCGGCCCGGCGCAGCACCTTCGCCGGCTCGTCCTGCACGCGCGCGAGCACCACGGGCACACCACGGCTCGCCAGGCGATCGATGCTCGAGCGCAAGTTGACGACGCCGGTGGCGTCGATGACCGGCACGGACACGAGGTCGATCACCACCGCGCGCACGCCGGAGCCGACCTCCGTGACGGTGGCCATGGCCTTGTGCGCGGCGCCGAAGAAGAGCGGGCCCGCGACCTCGAACACCACGATGCCGTCGACGGGACTGGAGCCTGGTGAGGCGGTGTGGCTGACGAGACGCGCGCCCGTCACCTCGGTCATGCGCCGCATGAACAGCAGCGCCGCCATGACCACGCCGACCGAGATGGCGATGACCATGTCGAACATCACCGTGAGCCCGAAGCACGTGAGCTGCACGACGACGTCGCCCCGCGGCGCGGTCCGCAGCGCGCGCAGGAAGTGCCGCGCCTCGCTCATATTCCACGCGACCATCAACAACAGCGCCGCCAGCGCCGCCATGGGGACGTAGCCGAGGGCGGGCGCGAGCACGAGCACGACGGCCAGCACGAAGAGCGCATGGAACACGGCGGCGAGCGGAGTGCGCGCGCCGGAGCGGATGTTGGTCGCGGTACGCGCGAGCGCCCCCGTCGCCGCGAAGCCGCCGAAGAAGGGCGCGAGCAGGTTGCCGATGCCTTGTCCGACGAGCTCCGCGTCAGGGTCGTGCTGATCGCCGGTGACGCCGTCGGCGACCACCGCCGAGAGCAACGACTCGATGGCGCCGAGCATGGCGATGGCGAACGCCGGCCCGAGCAGCGCGCGCAGGAGCTCGAAGCTGATGGCGAGCGGCGCGCCGTCCGGTCCCGGCAGCCTCCAGGGGAGCGCCGGCGTGGGCGGCAGCGCGGGGATGCCCTGGCCGATGACGCCGTCGATCTCCCACGAGAATTCGCTGCGCAGCGTCGCGACGTCGAAGCCGAGCCCCTCCCCGAGCACGAGCGACGCGCCGGTGCCTGCGAGGAGCGCCACGAGCGGGCCCGGCACCCGGACCGTGACGCGATGCCAGGTGGCGAGCAGGAGCAGCGTGAGCGCCGCGATGGCGACGTCGGGAGCGCTCACCGACGGCAGCGCTTGCGCCAGCGCGGCGACCTTGCCCGTGTAGCTCTCCGGCATCTCGGCCACCTCGAGCCCGAGCGCGTCGCGGAGCTGCAGCGTCGCGATGACGACGGCGATGCCGGCCGTGAAGCCCGTGGTGACGGGATACGGCACGTACTCGATGAGGCGCCCGAGCTTGCCGATGCCCATGCCGACGAGGATGACGCCTGCCATCAGCGTCGCCACCAGCAGCCCGCCGACGCCGAATTCGTTCGTCACGGGCACGAGCACGACGACGAACGCCGCCGTCGGGCCGGAGACCTGCAGGCGCGCGCCGCCGGTCAGCGCGATGGCGACGCCGGCGACGATGGCCGTGTAGAGCCCATACTGCGGGGGAACGCCGGAGGCGATCGCGAGCGCCATGGAGAGCGGTACGGCGACGACCCCGACCACCGCGCCGGCGAGGACATCCGCGCGCAGCTCGGCGGCACCGTAGCCGGCGCGCAAACTCTTACGCAGGGCCGTCGCCAAGGGCAGCCGCGGAAACGCTGTGTGAGGATCCACGTCGAAGCCTCCGGCAAAGGCGGCTGTACCGTGCGCCCCACGATCGAGCCTGTCAATTGTGCGGTTACCCCCGTGGGAAATACCCCAGCACGGCGTAACGCGGCCGCTTTCACCGTCCAATGAGAGCCCGGCCAGGCGGGTTCCGTTGTGATCTGGTGCCCCGGCGTCGTGATCCATCGCGATCGATCACGGTCGCCAGATCTCCGCCTTTCGCCGGGTGTAAGGCGCGAGGAAGCTCGCCTTTCGCTCGCGAGCCGTCCGCGCTCTCGAAAAGCGCACCTTGCAAAAAGTCAACGCAGTAGTTGAGACGCACCTTCTGCTACATGTGTGCGCTCATGAGCGCACGACTGATCTCCGATCACGCCCCCCTCACCGCGCAGGTGCGGGCGCTCACGGCGACGCCGCCCGATCCGGCGTTGACGGTGCCGCCGACGCGCTTCCTCCCGCAGCTGCTCGACCTCGCGGGCAGCGTGTCCCTCGCCGAGGCCCTCGCCGAAGAGGATCGGGGCCGTTGGCTGCCGGTGCCGGCGAGCGATCTGCAGGCGGGCGTCGACTCGCAGCTCGACGAGATCGAGCGGCGCTTCTCGGACGTCATCGGCGCTCGCGTGCGCGTGTCTTCCCCGACGCGCATGCGGCGTGAGCTGCGCGGCATCGCCACCACCAGCCCGTCCGCCGTGCGCATCATCCGCCCGGCCTTCTCGCAGCATCTCCAGCTCCACTTCGTGAACCTGCGCGCCGCGCTCGCCACCTTGCGCCTCGAGCTCGCGCCTCGCGTCGCCGGCCTCGGCGCGCGCGCGGCCAGGCTCGAGGCGCTCGACGCCGCGCTCGCCGAGGCCGTGGCGCCGAAGGTGGAGGTCTTCATGGCGCGCCTCGTGGCGTCCGTGGACGTGCGCTTCCGCGAGCAGGCGCGCGCCGCCCTCGCCGCCCTGCCGGATCCCTACCGCGTCGTCGATCTCGATCCCTGGTTCGAGCCCTCGGGCTGGGTCAGCGCTCACCTTCGCCTCGTCGGTGACACCCTCGCCGCGGTCTTCGCCCACGAGGCGGGACGCATCCGCGCGCTCGCGCGCGCCGCCTCGGAACAACGGAGGACTCTGTGACTCGTGCGCTCGTACTCTTCGTCGGCGTGCTCGGCGCCGCGCTGCCCGTGTGGGCGCTCAGCACCTATCCCGTCGAGGACTCGTTCTCGCGCGTGCTGGTGGCGGTCATCCTCGCGGGCTTCGTCGCGGGCCTCGCCGGGCTGGTGCTGCGCGCGCGGCAGCTCGATCGCATGCAGGCGCAGCTCGGCACCTTCGCCGGTCAGAGCGACGCGGAGGGCCTCAGGACGAGCAGCCCGGAGGCCTACCGTCTCGTCGAGCTTCGCCTGCGCGGAGAGCGCCCGCACATGGCGCGCGGCGAGGCCATGACCCACTACCTCGTGAGCGCGCTCGTGCTCGTCGGCCTGCTCGGCACCTTCGTCGGTCTCGTCGACGCCCTCGTCGGCGCGCGTGACGCGCTCGGCGTGTCCACCGACGTCGGCGCGCTGCGCGCCGCCCTGCTCGCGCCCATGAAGGGCCTCTCGCGCGCCTTCGGGACGAGCGTCGCCGGCATCTCCTCCTCGGCGATGCTGGGCCTCGCCGCCGTCGTGGTGCGCCGCGCCGAGCAGCGTGTGCTCGAGTCCGTAGACGCCGCCGTGTCGGGCCCGCTGCACGAGCAGACCCTCGTCGCGCGGCAGCTCGCCGCCTTCGAGAAGCTCGGCCTCCTCGGCGAGAACCTGCCCGCCGCCGTCGAGCGCATGGCGGACGTGGCCACGCGCCTGCCCACCCTCGAGCACTCTCTCGTCGGCGGACACGAGGCCCTGGCCGAGGCGCTCAAGGCGTCCGTCGAGAAGGCCGCCCTCGATCTCCGCCAAGGCCTCGAGCGCGGGCTCGCCGCGGCCAGCGAGGCGCACGATGAGCTCGTCGAGCGCGCGGTGTCGAAGGCGTCCTCCGTCCTCGAGGAGCGCGCGGCCGCGCTCGCCAAGGTGTCGGAGGATCGGCTCGCGGCCCTCGTGAGCCTCGAGGAGGAGCGCGCCGAGGTGTGGCGGGAGCAGCTCGCGGAGCGCGCCAAGCACGACGCGGCGCGCGAGCAGGGCCTGCTGGTGCTGCTCGAGAAGGCGGCCGGCGTCGCCGAGGGAGCCGCGTCGTCGGCCGGCGAGCACGCGGCTGAGATGCGCTCCTTTCTCGAGGAGCAGAAGGCAGGCGACCGCAAGCTCGCGGAGGAGCTGCGCACGTCGCTCACGGCCCAGAAGGAAGGTGACCGCGGCCTGCTCGCAGCGCTGCAAGCGTTCTTGAGCGAGCAGCGCGAGAGCGAGCGCGCGCTCGCCGCCGAGATGCGCGGGCTCTTCGAGGAGCAGAAGGGACACGATCGCGCCGCCCTCGAGCGCGTCCAGGCCTTCCTCGAGGAGCAGAAGGCTGGCGACCGCGCGCTCGTGGAGGACATGCGGGCCTTCCTGCGCGACGAGAAGGGCCAGG
>CAYLZW010000200.1:0-11161 GCA_964388085.1 uncultured Myxococcales bacterium | reverse complement strand
AGGAGTGCTTCGCGCGCTACGGCGGCGAGGAGTTCGCCATCCTGCTGCCCGACACCGACACCGAGCGCGGCGCCATCTTCGCGGAGAAGATCCGCGTGAAGATCGAGAACACGCACTTCGAGTTCGAGGGCAACCCCATCAAGGTGACGCTCTCCATGGGCGTGGCCGAGCTGCAGGAGAAGGACGTCCCCGACGGGTTCGTGAAGCGAGCGGACGAGAAGCTCTACGAGGGCAAGCAGACGGGCCGCAACAAGGTCTGCATGTGAGCGTCAGCTGTGCGCGCCGCGCAGCGCTCCCAGCGCGCACAGCGCGGTGCCGACGACGAGGCCGAGCGCGGCCTTCGTGACGACGAGCGCCCCGACGTCGATGTGCGCGAGCGCTCGCGGCAGCACGACGAGGACCACGATGCCGAGGGCGGCGCCGCTGACGACGGCACCCGGCGCCTCGAACGCCGGCGCCGGCGCCTCGACGAGCCCTGCGAGCTTCTCGCGCGCGGTCTTGAGGCCGCCGCCAAGACCGAGCAGCACACCGTAGAGCAGCAACGTGACGGCGAGGTGCCGCGCGGCGTCGACCGCGGAGACCTGCTCGAGCCCGCCGTAGCGAAGGCGCACGATCACGACTCCCGCGAGCGCCGCGATGACGCCGACGGGGAGCGCCGTGTCGAAGAGGATCCAGCGCAGCAGCGTCGAGGAACGGGGCGCGCGCGGCCGGGAGAGCGCGCGCGCGGCCAGGGCGGCGCCGAGGGCGAAGGCGAGCACGCTCGTGAGCGAGAGCAGCGTCGCCCACTGCGCCCACGTCGTCGGCACCAGGACGACGCTGGCCGCGGCAGCGAGCGCGCCGCCGAGCGCGGCGCCGACGAGCAGGCCGAGCGCGCCGCCGCGCCACAGGCGATGAGCGGGAGCGGCGCTGCCCATGACCGCCGTCCCCTTCCGCGCGCCGCCCAACAACAGCGCCGAGCGCGTCCCGGCGACGGAGATGCCGCCCCATAGCATCACCGCGGCGACGAGCCAGCCCACGGGCGGCTCACGGCCACCGGCGAGCGCGGCCGCGTAGGCGAGGGCGGCGATGATCCAGGTGACGAACAGGCGCGCATACATCAGACAGCTCGATGGAGGGCACGCTAGAGCACCCATCAGCTTGCGCGAATAGCAAGCTGTTCGGGGCTCGTGGAGCGGAGCGCCTGTGGACGGGGTGAAGTGTTTTCGGGGCCTGGACCCGAAACGCAAGGGGGCGCAGCCCCTTGGAGACACCTGGAGCGCTGAACAGGGGCCACCCGGTTCGGTGCTCTAGCCGGCTGCTGAAGACACCACAAAAGCGTTTTCAGCAGCCTGACGAGCGCTTCTCTTCGATCGCGGCGCTGTCCGTCGTCGGGCGTTCCCCCGCGACTCTCGCGTCGAGGACACCTCCCGTGGGCTCTCGCGCGGCGTCAGCGGGGCGTCACCGCCAGCGGTCACGGGGTAGTACCGTGTCTGCGATGGCCGCTCCTCCCGAGCTTCGTGTCGGCGCGTTCGTCCTCGAGGGTTTGCTCGGGCGCGGCGGTACCTCCGACGTCTGGCGGGCGCGCCACGAGAGCGGTGCGGTCGCCGCCGTGAAGGTGCTGCGGGCCCAGCTCGCCGAGGACGGCTCGGTGGCCGAGGCGCTGCGCAACGAGGTGGAGGCGGTCGCGCGGCTCGAGCACCCGAGCATCGCGCTCGTGCTCGAGCTCGGCGCCGTGCTCGACGACGAGGCCGCGAGATCCGAGGGGACCTTCGCGGCGGGCACACCCTGGCTCGCGCTCGAGCTGGCCAGCGGCGGGACGCTGTCCGGGCTGCAAGCCACGACGTGGAGCGCCCTGCGTGACACGCTCAGCGTCCTGCTCGGGGCGCTCGCGCACGCGCACGCGCGCGGCTTCATTCATCGCGATCTGAAGCCGGCCAACGTCCTCGTCTGCGCTGCGCACGACGCGCGGCCGGGGCTGAAGCTGACCGACTTCGGGCTCGCGCGCGCGCCCGCTTTGAAAGCGCCGGGCGAGGACGGCCTGCTCGCGGGCACGCCCGCCTACATGTCTCCAGAGCAGTTTCGCCTCGACGACGCGGCCCTCGGTCCCTGGAGCGACCTGTACGCGCTCGGCTGCGTCGCGTTCGCGCTGGCGACGGGGCGGCCGCCCTTCGAGGGATCCTGGCGCACGCTGCTAAAGGCGCATCTGCACGGCGAGCGCCCGCCGGTGCCTCCGCTGCCGGGGGCGCCGCCCGCGCTCTCGGCGTGGATCCATCGCCTGCTCGCGCAGGATCCGATCGCGCGCTTTCCCTCGGCCGCCGACGCCCGTGCCGCCCTGCATGCGCTCGACGACAGCGCGGCCCCGGACCCGCGTCAGGTACCGCCGGGCCTGCTGCCGCAGGCGGGCGCGTCGACGTCGCCGCCCTGCGCCACGCCGCCGGTGCAGTCGCTTAGCGTGGAGGAACCCACGGAGGGCTTTCGGGGGGACGATGGGCTGGCCGCGGCGCCGACGCGGATGCGCACCAGCGCGAAGGTGCCGTCGCCCGCTCACGAGGGTCTGACGAGCGCGTCCCAGGCCTTGCCGTCGTCATTAGCGCGGCCGTCGACGGTGGCGGCCAGCACGGTGCGGCTGCCGAGCTCCTGGCGCGTGCGCTGGCGCGACGACGCCAGCGCCGTGCGCAGCACTCTCGTGGGGGCCGGTCTCGGGCTGTACGGGCTGCGCGAGGTCCCGGTCTCGGGTCGTGAGCGCGAGCGGGACGCGCTCTGGCAAGCGCTCGTCGAGGTCGAGCGCGCGCGGCGACCGAGAGGCGTCGTGCTCCGGGGCGGCGCGGGCACGGGCAAGAGCCGCCTCGCGGCGTGGCTCGGACAGCGCGCGCACGAGATCGGCGGCGTGCTGACGCTGCGCGCGGAGCACCACGCGACGCTCCCGTCGACGGAGGCGCTCGCGCGCATGGTGGCGCGCCATCTCGGGATCGCGGCGGACGCCGACCGCGACGAGGCCGCGGAGCACGCCCGCCGTTGGGCCGCGCATCGGCAGCTGCGCGGTGACGACGTGACGGCCGTCGTCGCGCTGCTCCCGAGCGAGGGCATGGAGGGCGCGGCGGCCGCGCCCGAGGAGCGCTACGAGCGCCTGCGCTGCCTGCTGGCGGCGCTCACGCACGACCGGCCCGTCATCGTCTGGCTCGACGACGTGCAGTGGGGTGATGACTCCCTCCGCTTCGTCGGCCGCCTGCTCGAGCGGGACGTCCCGGCGCTGTACGTCCTCACCGTGCGCGACGAGGCGCTGACGGAGCCGTCGGTCACCGACGCGCTGCGCGCGCTCGAAGGGCGCCCGGAGGTCACGCGGCTCGACGTGGGCCCCCTCGACGAGCACGCGCACCGCGAGCTTGTCGCCGATCTCCTCCACCTCGCGCCCGAGCTCGCGGCGCATGTCGCGGAGCGCACGGCAGGCAACCCCCTGTTCGCCGTGCAGCTCGTCGGCGACTGGGTGCAGCGGAGGCTGCTCGTGCTCGGCCCGCGAGGCTTCGAGCTGGCGCCGGGCGCGGACGTGCGCGTACCGGACGCGCTGCACGAGGTCTGGTCGAGTCACATCGCGCGGCTCGTCGCGTCGTTCGAGCGCGGGGCTCGCGAGGCGCTCGAGCTCGCCGCCGTGCTCGGCCAACGCGTGGCCCTCGTCGAGTGGCGCGCGGCGTGCCGGCTCCTCCTCGAGGACACGTCGTTGCTGCCGTCGCTCCTCGGCGCGATGGTGCGCGCGCGCCTCGCCGAGCGACGCGCCGACGGCAGCTGGTCGTTCGGCCACGGCGCGCTGCGCGAGAGCTTGGAGCGCGGCGCGCGAGAGGGAGGCCGGCTCGAGGATCTGCACCGCGTCGTCGCCACGGCGCTCACCGGCGTGTACGGCGCCGGGGCCTTGGGCGTCTCCGATCGCGTCGGCGTCCACCTCGTCAGAGCTCGCGCCTATGCGGACGCGCTGGAGCCGCTGGCCTTCTCCGCGCGCGAGCACTGCGCTCGGGGCGAGTGGCTCGAGGTCACGCGACTGCTCGCCCTGCACGACGAGGCGGTGCGCGCGCTGGGGTTGTCGAGCGAGGACCCTCGGCGCGCCGAGCCGCTCCTTCTGCGCGCGCGGGCGAGCGTGGAGCGCGGCGGTCGGCTCGACGCCGCGCTGAGCGCGTCACACGAGGTGCAAAAGCGTCGCTCCTTGCCCGGCTGGCGAGGCCACCAGGCCGAAGCCTGGCTGCTGCGCGCCTACGTGTCCTACCGCAGCGCGAAGCTAGACGACGCGGCGCGCGCGTACCGTGCCGCCCGCACCTCGGCCCGGAGCAGCGGAGACGTCGCGGCCGAGCTGCGGGCGCTGCTCGGCCTCGGCGACGTCGAGTACTACGCGGGTGCACGACGGTCGGCCGGCCGGCGCTATCGCGAGGCGCTCCCGCTCGCCGACGGCAGTGGCGACGTGCGCCTGACGGTGCGCTGCCTGTGGTCGCTCGGCTACGTCGAGATGTGGGCCGGGAAGCTGCCGCGCGCGCGCCGCCTGTTCGAGCGGCAGCTCGAGCTGTGCCGACGCGAGAGCGACGCCATCGGGGTCGCTCGTGCGCTCGCGTCGCTGTCGGAGGTGCACCGCCTGAGCGGCGCGCTCGACGTCGCGGAGCGCTTGATGCGGGAGGCGATCGTGCCCTTCGAGCGCGCCGGCGCGGTCCGCAGCGTCGCCATCGGGCGGTTGAACCTGCTGAGCATCGAGGTCGCGCGCGGCCGGCTCGAGAGCGCACGCCAAGACCTGCTACGGCACCTCCCGGAGCTGCAGGCGCTCGACGAGCCCCCCTACGTCGCCATGTGTCACGCCATGCTGGTGGCCTGCGCGATCGCCGCGCGCGAGGAGGCCGCCGCGGGCGAGCATCTCGACGAGGTGGAGCGCATCCTGGGGCGACAACCCTATGTCGAGGGCGATCTCGCGGACGCCCTCGAGCGCGCCGGTATGTACGCCCTCGATCGCGGCGCGGACCAGCTCGCCGAGCGGGCGCTCACCTTCGCGCGGGACCAGTGGCAAAAGGTCGGCCGCGACGAGCACGCCGACGACATCGGCCGCCGGCTCGAGCGCCTCGTCCAGAAGGGGCGGGGGTAGCGCCGTGACCGGCTCTCGCGAGTGCGCTACTGCGAAGGTGGAGGTGCCTCATGGACATGACGCCGGAGCGTTGGAACTACACGCGCGACTATCTGCGCAAGACCTTCGGCGACGAGGACGCGCACCTCGCGGGCCTCATGCAGGAGGCCGTGCGCGCGGGGCTGCCCGACATCGCGGTCAGCCCCGAGGTGGGCCGGCTCTTGACCCTGTTGGTGCAGACCAGCGAGGGCCGCCGCGGCATCGAGGTGGGCACCCTGGCGGGCTACTCCGCCATCTGGCTCGCGCGCGGGCTTCGTGACGACGGGAAGCTCTACACCATCGAGGCCGAGGACAAGCACGCCGCGTTCGCCGAGGAGCAGCTCGCGCGCGCCGGTGTCGCGGAGCGCGTGGAGGTCATCCGCGGCAAGGGCCTCGAGGTGCTCGACCGGCTCGCCGCTGAGCTCGGTCCCGGTTCGGTGGACTTCGTCTTCCTCGACGCCATCAAGACCGAGTACCCGGACTACTTCCGCAAGGTGCGGCCGCTCATCAAGGTCGGCGGTTGGCTCATCGCCGACAACGTCCTCGGCGCGGGCAACTGGTGGGTGGACGACGAGCAGAACGCGTCGCGCCAGGCGGCCGACGAGCTCAACCGCACCCTCGCGAGCGATCCGGACTTCCTCGCGACCGCGGTGCCCCTGCGCGAGGGCGTGTTGCTCGCGCGTCGGATCAGCGCCTAGCGATGTCGGCGCTCGCTGCCGTCCTGGTTCGAGCTTGCGCGCGATCCGTCGGCTCGCTGCCCGACGACGTCGTGCGTGCGCTCGGCCAGGTGCTGTTCAGCCGCACCCGCCGGGAGCTCGGCGGGGCCATGCGCGACGTCCGGGCGACGCAAGAGGCGCGCTTGCTCGACATCCTGCGGCGCAACGCCGACACCGAGGTGGGACGTCGCCACGGCTTCGCCACGCTGCACGACGCCGACGAGTACCGCGCCCGTGTCCCGCTGACGACCTGGGACGACATGGCCCCCGCCGTCGAGCGCATGGTCGCGGGCGAGAAGAACGTGCTCACCAGCGAGGACGTCTCCTTCTACGCGACGACGTCGGGCACCACGGGCCGCCGAAAGCTGATCCCGGTGACGCCGTCTTTCGTGCAGGAGTGCCGCGCGGCGACGAAGCTCTTGCTGCGGACGTCGCTGCTCACGTTTCCAGGCTTCTTGCGCGGGCGCCGGCTCACCATGCGCTCCCCCCACGTCGAGGATCTCGGCGCCGGCACGCTCGCGGGCTCCATCACCGTCGCGCTCTCCGGCGGCCTCGATGAAGCGGAGGGCGCCTTCGACGCCGTGCCGAGCGCCGTCTACCGCGTCGCCGACTTCGAGAGCCGCTATCGCCTGTGCGTCCGCTTCGCGCTGCAGGAGGACGTCACCCTCGTCTCCGCCATCAACCCGTCGACGCTGCTGCTGTTCGCGCGCACGCTCGAGCAGCACGCGCAGGATCTGGCCGCGTCTCTCGAGAGCGGCGCGCTCGGAGAGGACCTCGTGCTCGACGACGACCTGCGCCGGCAGCTCGAGGGCCGCGCGCGGAAGGATCCCGCCGCCGCCCGGCGGGTGCGGCAGAGCCTCGAACGCCACGGACGCGCGCGCATGCGCGACGCCTTCCCGAAGCTCTGCGGGCTCGTGTGCTGGAAGGGCGGCAGCGCGCCCTGGTACCTCTCGCAGCTCACGTCGTCGTACGGCGAGCTGCCCGTGCTCGACTATGGCTACGCCGCCAGCGAGGGCTGCTTCGGCGCGCCGCTCTCGGCGGAGGGCGCCGCGAGCCTGCTCGTGCCGCACGGTCACTTCGTGGAGCTCGTCCCCGAGGACGACATGGAGGACCTGCGCCGAGGGCGACCGACCCAGACCTGTCTCCTCGACGAAGCGCGGCCCGGGCAGCGCTACTACGTCGTCGTGACGTCGAGCGCCGGGCTCTATCGCTACGACATGAACGACGTCGTCGAGGTCACCGGACGCATGGGCAGCGCGCCGTTGGTCGTGTTTCGGCACAAGGGCGGCAACATGTCGTCGCTGACGGGAGAAAAGCTGGGCGAGAGCCACGTCGTGCGAGCGATGGATCGCGCGAGCCAGGGGGCCGAGCGCCTCGCCGGGTTCACGCTCGCGCCCTGGCTGCCGTCCGCCGAGGGGGAGCCGCCCGTCTATGTGCTGGCCCTCGACGAGGAGGCCGCGCTCGACCCCGCAGCGCGGGCCGCGCTCGCGCAGCGCTTCGACGACGCCCTCCGCGTGGAGAACAGCGAGTACGAGGCCAAGCGCGCGTCCCTCCGCCTCGGCGCCGTGCGGGCGGTGGCGTTGCCGGCCGGCGCCATCGCGCGCCATCGCTCCCGGCGCGTCGCCGCGGGCGCCCCCGACGCGCACGTCAAGGTGCCGCACCTCTCGCCCGACGGCGCGCTGCTCATCGACCTCGGCATCGCCGAGAGCGCTCCCGAGATCGCCGCTCGCCTGCCCTGCCGGGTGAGCGCGTGAGCGGCGCGCGCGAACGGCCGCTGGCGGTCACCTTCGACCTCGACGGGACGCTGTACGACGCCCGCCGCGTGAAGCGCGCCTATGCGTTCGCGAACCTGTTCCGGCTCCGGCCGGTCCGCGTCGCGCTGCGCGTGCGCGAAGAGATGCGCGGCAGCGCCTTCGACGACGGGCCGGCGTACTTCGCGGAGGAGGCGCGCCGCGTCGCCGAGCGGCTCGCCATGACGCCCGACGAGAGCCGCCTCCTCGTCGACGAGCTGCTCGGGCCGCGCTTGTGCGCCGCCATCGAGCGCGCCGGATCGCGCGCGGACGCCCGGCGCGCCATTGAGGCCCTGCTCGAGGCCGGGCTCAAGGTCGCCGTGGTGTCCGACTACCGCGTCGAGGACAAGCTGGCCGCGCTCCGCCTCGACGATCTGCCCTGGAGCGCCCTCGTCGCGGCGGACGGGCTCGGCGCGCTGAAGCCGCACCGGCGCGCGTTCGACCGAGCGGCCGAGGCGCTCCGCGTCCCCGCCGGGCGCATCGTGCACGTCGGCGATCGCGTGGATACCGACGTGGAGGCCGCGCAGGCAGCCGGGTTTGAGGCGCTGTTGCTCGGCTCCGCGCCCGAGGGTGTGCGTGCCATCCCCACGCTGAGCGACGCCGCGGCGCGCCTGCTCGCGACGGAGTGAGGCGGCTGCTCGGCGGCGCCAGATCGTCAGGGCGCCGTCGGAAGCAAGTTGACGCGGTGCGCCGCCTGCCGCCATAACGTCGCCGTCACCCGACGAAGGGGAGCCGCTCCATGAAGTACCGCTTGTTGTCTCCCGGCCCGACGCCCGTCCCCGAGACCGTCCTGACGGCGATGGCGAACCCGCTCTGGCATCACCGCACACCTGCCTTCGAGGCGACGTTCGCGCAGTGTCGCGCGGGCCTGAAGTGGTTGTTCCAGAGCGACGACGACGTGCTCGTGCTCTCCTCGTCGGGGACGGGCGCCTTCGAGGGCGCCTTCCAGACGTTCTTCTCGCCCGGCGAGAAGATCATCACCGTGAGCGGCGGCAAGTTCGGCGAGCGCTGGGGGCAGATGGCGACCAAGCTCGGCCTCGTCGTCGCCGAGGTACCCGTCGAGTGGGGCGAGGCCGTCGATCCCGCCAAGGTCGAGGACGCGCTGAAGGCGCACCCGGACGCCAAGGGCGTCGTCGTCGTGGCGTCCGAGACGTCCACCGGCGTGCGCCACCCCTACGAGGCCATCGGCGAGCTGGTCGCGGGTCGCGAGGACTGCCTGTTCCTCGTCGACGGCATCACGGCCGTGGGCGTGTGGGACCTGAAGCCCTCGCGCGATCGCATCGACGTGCTGGTGAGCGGCTCGCAGAAGGCGCTCATGCTCCCGCCCGGTCTCGCCTTCGTCACCGCCAGCGAGAAGGCTTGGGCCCGCGCCAAGAGCGCGAAGATGCCGCGCTACTACTTCGACCTCGAGAAGGAGCGGAAGAACCAGGCGAAGAACCAGACCGCGTACACGCCGGCGGTCTCGCTCGTCACCGGCCTGCAGGAGTCGCTGCGCCTCTTGCAGGAGGAGGGCCTCGAGAACATCTTCGCGCGGCACGCGCGGCTCGCGAAGGCCACGCGCGCCGGTGTGCAGGCGCTCGGTCTGCAGCTCTTCGCCCGTGTGCCGGCCGACTCGGTCACGAGCGTCGTGTCCCCGCCGGAGATCGCGCCCGACGCCGTCTACAAGGGGCTGCGCGACCGGGCCAACGTCACCATCGCCGGTGGCCAGGACGCGCTCAAGGGCAAGATCTTCCGCGTCGCCCACCTCGGCTACTACGACGATCTCGACATGGTCACCGTCATGGGCGCCATCGAGGTGGTGCTGAAGCAGGCCGGCTGGGATCGCTTCTCCTACGGGCAGGGCGTCGGCGCCGCCCTCGAGGTGCTGCAAGAGGGCTTCGTCGGTCGCAAGTGACCGGACGTCACGCGAGCGGCCTTCCTTCCCCAGCTTCCGTGCCTCTCCCCTCAGCGATCTGGAGACATCCGTGGCCTATCGAGTGCTAGTGAGTGACAAGCTGTCCGCCGAGGGCGTGCAGTACCTGGAGGCGGCCGCCGGCTTCGCGGTCGACGTGAAGACGGGCCTCTCCGCCGAGGAGCAGCGGCAGATCATCGGCGGCTACGAGGGCCTCATCATCCGCTCGGCGACGCAGGTCGACGCTGCCATGGTGCAGGTGGCGACGTCGCTCAAGATCGTCGTGCGCGCGGGTATCGGCGTCGACAACATCGACGTAGACGCGTGCACCAAGGCCGGCGTCCTCGTCGAGAACACGCCCGCGGGCAACGCCGTGAGCGCCGCCGAGCACGCGCTCGCGCTGTTGTTCTCCGTCGCCCGCCGTGTTCCGCACGCGCACATGTCGACGACGACCGGCAAGTGGGAGAAGAGCGCGTTCGGCGGCGTCGAGCTGACCGGCAAGACCCTCGGCGTCATCGGCGCCGGCAACATCGGCGGCGTCGTCTGTAACCGCGCGCGTGGCCTCGCCATGCAGGTCATCGCCTTCGATCCGGTGCTGAGCGAGGAGCGCGCGGCCGAGCTCGGCGTCGAGAAGGTCTCCCTCGACGAGCTCTTGCGGCGCGCCGACGCCGTCTCGCTGCACGTGCCCCTCATCGACGCCACGCGACACCTCATCAACGAGGACAGCCTCGGCAAGATGAAGAAGGGCGCGCTGCTCGTGAACGCCTGTCGCGGTGGCGTCGTCGACGAGCGCGCCGTGGTCAAGGCCCTCGACGCTGGACAGCTCGGCGGCGCCGCCTTCGACGTGTTCGAGAGCGAGCCCATCGAGGCGGGCAACCCGCTGCTCGGTCGGTCCGACGTGGTGCTCACGCCCCACCTCGGCGCCAGCACCAAGGACGCACAGATCCGCGTCGGCGTGGAAGCGGCGGAGCAGGTGGTAGCGTTCCTCGCTGACGGCGTCGTGCGGAACGCCGTGAACCGGCCCTGAGCCGCGCAGCGGGGACGACGGTGTCGTCGTGTCGAAGCACGCGCCGTGCGGGAGCGAAGCGGACGAGCGGGAGGGTCCGATCCGCATCGGCTGTGCCCTTGCAGGGGAGGGACGCAGCCCCTCGAGGCATCAGGTAGGCTCTTGCCGTGACGACCACGAAGGAGCGCACACCGGGGTTCTCGCTCTTGCCGCGCACCCAGCTCGCGGACAGCGGCGTCGCCCTCGGCCTCGGCCTCAAGGAGCGGCGGGTCCAGTTGACCGTGTTGAACGGCGACGCCGCCGGTCGCGTGGTCCTCATCGACAAGCCGAGCTTCACCGTGGGGAAAGAGGGCGCCGACCTGGTGCTCAAGGATCCCACGGTGAGCCGCGAGCACTTCGTCATCCAGCAGCAGGCCGGCACGTTCGTCATTCGTGACAACAACAGCACCAACGGCACGTGGATCGATCAGTTTCGCATCCGCGAGGCGTGGCTGCGTCCCGGCGTCATCGTGCGCGCCGGCGAGGTGCAGCTCCGCTTCGAGCCGGTGTTCAAGCCCGTCGAGATCGATCCCTCCGCCGCGGATCACTTCGGCTCCCTCGTCGGGCGCAGCGTGCGCATGCGGCAGATCTTCTCGCTGCTCGAGCGTGTGG
>CAYLZW010000199.1:0-11162 GCA_964388085.1 uncultured Myxococcales bacterium | reverse complement strand
GACCGCGCGCTCGTGGAGGACATGCGGGCCTTCCTGCGCGACGAGAAGGGCCAGGCGCTCGCCTTCTCCGACGACATCCGCGCCCAGCTCGAGACCTGGCTCAGCACCGCGGCGGAGCGCGACGAGGCGCGGGAGGCGCAGCGCCTCGCCCTCGAGGAGAAGCTCGCTCTCGAGCGCCAGGCTTTGACGGGCGAGGTCGTCACACATCTGGACGCGCACGCCACGACCGTGCGGGCAAAGGTCAGCGACATGGCGCGCTCGCTCTCCGACGGCGCCGACGCGCTCGTCGCCGGCGGCATCGAGCTCACGTCGCTGGCCGAGCGCTTCTCGGGCGCTGTCGATGGCTACAAAGAGGCCACGCGCGAGTGGATGGACCGCCTCGCCACCCTCGAGGTGGGCCTGCAGAGCGGCGGCGCCGACCACGAGCGGGAGCGCTTCGGTGCCTATCTCGACCAGACGCGAGAGGTCTTCGAGCGCTCGCTCGAGCTGCAGCGCGAGCTCTTCTCCGGCCTGAAGGCGGCCGAGCGGCTCGAGCCCGAGGACGAAGGCGGCGCGGTGCCCGATGACGTCGTCGCCGCGGGCGAGGGCCAGCCGAGCCAAGCAACGACGTCATCGGCTGCCGAAGCCTGAGGAGCGCGACATGGACTCGATGGATCACGACGGCTCGTTGCCGGTGTGGCCGGTGTTCGCGGACGTCCTCGCCTGCCTGTGTGGGCTCGTCGTCCTGTTCTTCGTGTGGGCGGTCATCTCGCAGATCGATCTCTCGCAGCAGCTCGTCGCCGAGAAGGCGCGCCTCAAGACCGAGCAGGAGGCGCACGCGCGCGAGACCGTTCGAGTCGCCGCCCTCGAGAAGGCGCTCGCCGTGCCCATCGCCGACGGCCGCATCACCCTCGACGGCGCGCGGGTCGGCATCCGCGGCAGCGTGCTGTTCCCGCTCATGTCCGCCGACCTGTCCGACGAGGGCAAGGTGCTCGTGAACGATCTCGCGGCTCCCCTCGCCGCCTATGTGAAGGAGGCCGACACCGTGCTGATGGTCAGCGGCTTCACGGATGACCTCGTCATCCAGGAGGGTGCGCGCTACGCCGACAACTGGGAGCTGAGCACCGAGCGCGCCCTCACGGTGACGCGGGCGCTGCTGCGGGCGGGCTTTCCCGCCGACAGGGCCATCGCCGCCGGCTTCGGCTCGCATCACCCCGTCGCCGACAACGCCTCCGACGACGGCCGGGCGCAGAACCGCCGCGTCGAGATCGCGCCCGTGCCGCGCGCGCCGAGAGCACGCGCGCAGCTCGCCGGCGCGCCGACGGAGGCGAGCCTCTAATGGAGCGGCGCGCGCTCGCCCTGAGGGCCGCTGGCGTCGAGCGCTTCGACGCCGGCGAGATCATCGCCATCGAGGGCATGCTCGAGCGCGCGGCCGCGTCACGCGAGGGCGTGCGACGTCGCCTCGTGGAGCGCGCGCGCAAACATCTGTTCACGCTCGAGCTGCGGTTTCGCGCGGCGGAGGTGCAGGCGAACGACGCCATCGACCAGCTCGCGCGCCAGGACGCCGCGGCGGCCAAGCTGCTGCGCGCGCGCGCCGACCAGGGTGACGTCGACGGTGCCCGACGCGCGGCAGAGCGCGCGCTCGCGCGGGGCGCTCCCGCGCGTACCGCGCCGGCCCTCGAGCGCGTCCGCGCGGCGCTCGCCATCGTCGAGAGCCGCTGCTCGACGCTGCCGCCTGTCGTGCGCGAGGCGCGCGAGCTGCTCGAGGGCCGCCGTGCCCTGGAGCAAGACCTCGCCGCGCGCGCGCACGACGTCGCGAACCAGCTCGTTCTCGTCGTCCTCCGCGACGGCGCGGAGCAGCTTGGCTCCTTGCTCGAGGTCGATCGCATGGAGCGCGGCGCGCCCGCCTCGGCCGGGCCCTACAACCCGGACGCGCTGGCCGCGCGCGCGATCGGCGAGCTCGCGACGCTGTCACCGTCCTTCGCCCGCGCCTGGCTGTCGTGGGTGAAAGACGTCGAGTCGCTCTCGCACCTGCCCGCCACCGCGGACGAGAAGCCCGCCAAGCTCGCGAAGCCGGCGCGAGGTGGCGCCCGCATCGCGGTGCGGAAGAAGCGCTGACCGCCGCGTGACGCGGCCGCTTTGTGACTCCGCCGCTCGGCCGACGCGTTACTCGACGGCTGCGTCGCCGGCCGCAGCGTCGAGCGCGTCGAGCCGCGCCCGCAGCTCGTCGATCTCCGCCTGCTGCTCCTCGAGGCGCGCCTGTTGCGCCACCAGCAGGGCCTGCTGCTGCTGCGTGGTGGCGATGAGCAGCGGCGTCAGCTCGTCATAGGCCACGTAGAGGAACCCGCCACGGTCCTCGACGACCTCGGGCAAGACCTCGGCGACCTGCTGCGCCACGAGGCCGATGTGTCGGCCACCTTGCGGAAACACGATCTGATCCTCCGACCACCAGAAGGTGACCGGCTCGAGCGCCATGACCAGCTCGAGCGCGCGCTCGGGCGTCACGGCCTGGACGTCGCGCTTCAGGCGCGCGTCGGACGGCACGTCGGCGGCGGCCGCAGCCGCGCACAGCGCTACGAGCACGACACCAGCGACGACGAAGGCGCGCATGAGGGACCTCCCACGAAAGCGCGGTCTTGGAGCGGGCCGGCCGCGGCGCGACGCTAGCGGGCGCGCGACCCCTCCCCGTGTCGAGCGGCACGCTCCGCGCCCGCGTGAGCAGCGGGTCGAGACAGGCGCTCAGCGAGGCGTGGCCGGCGTCGTCCCGTAGTCCGCTGAGCGCCCGAAGGAAGGGATGAAGAACAGCGCCCCGAGCCCCGCGAGGCCGACGATGGCGTACACGATCCGCGCGGCCCAATTGGTGTCGGTGTCGGGCGACGCGCCGAACATGGCGTCGACCAGGTTGTAGTCGAAGAACCCGATGAGCCCCCAGTTCAGCGCGCCCACGATGGCGATGACGAACAAGATGGCGCCCAGGATGTTGGCATTCCTCATGTCGACCTCTCGTCGTGACCGGCGACGAGCCGGCGCACGAGGCAGCAGCGTGGAGACGAAGCAGGACGCCGCGGCCGGCGAGCGCTCCTTCGCTCCTGACTCGAGCTTGAGGGGCAAGGCCCAGGCCAAGTACCGCTCGTTCGCTCGGGCGAGCCTCCGTGAGATGGACGTTCCCGGTTCGGGATCGGCAGGCGCTCGAGGCGCCGCTCGACACGCCGGACGCTATCGCTCGCGCACCGCGTCGTCCCGGAAGTCGCGCGGCCGAAACATCACCACGAGGCGGGGATCGGCGCGCTTCGCCTTCGGCACGCAGTGCTGCCACGTGCGCTGGCACGCCCCACCCATGGCCATCAGGTCGCCCCAGCCAAGGGTAAAGATTCGGGAAGCTCCGCCGTCTTTTCGACGCATCATGAAACGTCGAGGTGACCCGAGCGAGAGCGTGACCACGTGCGCCTCGGGCAGCTCGCGCGCGACGCGGTCGCCGTGCCAGGCCACGCTGTCGCCGCCATCGCGATAGAGCGCCATGGTCAGCGCGCTCAGCTCGACGCCATAGCGCCGCGAGAGCGCGACACGGAGCTCATCGAGGATCGGGTGACCGGGCCCGTCGCCCGGGAGCGCGGCGAGGAGGCGCGGCACCTCGACGACGCGCTCGTACATCGGCATGGACGCGCGCCGCCACGTCGTGCTCGCGTGGAGCAGCTCGAACAGCGCCTCATGACCGCGCAAGAAGCCGCTGCCGTGCTCGATCCACGACTCGTCGTCGAGCTCGTAACGGCGCACGCTCGAGAAGCGCGCGTCGAAGGCGGGCTCCTCCCTGCCGAACAGACCGACCTGGCTCATCATGCGCCGGACACCATACTGAACCCATGTTCAGCTTCGCAAGTGGCGTCGTCGTCACACGCGGCGCGGCGCGTGCATTGTTTCTTCGGGCAGCGCTGCCGGCGCGAGTGAACGAGGAGGACGCGCCTCGATGCTGAGACCGTCGTACTGGCCCGACCTCGACGTCCCCGCGCCGCCGTTCACGAGGAACCCGTCGTCTTGGGCGCAGCGCGTGCCCGTCTGCCTGCTCGCCGGTGTCGGCTTCCTGATCTCGACGTACCTGGCGCTGTACCAATGGCGGCTGCTCGACCTGGTGTGGGATCCCGCGTTCGGGCGAGGCAGCGTCATCGTCATGGGGTCGGACGTCTCGCACACCTTGGGACGTTGGTTCGGCATCCCCGACGCGGCCCTCGGGGCCATCGCCTACCTCGGCGACCTCGTCTTCGGCCTCGCGGGCTCGACCCGCCGCTGGCAGTACAGGCCCTGGCTCGTGCTCATCTTCGGCTTCGACGTCATCCCGCTCGGCGTCGTCAGCGTCGTGCTGGTCGGTATGCAGGGCTTCGCGGTCGGCGCGTGGTGCTTCTTGTGCCTCGTCACCGCGGTCATCAGCGTCTCGCTGATCGTGCTCGCGTACGACGAGGTCTGGGCGACGCTCCACTATCTCTGGCGTGTGTGGCGGCGCGGCGGTGCCCGTCACTTCTGGGCTGCGTTCCGCGGCGTGCCGACCGACGTCGCGGCCCGCGCAGCTCTCGGGGGGCGCTGATGTGGCCGCGTGTGATCGAGATGGTGCTGGCCGTCTGGCTGGCCATGAGCCCGTTCATCTTCGGATATCGCGAGGAGGAGTGGCTGCTCTGGCCGCTCAGCTTCGCGGCGAGCGCTGCCGTGCTCGCGTTCGCCGCGCTCTCGACGTGGACGCCGACCAAGCGCGCGCACCTCGCCTCCTTGCCGGTGGCCGCGGTGCTGTGCGGGGTCGGCTACTTCGCGGCCCAGCAGCGCCCGGGACCGCCCGCGTACCAGAACCTCGTCGTCACCGGGCTGCTCATCGCGATGTTCGCCGTGCTGCCGCGCTTCGTCACCCTGCCGCCCGCGGCCTGGCGGCGCTACTGGGACGAGCGACACCTGCACGACGCGCCGCGCTGACGCCTACTCGCCCTGCTCGAGGACGGCGGGCCGCACGCCTCGATGAAAGCCGTCGTACGTGGGCGCGGGCGCATGCGCGGGAAGGTCCCAGATGCGCTTGTAGTTCGGCGCGGCGCCGTCCACGCGCAGCGTCGTCCCCGAGATGAACGCGGCCGCTTCGCTCAGCAAGAACACGATGGCCGACGACACCTCCGCCTCGGTGCCGACCCGCTGCAAGGGCACCATGTCCTTCATCTTGCGAATGGTGTCCTTCATGCCTTCGTCGTAGGTGTCGAGGCCGCTCGACGCGATCCAGCCAGGCGCCACGGCGTTCACGCGCACGTTCGAGATCGCCCACTCGAGGGCCGCCGTCTCCGTGAAGTTGATCATGCCGGCGCGCGCGGCGCCCGAGTGCCCCATGCCGGGCATGCCGTTCCACATGTCGGCGACGATGTTCACGATGGCGCCGCCGTGGTCGGCCATCCACTGCGAGAAGCACTCGCGCGAGACGAGAAAGCCACCCGTCAGGTTCGTGCGCACCACCGCCTCCCAGCCCTTCTGGTTGATGGCGACGAGCGGCGCGGGGAACTGCCCGCCGGCGTTGTTCACGAGGCCGTCAATCCTGCCGAAGCGCTCGAGCACGGACGTGATGGTCCGCGCGACGTCGTCCTCGACGCGGATGTCGAGGGGGAACGTCGCCGCCTCGCCGCCGTCCTCCTCGATCTCGGCGCGCACGCGCTCGAGCTTGTCGGGCTTGCGGCCGATGAGCGCGACCTTCGCGCCGAGCGACGCGAGCTCGTGCGCCGTGCAGCGACCGATGCCGCTGCCGCCGCCGGTGACGATGACGATCCGTTCGTCGAAGAGCCCTTGGCGAAAGACCGAGCGATATCCCATGGCGTCCTCCGCGGCGGAGCGTACTGCGCTCTCGCGCTCGGCGGGCACGTCGCTCGCAACGGCGCTCGGGATGGCAGAGATCCGTATCGGCATCTCGGGCTGGCGTTACGCCGGCTGGCGTGGCGTCTTCTATCCGTCCGACCTGCCACAGCGCGACGAGCTGCGCTTCGCGTCCCAGCAGCTCAGCACCATCGAGATCAACGGCACGCACTACTCCCTGCAGAGCCCGTCGTCGTTCGCCGAGTGGTACGCGGTGACGCCGCCCGGCTTCGTCTTCGCCATCAAGGGATCTCGCTTCATCACGCACATGAAGCAGCTGAACGACGTCGAGCCGGCGCTCGCGAACTTCTTCGCGCAGGGCGTCCTGCTCCTCGAGGAGAAGACGGGCCCGTTCCTGTGGCAGCTGCCGCCGCGCATGCGCTACGCGCGCGAGAAGCTCGTCGCCTTCCTGCGCGCGTTACCGAAGGACAGCGAGCACGCGCTCGACGTCGCGCGTGGTCACGATCAGCGCGTCGCCGGGCGCACCTGGCTGCGCGTCGAAGAGCACCGCCGCTTCCGGCACGCGCTCGAGGTGCGAAACCCTTCGTTCGCGGGCCCGGAGCTCATCGACCTGCTGCGCGCGCACGAGGTCGCGCTGGTCGCCTCCGACGCCGCCGGGCACTGGCCCTACGCGGAGGACGTCACGGCCGACTTCGTCTACGTACGCCTCCACGGCGCCTCGGAGCTCTACACGAGCGGTTACCGCGAGGAAGAGCTGCACGAGTGGGCCCGGCGGGTGCGGGTCTGGCAGCGAGGAGGCTGCCCGCGCGCGCGCTGTTGGGGCAGCCCCGGCAGCTCGCGACGCGAGGGCCGTGACGTCTACGTGTACTTCGACAACGACGCCAAGGTGCACGCGCCCTTCGACGCGATCCGGCTCGCGGGCGCGCTGAACGCGAGAGGTCACGATCTGTTTCCGAGCGCGGCGCATCCATGAGATCACGGGCTCCTGCGCGAGCGTCAGGGCCCGTGGCGAACGCGCCGCGTGCAAAGGCGCATGTGGCGCGCACGCACCGCTGACAGCGCCGCAGCGACAGCAGCCGCCGGGGCTGCGCACCCGCCCTGGTACGCGTCCTGCTTCCCGACGGGGAGGCACAGAGTCACCGCCGACACGGCGGCGCGACCCACGCGAGGAGCGGCATGCCGTACGACGAGGTGTTCCTGAAGCGAGCGGGTGGCGACGTCCACTGTCGGCTCTACGACGCCGCCGACGCGACGGCGGGCGTGATCCTCGTCGGCGGCGTCGGCGGTGGCTTCGACACCCCCGCGCGCGAGCTCTATCCGCGTCTGTGCGAGGACCTCTCCACCGAGGGCGTCAGCGCCCTGCGCGTTCGCTTCCGGCACAGCACGAGCCTCGAGGAGAGCGTCCGAGACGTCATGGCAGGCGTCGGCTTCCTCGCCGAGCGCGGCGTACACCGCCTCGGCCTCGTCGGTCACTCCTTCGGCGGCGCCGTCGTCATCCGTGCCGCCGACGGCCTCGAGAGCGCTCGCGCCGTCATCGCGCTCGCGACCCAGAGCCATGGCGCGGAGGGCGCCGCGTCGCTCGGCCCCCGCTGCGCGCTGCTGCTCGTCCACGGCCTCGAGGACGAGGTGCTGCCGCCGCGCTGCTCCACGCACGTGCACGAGCGCGCCAACGAGCCAAAGCGCCTGTTGCTGTTTCCGGGAGCCGGACACGATCTCGATGAGGTGCACGAGCAGGTCTACGACGCCGCCTATGAATGGCTGATGGGCTCGCTCATGCGCTGACGCGGGAGGCTGCATGGCTGTGGTGATCTTCAGAGTGACGGTGGCGACCGACCTGGCGCTCCGGCGGCTCCTTCGCGGCCCTACCTCCGAGCTCACGACAACGCACAGCCGGCGGCGCGAGATCCGCGCGCCGGCGGAGAGGTGATCATGGCGGAGCGCAATGTCTATCACGTGACCCCGAGCAACGACGGCCAGTGGATCGCGCGCATGAACGACGACGGCGAGAGCCATCTCTTTGCCTCGCGTGAGGCCGCATTGACCGACGCCCAGCAGCGCGTCACGCGACGAGGCGCGGGCGACGTCTTCATTCATCGGCCCGACGGCTCCGTCGAGGAGCGCCTGAGCGTGGGGGAACGAGAGCGCGCCGGCGAGCCGGAGGCCACCCCGAGCCGGGCGGCCATCGCGGGGCACCCGATCCACCCGATGCTCGTCCCCTTCCCCATCGCGTTCCTCGTGGCGCTGCCCGTCGCCGACATCGTCTTCGCCATCGGGCGGGATCCCTTCTGGGCGCGGGCCGCGTTCGTGCTGCTGTGCGCGGGCCTCGCCACCGGCGTGCTGGCCGCGCTCGTCGGCGCCGTCGACTTCGTCGGTCTGAAGGCGGTCCGCAAGCGGCGCGTCGCCTGGTGGCACCTGCTCGCCAACGGCGCCGCCGTCGCGCTCGTCGTCGTGAATCTGTTGGTACGCCTCGGCGACCGCGTGGACGGCATCGTGCCGGCCGGGCTCATCCTCAGCATCGTCACCGCGGGGCTCCTGGCCGCGGGCGGCTGGTTCGGTGGCGAGCTCGCCTACCGGCACCGCATCGGCGTAGCGCGCTGAGCCGGCGACGAAGTGGCTCGTTTCGACGCTTGCTTCATCGTCGAGATAAGACGAGGCCGGCCTGATCGCGCTCGAAGCCCGCCGCGAGGAGGTGCGGGGCCATGGCGCTCGCGCTCGCCGCGACGCCGTCGACGCGCAAAACGCGCAGGCTGCGGTATCCCCGCCGGGCGCTGATGGCGCGCACGGCCGCGGCGAGCGCCGCCGGATCCTCTTCGGCTCGACGAAAGGCGATCAGGCTGCGCTGCCCCTTCTCGAGGTAGAGCACGGGGTCGCCCCCGACGAGCACGACGGAAGCGCCCGCCACCCGACGGGGACGGACCGCGTCGCCTCGCAGCGGCCACGGCAACAGGCTGCCCCAAGGGCTCGCGGGATCGCTCGCCGCGAGCACGAGCGCCGTGTCGTCGCTCGCGCGCGACGCCCGCAAGCGGTCGACGGCGCCGGGGTAGGCGAACTGCGCGCCCGTGAGCCCGTCCACGAAGAGGCCGCGCCGCACGTGTCCGCTCTCCTCCATCTCGCGCAGCACCGGATAGAGCGCGGCGTACCCGCCCGGCACATCCTCGCCGGCCTCTCGACTGACGACGCCGTAGCGCGCGAGCAGCGCGCGAGCCTGCGCCATCGCTCGCTCGGTCTCGGAGTGGCTCGCGACGAGCGCCCGCCGCACCGACGACCAGCGGCCGCCGATGGACGGCTGGCTGCGCGCCCGTCGCGCGGAGGGCTTCCGCAAGAGCCCGCGCAGCGGTTGAAAGGTGTCGTTCGTGACGAGGCCCGCCCACACGAGCTGCCAGAGCAGCGCCAACAGCTCGTCGCTCGGCAGGCGCAGCGCGGCCTGCAGCTCAACGACGAACGACGCTCCTCGCTCGTCGATGGTCCGGTAGAGCTCCGCCGCCGGCCCGGTCAGCGCCGCCACGGCGTCGTCGTCGAAGCGCCACTGCAGCGAGGCGCGCTCCCGCAGGTACAGCGCCACGCGGCCGTCGCGCGCGGTGAGCGCCCCCCGACCCACCCAGATGACCGCGCCGCGCGCGCCAAGCTCGTCGAGCAGGCGAGGCTCGAAGCGCTCCACGCGCGCCGGCAGCACCTCCCGCTCGAGGTCCGAGAAGGCGAGCGGGATGCCCTCGAGCCGCTCGAGCGCGTCCTCGAGCGAGCCGCGCGCCCCGACCCCCTGCCAGCCGAGCAAGAAGCGCGCGAACGCGTCCGGCTCCACCGGCGCGACCTCGCTGCGCAGGTGGGCGAGCGAACGACGACGGAGCCGCCGCAGGACCTCCGGGTCACACCACTCCCGGCCGCTGCCGCCCGGCCGGATCTCGCCCTGGACGAGCGCGCCTTCGGCTTCGAGCGCCTCCAGCGACGGCCGCAGCGCCGCGGGCGGCAAGCCGAAGCGCGCCGCGACCTCCTCCGTGCGGAACGGACCGTGCGTCCGCGCGTAGCGCCGCAGCAACCCCTCGAGAGGCCGGTTCGTCGGCTGCAAAAATATCGAATCGACATCGCCCGGCAGCGCGATCCCGAGCGCGTCGCGATAGCGGGCCCCGTCCTCTACCGCGACGAAGCGCTCCTCCCCGGCCAGCGTCACGGGCAGCACCCGCCGTGCGGCGCGAAGCTCGCGGAGCCAGCCGTCCGGATCCTGGGAGCTGCGCCGGCGCAGCTCCGAGAGGCTCAGATCGCCGAGGCGGCGCAGCAGGTCGTGGAGCGCGTCCTTGTGCCGCGCCCTCTGCTCGGGGTCGACCCTCGCGAGCTCCGCCTCGACCTCGTCGAGCGCCGCCGGCTGCAGCAGCTCCCGAAGCTCCTCCTGGCCGAGCAGCTCGCGCAAGAGCGAGCGGTCGAGGCCGAGCGCCGCGGCCTTCCGCTCGGCGAGGGGCGCATCGCCGTCGTAGAGGTAGGCGGCGACGTACTGAAACACCAACGAGCGCGCGAAAGGCGACGCCCGGCTCGTCTCGACCTCGCGCACCGTCACCTCGCGCCGCTGCACGCTCCTCAACAGCTCGACGAGCGCGGGGACGTCGAAGACATCCTGCAGGCACTCGCGATAGGTCTCGAGCACGATGGGGAACTGCGGGTGGCGGCGCGCCACCGCGAGAAGCTGCTGCGATCGACGGCGCTGCAGCCACAGCGGCGAGCGCCCGCCGATGCGCCGCCGGGGGAGCAGCAGCGCGCGCGCGGCGGCCTCCCGAAAGCGCGCGGCGAACAGAGCCGAGTGACCGAGCTGCTCGATGACCAGGTCCTCCACGAGCTCCGGATCGGGGAGGAGCTCGTCGACGCCAGGCAGGCGGTCGGCGTCGGGCAACTGCAGCGCGATGCCGTCGTCTCCATAGAGCACCTCGGTCTCGAAGCCGCGCGCGCGTCCGAGCCTGGCCTCGAGCGCCAAGGCCCATGGCGCGTGCAGGCGACGGCCGAAGGGGGTCAGCACGCAGATGCGCCAGTCCCCGAGCTCGTCGCGGAAGCGCTCGACGACGATGCTGCGGTCGGTGGGCAGCGCTCCGGCCTCGCGCTGCTCGGCGACGTAGGCCGCGAGATCGACGCGAGCGCGCTCGTCGAGGACCGTGTGCTCTCGCAGCCAGGCCTCGGCTCGCTCCGCGGGCTCGGCGCCGAGCTCGCGCAGGAAGGCGCCGAGCGCGCGTCCGAGCTCGAGCGGACGGCCGGCGCGCTCCCCGCGCCAGAACGGCAGGCGCCCCGGCTGGCCAGGGGCCGGCGAGACGAGCACGCGATCCTGCTGTACGTCGTCGACGCGCCAGGCGCTGGCGCCGAGCACGATGGTGTCCCCCTGG
>CAYLZW010000198.1:0-11235 GCA_964388085.1 uncultured Myxococcales bacterium | reverse complement strand
GTTCACGCCGGGCGCCACCTATTACCTGTCGCCCGGCGGCCTGCGCGAGGAGGTGCGCTCCATGTGGGTGCGCATGCAGCCCGTGCTCGTGCAGCGCGACGTGCCCGCGAGCTCCGGCTTCTCGACGTCAGGGCGCGTGGCGGCGGTGGAGGCGCGCCAACTGTTGCGCGCCGCGCAGGTCGGCGGCCTGCCCGACGCACGGCTCGAGCTCAATGTCTATGCGCTGCTGGCGCACCTCGGCAAAGATCTCGGCCCGTGGATCGGCGCCGAGCTCGCCCTCCCGGAGTCGAAGGACAAGGCGCGCCTCCGCATCACTACCGTCGACACGCTCGCCCGTCGACCGGCGCGCCGCGCCTTCGAGCCCGTGGACAGCTCGGCCTCGAGCGGCTTTCTGCAAGTGCGCTGCCGTCGCTTCGACGAGCTCGACGCCGAAGGCCGCGTGCTCGCGAGCCAGACCTTCGAGTACGTCGAGCCTCGCACCCGAAGCGTGCGCACGGCGTCGCTCGCGCTCCTCTGGCGTAACGCGACCGACGTGTACATCGGCATCGAAGACGGCGACCACCCGGCGGCCCAGTGCATCACGGGCAACAGCGACCTGCTCAGCGCGCCCGCCTGGCGCCTGCCCGTCGACGTCGACGGCATGAGCGCCGCCGAGCGCTTCTTGCGCGAGCAGCTGCTCGGCACGCTCGGGGTCGAGATAGGGGAGCTGACCGTGCTGGGCGGCCGCTACCACCCGAGCTCGGGCGCCACCCCCGAGGTGGTGCATCCCTTCGCCGCCGAGGTGCGCGCGGCGCGCGAGTGTCCGCTGTTGTGGGTGAGATTGCGCGAGCTACTCGGCGCTCCCGAGCTGCTGCGCGACGGACACCTGCGCATCGTCGCCTACCGCGCGGCGCACGCGCTCGGGCTGTTGTGAGACAGATCCGCTGCCGCGGCTTGCCTTAGATACACAGCGCATATAAGACTTAGATGCATGAGGTATCTAAGTGGCCGAGCGTCATCCCAAACCTGATCCAGCTGAGCGCGCGTTCCTCGCGAGCTACGACGCGAGCGCCTTTGAGCGGCCGTCGGTGGCGGTCGACGTCGTCGTGCTCACGGTGCGCGAAGGAAGCTTGCAAGTGGCGCTCTATCGCCGGCAGGAGCCACCGCAGCGCGGGCGCTATGCGCTGCCCGGCGGCTTCGTCTGCATTACCGAGTCACTCGACGACGCCGCCCGCCGCGTGCTGCGCGAGAAGGCCGGCCTCGAGGGAGTGTTCCTCGAGCAGCTGTACACGTTCGGCAGCGTGAAGCGCGACCCGCGGACGCGCGTCATCACCGTCGCCTATTATGCGCTGGTGGCGCCGCCCGCCTTCGAAGCCATCGCGGCCGAGCGGGGCGCCTTGAGCGCGCTCGCCTGTGCGGACTGGCCGGGAGAGGTCGGCGGCCCGGCGCGCGCGCTCACGGCGGACGGAGAGGAGCTGCCGCTGTTCGTCGACCACGCCGACATCCTCGGCATGGCGCTCAAGCGGCTGCGCGGAAAGATCGACTACAGCCCGGTCGGCTTCCAGCTGCTTCCCGAGAGCTTCCCGTTGCGCGCGCTGCAGGAGGTCCACGAGGCCATTCGCGGCGAGGCGCTCAATAAGGATTCCTTTCGCCGGCGAATGCTCGCGAGCGGCCACATCGAGGCCACCGGCGAGCGCGAGCGCGAGGTCGCGTACCGCCCGGCGGAGATGTACCGCTTCATTCGTCGCTCGGCGCTGTGATGGGGAGAGAGAGACACGGACAACGGCGCTGCGGCGCCACAGCAGGAGGCGCGAGATGGCAGAGCTGTCGTCCTTCGGAGTCGTTCGGCACGTGCGCGGGGAGCCCACGAGCCACCTGGTGCACGTCAAGAACGGCGAGGTGAAGCGGGCGGGGCGTGGGCTGAGCTTCTGGTTTTTGCCGCTCGGCACCAGCCTCCTCGAGGTGCCGCTCGACGACCGCGACGTGCCCTTCCTGTTTCACGGTCGCAGCCGTGACTTCCAGGAGGTCGTCGTGCAGGGCGTCATCACCTACCGCGTGCTCGCGCCCGAGCTCGTCTCGCAGCGCTTGAGCTTCGCGCTCGACACGAAGACCGGCACGTACCTCGAGCAGCCGCTCGATCAATTGGCAGGGCTGCTGACACAGCTCGCGCAGCAGCTCGCCACCGCCTGGCTCGCGCAGCAGCCGCTCGGGCTCATCCTCGAGGAGGGCCTCGCGCGACTGCGCGCCGACGTGCACGAGGGGCTGCTGCGGGATGGCGGCCTCGAGGCCATGGGCATCGAGATCGTCTCCGCCCGTGTGGCGCAGGTGGCGCCGAGCGCCGAGATGGAGCGCGCTCTGCAGATGCCGACGCGGGAGTCGATTCAGCAGCGCGCCGACGAGGCCACCTTTCAGCGCCGCGCGCTGGCGGTCGAGAAGGAGCGCGCCATCGCCGAGAACGAGCTCGCGAACCAGCTCGAGCTCGCCCGCCGCGAGGAGAAGCTCATCGATCAGCAGGGACAGAATGAGCGACGCCGCGCCGAGGAGCAGGCGCGCGCCAAGCGAGTGGCGTCCGAGGCCAAGGCCGCCGATGTGCGCCTCACGGCCGAAGCGCAAGCGGCGGCCACCGAGGTCACCGAGCGCGCCCGCGTCGAGGCCGAGCGCGCGCGCATGGACATCTATCGCACGCTCCCCTCCGACGCCCTGCTCGGGCTCGCCGCGCGCGAGCTCGCGGGCAAGCTGCAGACCATCGAGCACCTGACAGTGGGCTCCGAGGTCATTGGGCCGCTCCTGCAGCGCCTGGCGAGCGCGGGCGCAAAGCGGCTCGAGGAGCAGGCCTGATATGGCCCTCCCTCCCCGCGCTGTCGTCGTCACGCGCCCCACCGAGCTGGAGGAGCTGCTGGACCGCCATGGCACGCGGAGCCAGGCGCGCTTCTTCCTCGAGACTCGCGGGCAGCGCCTCGAGGACGTCGAGGCACGCCACGCGCTCGTGCGCGGCGCCAGCGACGCGGTGCTCTCGAGCATCCCGCTCGATTGGCGCCGCGCACACGTGGGCCGGGCCGACCTGGATCGCTTCCTGTTCGAGCCCGAGGACGTGGTCGCGTGCGTCGGACAGGACGGCCTCGTGGCCAATGTCGCCAAATACCTCCGCCGGCAGATCGTCATTGGCTTCAACCCCGGCCTCTACGATGGCGTCCTCGTGCGGCACCGGCCCGAGCAGGCGAGGGCGCTGTTCGAGGCCGCCGTCCACGGCGGCGCTGTCCTCGAAGAGCGCACGCTCGTCGAGGCGAGCACCAGCGACGGACAGAGGCTAAGGGCGCTGAATGAGATCTTCATCGGCCACGCCTCGCACCAGAGCGCGCGCTATCTCCTCCTGTTCGAGGAGCGGGAGGAGCGGCACTCGTCGTCCGGCCTCATCGTAGCGAGCGGCACCGGCGCAACCGGCTGGGCACGCTCCATTGCGCTCGAACGCCGAGATGCCATTCCCTTGCCGGGCGCTGAGGATCCGGGCCTGTGCTTTTTCGTGCGGGAGGCCTTCCCGTCGCTGACCACCGGCGTATCGCTGACCCAAGGCGTGCTCGACGCTGACGGCTCGCTCGAGCTCACGAGCGAGATGGAGCGCGGTGTGCTCTTCGGTGACGGACTGGAGCGCGACTGCATCTCCCTTCCGTACGGCCAGCGCGTCACGGTGCGGGCAGCGGACGAGCGACTGCGGCTGCTGGTGCCGTCGTGAGCGCGAGGGCAGGAGAACAGGAGCTCGCGGCCGTCATCGTGCGCTTGTGGCGAGGCTCGTTCGACGCCGCGTTCCTCGTCGGCGTCGGGTTCTCGCGATCATCGGCTTTGTGAATGCTTTTCGTTTGAGCCGCATCCGCGGTCTCGTCGCCGAGACCGATCGTCCCTTCAGGTTGGGCATGTCGCTGCTCGCGGGCATCATTGGCGTGCTCGCACCCGTGCTGACGTTCCTCGCCATCTGGCACGAGTACGACCTGCCCTGAGGGCACGCGAGAGCTCCGCGAGCGCTGGTTCGTCGCATCGATCGGATCGACTCGCGAGCGTTTCTCGACGACAGTTGCCGGATCGCCGGACTCGAAGCAGCGCTCGTATCATGGGGCTTCGCACCGCGCGGCGAGCGAGGCAGCGTTTTTCAGCACCCTGCTATTGCAGCAGCACGCCGAGGGAGTCGTGGTTCAGCAGGAACCAGACGTCGTCGATGCCGTCGCCGTCCGCGTCACCCTGGGCGAGGCCCCAGGTGCGGTTCCAGTAGCCGACGGGCGGATAAAAGCCGCCCACGCCGTCCGAGACATAGACGCTGAAGCCGACCCCGTTCACGTTCGAGACGACGAGGTCATCGACGCCGTCACCGCTCACGTCGAACGCCAGCATGCTGTCGACCCAGTCGGCCTGGATATCGAGCCGAGTCGCGTCCGACAGCGCGCGGGCGCCCTCGCCGAAGTGGATGAAGAGGTCCGCGTTCACCCACACCGTGCTGACCGCCACGTCGGGCAGCCCGTCGGCGTTGAAGTCACCGACGACGAGCGACTCGCCGTCCGCGTAGGTCGTGATGGCGAAGTCGCTGCTCGCGGCGAAGCCTCCGGCGCCGTCGCCCCAGTAGACGCGCAGCCCGTTGCCGAGCAGCGCGACCACGTCGAGGTGACCGTCCACGTCGAGGTCGGCGAAGCGCGCGGCGTCCGCTCCGCCGTTGGCGATGGGCAGCGAGGTGACCGGCGTAAGGAAGTCGCCGTCGCCCACGCCGAGCGAGACCGTGAGGAGGCCCGTGTTGTAGTGCGCCGCGAGCAGATCAAGGTGGCCGTCGTCGTTGACGTCCGCGAGCTCGAGCGTGATGGGGCGAGCGCCGGTGCTGTGCACCGGGCCGGTGCTGAAGCTGCCGTCCGCGGCGCCGAGCATGGCGTGCACGCCGCTGCTGCCGCCCGAGAGCAGGTCCGCGCGGCCGTCGCCGTTCAGGTCACCGCTCACCATGACGCCCCAGTCGTGCACCATGGCGAAGGGGCTGCCGACGCTGAAGTCGCCGGCGCCGTCGTTCGAGAGCACGACGCTGAGGTCGCTGTCGCGTAGGCCGACGGCAGAGTCGAGGTCGCCGTCGCCGTCGAAGTCGGCCAGCGCCTGCGCCCACGCCTGGGCGGGGAGCGGCGCTCCCTCGGGGCGCTCGAAGGTGCCGTCGCAGAAGCCGCGCTGCACGCCGAAGCGGCCCGCTCGCAGCGAGGAGTGCAGCAGGTCGAGGACGCCGTCTCCGCTCACGTCGAGGAGCGTCACGTGATCGCCGCCAGCTCCGCCCGACACGGTCATTGAGGAGACAAAGCCGCCGCTACCGTCGCCGACGTACACGCCGGCGCCATCGAACAGAATGTCGACGCGTCCGTCATTGTTCACGTCGCCGAGCGTGAGCTGCTCCGCGAGCCAGGGGGCGCTGCCTTGTAGCGGGGCGCCGAAGGTGCGGTCGCCATTGTTCAGGACCGTCCAGCGGAAGCCGTCGAAGCCGATGCGCCCGTTGCTGACGATGTCGACGTCGCCATCCGCGTCTACGTCGCCGACGTCGAGCCCTCGCACGTCCTGACTGCCGGCCGGCGCGAAGCTCGGGCCGGCGACGAAGGTGCCGTCACCGTCGGCGAAGTGCGTGCTGATGGTCGGGCCGCTGAGCGAGACGAGGTCGGGGTAGCCGTCGCCGTCGAGATCCGTGACGAGCACTTCCGCCGCGCTGGCCCCGACGGGGGCGCCGGGTGAGAAGCCGCCGAGCCCGTCATTGACATAAAGCAGCAGCTCGCCCGGGCCGTATTGGTTCTGGCGGATGACAATGTCCGTGTCGCCGTCGCCGTCGAAGTCGCCCGGCGCGATCTGCGCGGCGTTGGCGACCGTGTACTCGGCGGGCGTGCCGAAGTTTCCGTGGCCGTTGTTGCGCGAGACGAGCAGCTTGTCCCTGAAGTCATCGACCGAGAGCGCGTCGAGATCGCCGTCGCCGTCGACGTCCACCAGTCGGGTGTCGTCGGCGCCCCAGTGGTAGAGCTCCTGGCCGTCGGAGAAGCTCACGCCGTCACCGAGTCGGATGCTGGTGGGGTCCGCTGCCAGCCACAGATCGAGGTGCCCGTCGCCGTTCACGTCGCCGAGCTCGAAGCCGTACGGGTTCTGGGTCGTGACCCACTCCTGACTGTCGAGGACCGGGCGCGGACCCCCCACGTGCACGATGAAGCCGCTCGCCTCGCGCTCGTCATAAGGAGCCAAACAGGATCGCCAAGCCCACGTCGACACGACCGTCGAGCGCCGCACGCACGCGCGCTATCATGTCATCGATGGCGCTCGGCTCGGGCAGGGCGCTTGGCTTCATGCTGCGAGCGTAGCATCCGCCCTCGGGAGAGCGCTGTCGCGGCGCATCGCTTCAGGGCCTCGTGCGCTGGCGCTATCGCGCTTCGTCCGGCGAGCCGCTCAACCCGTGCCCGAGGGCGCACCGCGCGGTTCCTGGCCGTAGCCCCACGGGTGCCTCCCGCTCCCTGCGGCTGGTAGAATCATCAGATGACGAGCACGACCGCCACCGAGCTGTACGAGAAGGCGCTGACCCTGCCTGACGACGAGCGGCCGGAGCTGGTGGAGCGCCTCGCCGCCACGCTGGGCGATGCTAACGACGACACCAGCGACGAGATGTTGGCGACCATCCAGCGACGGCTGGCCCGCATCGATCGGGGCGAAGCGACGCTCATCCCGTCGGCCGATGTGAAGGCGGAGGTGATGAGGCGGATGGCTGAGCGCAGCCCCTAACGGCGGCGCGCATTCCACGTCACCTCAGTTCACCCACCATCCCCCATCCGCCCGCAGCTCAATCGCCACCCGCTTGGAAGCGATGCGAATCTGCTCCCGAGGCCCAAGGCAATGCGCGCGATACGGCGCGTCCAGCGCCCGCAGCGGCCGGCCGTCGCGCGCGTCGATAATGAACGTGCCGTTGCTGGACCCCACGTCCACGACGTGCAGCGACCCCTCGCGCTCGACGACGAAGGCATGCACGCGCGACACCCCCGAATCGAAGCTGAACATCAGGTGCTTGTCACAGCGCTCATAGCGCCCGAGCAGCAGCCCCTCGCGCAGCTGCCTCGCGCTCGCGCGGATGACCTCGTGCCGCCCCTCGTCGAGCACGCGCCCGTCACAGGCGCGCACGAGCGTGACGCCGTCCCGCACGACGTAGGAAGGGTTCGTCTTCGGCGGGCTCGGGAGCCGGTCGGACAGCTCCCCAAGCATCCGCCGCTCCTCGATGTCGATCCAGCCCTCGAGCTCATGCGGCAGGTCAATCTCGAGCGGAGCGTTCGGCGCCGCGTACAGCACGGTGACCTCGTCGCTGCCGGCGGTGAAACGCATCGGACCGCTCCCCCTAAGGCGCTCGACGCTCTTGCCGCTGGAGACGACGAGCCCCGTGTTGCTGCGAAGGTCGATGACCTCCACGGGGTGCTCCGCGCTCGGCCACGCGAGGACGAGCGCATGCCGCAGGCTGGCGTCCCGGAGGCCGGGCAGGTCGCAGCACGTGTGCCGCCCGAGGCTGAGGGCGATGGGGTGGTTGCGGCTGCCGAAGCGCAGCCTCGTGCGAAGCCGGGGCTCGCCTGCCTGCTGGACGATGACGGCGAGGGCGGCTTGCTCGGGATGCTTGGCTCTCTGCTGCCGGAGGTCCTCCAGGGTCTGGACCCAGTTTCTGTCGTTGTTCCGCTGGGTTGGCGGACGGCGGGCGGGGATGAGCCGCGTGCGATCGGTGCTGCCGCGGTTGGCGACTGGGGTGTGGGCGTCGCGCATGTGAGGGCCTCCTGATCGCTGTCCGTTGGGGGAGGCTGATTGTTGCGCGTGGAGGGGAGGGTGGGTGGCGGATCTGACGACGCGCTGGGTCATGGGATGGGAATGCGACGGGTGGTGTCGCGTAGGTCCTGGAAGACGCCGCCGTGTCGTGGTGCCGCCGCGCGCTGGAGCGTCACCGGGCAGGAGGCTAGAATCTCCGGATGAGCAGCGATCACGTTCGGTCCGATGAGAAAGTCCTCGGTGGCACGCCGTGCTTTGCTGGCACACGCGTTCCGGTGAAGGCGCTCTTCGATCATCTCGAGGCCGGCTACACGATCGACTATTTCCTGGCGCAGTTCCCCACGGTTCGCCGTGAGCAGGTCGTCGCGGTCCTGGAAGACGCTCGTCACAGCAGCGAAGCAGCCGCGCTCGTCGCCCGCGCATGAAGCTCTTGCTCGACGAGAACCTGCCGCAAGACCTCCGGCACTTCCTCGCCGGACACGAAGTCGTGACCGTCGGCAACATGGGTTGGGCCGGCGTCGCCGGTGAAGTCCTCGTCGCCGTCGCTGCGGGGGTGTGAGAGGGCAGGAAGCAGCGGGGTCGGATGCCTCGCTAGGTACTCAGGCGCCTGCCTAAACCTCAGTCGAAATCTATACCTCAGCTCGGAGCTGAGGTATGCTTGAAGACTGAGGTATACTTGGCCAGACCTGACGATCGCCGGATTCTTGCCGCCGTGCGGGCCGTGCTGCCTCCGGCCGCCGACATCACGCTGCTCGGCAGGCGCGGAGAGCTCACCCGCCTCTCGATCGGCAAGCGCAGGGTCAGCGCAGCCTGGATGGGACATGGATGGCTCCACGAGGCTCGCAAGCTCGTGGGGGCGCCAACGCGCCCGGACATCGTCGTTGCACGGCGCATGTCGGAGGGGGCGCGAGCCGTGTTGGCGGAGCAGAGGATTTCATGGGCGGATGAGATGGGGGCCGCGGAGATCGCAGTCGGCGACCTCATCGTCTCACGGAGCGGGCAGCCCCCCGAGCGGCGCTCCGAGCCCTCCGGGTGGACCCCTGCCGTCGCCGCGGTCGCTGAGGCCTTGCTCTGCGACGTAGACGCGACCGTCGCGGCGACGCATGAGGCTACCGGCTTGTCGACGGGGAGCGTCGTCTCGGCGCTTCGTGTGCTCGCGGGGCTCGGCCTCCTCACTTCCAGCAAGGCCCGTGGACCAAGCTCGAAGCGGACCGTCGTCGACAGGGATGAACTCCTGCACGCGTACGCAATGGAAGCCGCGTCGCTGCGCCCCAGAGCGTCCCTGGTCGTCGGGGCGAGCTGGCGTGATGCCGTCGACGGTGTGAGGAAGCTCGGTCGCCGTTGGAACGCCGACGGAACGACCTGGGCCGCGACCGGTGCAGTGGCCGCAGACGTTCTCGCGCCGCTCGTGACCTCGGTCGGCAGCGCCGAGGTCTACGTCGATGCGAGAACCATCGCGGACCTGGAAGCACTCGCTCGGCGAAATGGCATGACGCCGCTTCAGGGGGGCCGCTTGACGCTGCGACCGTTTCCGACGACCACCACAAGGCTCCTCGCCGCGCCGCATGACGGGGTCTCCATCGCCCCATGGCCGCGTGTCTACGCGGACGTGCGCACGAGCGGCGTACGAGGCGAAGAAGCAGCCGAGCACCTACGCGAGGTCATGCATGGACGATGAGCCGGAGAGGAGCCGCGCCGCACGACGAGCGGCGGAAACCGCGTTGGTCCGCGTGGCGCATCACTATGGAGAGCGGCCGGGCTTCGTCTTGCTCGGTGGTCTGGTGCCTGAGCTGCTCTGCAGCGGCAGCGCCTTTCATCACGCAGGCACCACCGACGTCGACGTGCAAGTGGATCTCGAGATCGCGAGCGGCGCGGTGAACATGAGCCGCCTCGAGCAGGCCCTTCGCAACGCGGAGTTCCAGCCGACGAACAAGGGCACCTGGAGATGGGCGACGGAGATCGGCTCTCCCCGGTCCGTGGTCAAGTTCGAGCTGCTCGCGGACCTGGACGACGAGCCGGCGCTGTCGATTGTGAGCTTCGAGGGCTGCCGCGAGCTCGGCGCCGTGAACCTGCGGGGCACCGGCTTCGCTGCGCGCGACGTCGAGGTCCGTTCTCTCAGCGCAAAGGTCAACGGAGACCGCCGCGAGGTGGAGATCAACGTAACCGGGCTTGCCGGTTTTCTCCTCGCGAAGGCCTGCGCCGCGCACTCTCGACGGAAGCCCAAGGACTGGTACGACGTCGCTTTCGTGACGCTGCACAACGACGCTGGCGGAGTCGACGAGGCCGCCGAAGCGATTCGCGCGACATTCGGACCGGAGCTTGTTGGCTCGACGAAGACCGCCCTCGATGACCTCGCGGCGAACTTCGAGAAGCCGAGCGACCACGGGCCGGAGGCGTACGCCAGCCAGCTCACGCTCGATCATCCCGAAGAGGAGGAAGCGACGGCGCGGGCCGATGCAGTGGCCGCCATCGGAACGCTTCATCGTCTGCTCTTCCCGCCCGGGGCCAACGAGTAGGCGGCTGGGACCATGGCGGTGGTGCTGGTCGAGGACCTGCGTCTCGCGTCCTGCTGTGCATCTCGTTACGCTCAAGCACCATGGCCGACCACAGCACCATCGAGTGGACCGACGCGACGTGGAACCCGGTGCGCGGCTGCACCAAGGTCTCCGCTGGCTGCAAGCACTGTTACGCCGAGACCTTCGCCGAGCGCTGGCGCGGCATTCCCGGTCACCCGTACGAGCAGGGCTTCGACCTGCGCCTTGTGCCCGAGGCGCTCGAGCTTCCGCTCAAATGGAAGAAGGGCCGCCGTGTCTTCGTGAACTCGATGAGCGACCTCTTTCACGAGGCGGTGCCCAGCGAGTTCATTGAGGACGTCGTCAGCGTGATGCGCGCGTGCCCGCAGCATCGCTTCCAACTCCTCACGAAGCGCTCTGCTCGGCTGCGACAGCTCGGGACGTCGCTCGACCTGCCCGAGAACGTATGGCTCGGCGTGTCCGTTGAGGACGAGCGGCAGCTACAGCGGATTCACGACTTGGTCACCGTCCCCGCCGCGGTGCGCTTCCTGTCGCTGGAGCCGCTTCTGGGACCGCTCGACAAGATACCGCTCGAGGGTGTGCATTGGGTGATCGTCGGCGGCGAGAGCGGTCCGGGCGCGAGGCCGATTGACCCCGCGTGGGTGAGGGGCATTCGCGAGCAGTGCACGCGCGCGGGCGTCGCGTTCTTCTTCAAGCAATGGGGCGGCGTGCGGAAGAAGCTTGCGGGCCGTGAGCTCGACGGGCGCACGTGGGACGATATGCCGATGGCCGTGCAGCCAGAGACGAGGCTACGGGTGGTGGCGTGAGGACAGCGGTTTGCTGGCGTTACGGATCGCCGAGGACCCGTCCCCTCGAGCTACGTTAGGATGAGTCCTCGGGAGGTCCGCTAGAGGCCCTGTCCCGTTCCATGTTGAAACTTGAGGTGGCGGCTTCCTCGGACCCG
>CAYLZW010000197.1:0-11246 GCA_964388085.1 uncultured Myxococcales bacterium | reverse complement strand
GAACCCGCGCGCCTCGCGCACGGTGCCCTTCGCCAGCAAGGCGACCGGCCTCTCGCTCGCGCGCATCGCGACGCTCGTCATGGCGGGCAAGACGCTCGACGAGCTCTCGGTCAGCGAGCCGGACTTCATCTCGCAGCGAGGTCATTTCGCCGTGAAGGAGGCCGTGCTCCCGTTCCTCAAGTTCCCCGGCGTCGACACGCTGCTCGGGCCCGAGATGCGCTCTACCGGCGAGGTCATGGGCGTCGATGTCGATTACGAGGCGGCCTTCGCCAAGAGCCAGATGGGCGCGGGCACCTCGCTGCCCTCGTCAGGGACCGTGTTCGTCTCCGTCGCCGACGTCGACAAGGAGGCGGTGCTCGAGCCCATCCGGCGCCTCGTGGACGCGGGCTTTCAGGTGATCGCGACCGGCGGCACCCAGCGCTTCCTCGAGGGAGCGGGCGTGCGCAGCGAGCGGGTCAACAAGGTGCGCGAGGGCTCGCCGCACGCGCTCGAGGCCATCCACGACGGGCGCGTCCAGCTCGTCATCAACACGACCGTGGGGGCGGCCAGCGTGAAGGACAGCTTCAGTTTGCGGCGCGGCGCGCTCGTGGGCGGGATCCCCTACTTCACGACGCTGGCGGCGGCCGACGCCGCCTCGCGCGCCATCGCGCGCATGGCCGGCGGACCGTTCGAGGTGAAGCCGCTGCAAGAGCACCTCCTGGCCGCGGGTGCCCCGATCACGAACGCCTAGGCGATCGCGCAGCGCCCTCCGGATCCCTGCTACAGTCGGCGCCGGAAGGGGTCCCCTGACGCGCCATGTCAACGCAGACGGCGCCAGTCCTGGCCGGAAAATATCACCTGCTGCGCAAGCTCGGCGCCGGCGGGATGGCCGAGGTGTACCTCGCGAAGCAGAGCGGCCTCGAGGGCTTCGAGAAGCTCGTCGTCATCAAGCGCATCCTGCCGCACCTCGCGCAAGACCAAGAGTTCGTCACCATGTTCCTCGACGAGGCGCGCGCGGCCGCGGACCTCCGTCACCCGAACGTCGTCAACGTCTTCGAGGTGAACGCGGCGCAGGGCACCTACTACATGGCCATGGAGTTCCTGCACGGGCAGGACATCCGCAAGATGCAGCGCAAGTCGGCGGCGAAGAAGACGACGGTGCCGATGCAGCACGCGTGTCAGGTCATCATCGACGCCGCCACTGGCCTCCACTACGCGCACACCAAGCAGGATCTCTCGGGGCGCAAGCTCAGCCTCGTGCACCGGGACGTCTCGCCGCAGAACATCCTCGTGACCTACGACGGCACGACGAAGATCGTCGACTTCGGCATCGCCAAGGCCGCAAGCCAGGAGACGCACACGGCGACCGGCGTCATCAAGGGCAAGTACACGTACATGTCCCCCGAGCAGGCGCAGGGCGAGGACATCGACCACCGGAGCGATCAGTTCGCGCTCGGCGTCGTGTTCTGGGAGCTGCTCACCATGCGGCGCCTGTTCAAGCGGCCGACCGAGATCGCGACCATGAACGCGATCATCGACTGCGAGGTGCCGCGCCCGTCGCTGTTCGCCGACGACATCCCCGAGCACCTCGAGCACGTGGTGCTGCAGTGCCTGCAGAAGGATCCGGACAACCGCTTCGACAGCTGTGAAGACCTCGCCCTCGAGCTCGAGGACTTCCTCGCCGAGAGCAGCGTCGTGCACTCGCCCGCGCGCGTGGGCCACTACATGCGCGAGCTGTTCGCCGAGGAGATCGCGGGCGAGGCGGACCTCGGCACCGGGCAGCTCGACGCCGAGAGCTTCGCGGACCTGTCCTCCCAGCACGATCTACCGGATCAGACCGCCGGACGCTCCGGCACCAAGGTCGAGCGCTCGAAGAGCCGCGCGCTCGCCGTCGACGTCCCCGACTCCGAGCGCGGCGAGCCCGACGCGCGCACGGCGTTCTCCCGCTCGGAGGGCCGCCAACCGGCGCCGGTGCCCGAGATGGCGGCGCCGCTCCCGCTCGAGAACGACGGGCTCGACGAAGACGAGCGCACGCGCAGCGACGGGCACGCCGGCGGCGCCTTCTTGCGCTCCCAGATCCCGAACCTCGAGGACTTCAGCGACCTCGAAGACATGACGGCCACCTCGACACCGGAGACCGTCATCGAGCGCTACGGCGACGGCGTCTTTTCGCCGCTCGCCCCGGAGCCGGCGAAGGGCGGACGCCTGGCCGTCGTGGCGGGCGTCGCGGTCGCGGTCATCCTGCTCGGGGCGCTCCTCTTGTTCGGCGTGCTGCGCTTTAGCGGCGTCGCCTCCGCCGGGGAGCTGACGGTCCGCAGCACACCCGCGGGCGCGAGCATCTTCCTCGACGGAGAGAGCACGGGCCGCACGACCCCTGATGTGTTCAAGGACCTCGCCCTCGACAAAAGCCATGAGGTCCGCTTCGAGCTCGCCGGCTACGAGCCCGAGAGCGCCACCTTCACGTTCGGCGCGAACGGACGCTTCGAGCTCGAGGTCCCGCTCGACGAGCTCGCGGCGCCGGTGGGCAAGGTGACGACGGAGCCGACGGGGGTCGTCGAGCCCATCGAGGAACCGGCTGCCCCCGTCGTCGTCCCGAAGGCGGCTCCGCCACCGAAGGCCGAGCCGAAGCAAGCCAAGGCAAACCGAGCCGTCAAGCCCGCTCGTCTGCGCATCGTCGCCAAGCCCTGGGCGCTCGTTTACCTCGACGGCAAGAAGATCGGCGAGACGCCGATGAAGCCGCGTAGGCTTCCTCCCGGGACCTACAAGATCGAGCTCAAAAACCCCGAGCTCGGCAAGTCCGTGACGCGCACGGTGCGCCTCGGCTCGGGTGACGACGAGCTGGTCCGCGTCGAGTGGCCGCAATGAAGCGGCGCTGAACACGAGTCATTCGGGCTAGGCGTGAGCTACGGCGCCATAGCGTCCGCGTCGCGCTCGGGGTCGCCGAAGAACGTCGACTGCTCCTGCTCGAATTCGTCGGGCGTCAGCACCTGCGTGCGCAGCAGATACTCGCCGAACGCGTCCGAGCGGATCTCCACGAGGTGATCCCCCTCGCGGTAGACGCGGTGGTGCTCCTGCCAGATGCCGTCGTTGCCGGACTGCTCGAAGATGTCGACGCCCTGGGATTGCCAGGTGTGCACCTCGACGCAGGCGGGCTCGTACCAGAGCACCTCGGTGTCGGCGCCGGGGCTCTGCTGAGAGCGCCAATAGAGCTGCACGCGGATGATGGCCTCGCCCACGGTCGGCACGATGAGCTGCTTGAAGCCGGGGAACACGCCCTCGACGTAAGCGTCCTCCTCGACGAGCTTGCAGCCCGCCGTCGTGTTGCAGACCGGGATGCTGCTGTCACAGGCGTTCAGCACCGCGCCGTTCGTGAACGTCGCCTCGGCGCCGAAGCTGCAGCCGAACAGGGCGATGGGGAGCGCCGCGCCGAGCAGCGACGCGCGCGTGAGGAGCGAGAGGCGCGGGACGCGCGACGTCATCTCAGCGATCCCCGAACAGCACGAAGCGGAAGCTGTCGACCGGCTGGTCCGCCACGCGCGGCTCTTTGAAGTCGGGCGCCAGGTAGCGGAAGTTGTACTGCGCGACGCGGAAGATGCCGAAGCCCGCGGGCGTGTCCTGCGGGACCTGACCGAAGAAGATGCGGATGTCGTTGTTGCCGGCCGCGCGTCCGTCGGCCTCGAGCGTCTCGACCAGCGTCACGTTGCGCACGCGGAAGTCGGTGCACTGCCGCTCGGCCACGGCGATGCGCAAGCTCTCGTCGACGGGGAACGGCGGCAACAGCGCCTCGGTGACGTAGACGGTCAGGGACTGATCGAGCGCGGCGCAGTCCTTGTCGGGGAGCGCGTCGGTACAGCCGCTGTGCAGCACGTAGACGCTGTCGCCGTCGATGGGCACGGCGTCGCCGACGGCGTTCTCAGCTGCGTCTTTCCAGGCGAGGTGTGCGGGCTCTCCCTCGGCGTCGGACGGCAGGTAGACGAGCGTGCCGTTGCCGATCGCGCTGTCGGTGCTGACCTCTTGCACGACGACGGCGCCGCTCAGCTCGCGGGGCTGCGAGGCATAGCGGTGCTCGCGGATGCCGAGATCGATCTCGCGATAGAGATAGGAGAGCTCCGCGCGGGAGATGGCGTCCGAGCTGCGCGGATCGCTGTGCGCGCGGATCTCCTGCTCGTTGTTCACGCCGTCGAAGTCGAGGTCGTAGAGCGCGTCACCGAGCAGGAAGTTGGTGCCGGCGAGCAGCTCGAGCAGATCGGGCGTGCCGTCGGCGTCGGTGTCGAAGAGCGTGGCGTCGAGGCCGAGCAGCACCTCCTCGCAGTCGATGAGGCCGTCTCCGTCGCTGTCCGTCGTGCGCGGGTTGACGATCTGCGAGCACTGCGAAGGCGTGTCCTGGGCGCGCGGGTTCAAGCCCACGGTGGAGAGGAGCTGCTCGACCTTGTCACCGAGGCCGTCGCCGTCGGTGTCGCGCAGGCGCGGGTCCGTCTCGCCGGGCTGGCAGATGCCGTTGCCGATGCCGGCGCAGTCCGCGTCGCTGGCGCAGACGCTTTGATCGGCGCAGCTCGGATCCGCCACCTCGCCGTCGCCGTCCTTGTCCTCGAGATGATCGGGGATGCCGTCCGCGTCGCTGTCGGGGACGACGCCGTCGTTCGTGTGGCGCGCGTTGAGGTTCGCGATCGTGAACGACTTCTTCACGAACACGTTGCGGGCGCTCTCGATGTCGACGCCGAGCAGCGAGAGGCTCTGCGGCCCACAGCCGGCGGGGGAGCGCGTGCCGTCGTCGTTCACGCGGCAGACGCGCCGGTACTCGCCCGCGCCCGCGAAGGCCATGCGCACGAGCTGGTCCTCGGCAGCGGCGAGCAGCCCGGGGTCCGTGGTCACGGCGGTGGTGAGATCGACGGCGTGCAACTGGAAGTCGGCGGCGCCCGCCGCGAGCACGTCCTCCCGCAGCGCTTCGACGCGCCGGGCGAGCACGCAGGAGGTGTCACAGCCGGCTGCCGGATCCGCCTGCGCGTTCAAGAGGGCGTCGTCCGCGCTGCCCGCCTGCAGCAGCACGACGACGTACTTCGTGCGCGAGCGCGGCCCCTTCGCTGACGAGAGCACGTCGCCGGTGATGAGGCTCGAGGCGATCTGGAGCGCCTGCAGCGTCCGTCGCTGTCCTTCGCCCGCGCCCGCCATGGGGATCGACAGCGCGCCGGCGGCCTCGCTGACGAGGACCGAGTTGTCGGTGAAGCCGCCCTCGGGTGCGAGCACGCTCGCCCCGCCGAAGCGGACGATGGCGAACTCGGTGCCGCGCCCGCGCGTCACGGTGACCGAGTCGCGCACCGCCTGAACGCGCTGCGCGCCCAAGAGCCCGACCTCTTCCGGCGTCAGCGTGGCCGGCAGATCGGCTGCAGCGTCGACGAGGTAGATGACGCGCAGCGGGAAGCTGCGCTCGGCCGGGTTGTCGGTGCAGACGGTGCCGGTGAAGGCGACCTTGTTCGGCAGCGAGGGCACCTCCGACAGGTGATAGAGCTGCGCGTCGGTGCACGACGACCAGCACAGCGCCGCGCCGCCGAGCGCGAGCAGCAAGAGGCCGGCGCTCGGCGCGCGCGCGATCCGAAACAGGCGTGGGCTTCCCCGCGTCACGCGGGCGAGCGTACCATCCCTTCATGCGTTGCTCGCACGTGACCGCGTTCGGTGCCCTCTTCTTCGCCTGCGCCTGTGCGCCGGAGGAGCCGCCGCCGCCGCCGACCGAGACCGCGGTCGCGCCCGGGTGGGTGCTCTCGCGCCCCTTCCCCGAGACCCTGTCGCTACAGGACGTCTCGACCGTCAGTCCCACGCGCGCCTACGCCGTCGGCACCGGCGGGACGCTCCTGCGCTATGAGGCGGGCACGTGGACCCGCGAGGATCTCCCGGCCGACGTCGAGGGCGCGCCGACGCTCGAGTCCGTGTCGAGCGCGTTCGACGCCGAGAGCGGCGTCGAGATCGTGATGGCGGCGGGCGAGGGCGGCCTCGTCCTGCTGCGCGATGACGCCGGCTGGCGCCGCCTCGAGAGCGGCACGACGGCGCACCTGTTCGGGGTCTGGCTGCGCCGGCTCGATGACGCGTTCATCGTCGGCGACGACGGCACCATCCTGCGCTGGCGGGACGGCGCGCTGGCGAGCATGGACGCGGAGGCGCTGCAGGATCGCACGCTGCCGGACGGCACCGTCGAGCAGTATCGCATCCCCGAGGCGCTCAAGTCCGTGGCGGGGGGCGGCGGTCGCGTCTACGCCGTCGGGCTCGCGGGTAGCGTGTACGTCTACGACTTCGAGGCGCAGCGCTGGACGCGCGATCGATCCGGCACGAGCCGCCCCTTCACCGACGTGTTCACCGGCGCCGGCGTGCTCGCCACCGCGACGGACGGCGTCGTCTTCCGCCGGCTCGGCGAGCCCGACGATCGCGGCGACATCTGGAGCCCGGACCTGCGCACGCCGGTGCCGCTCTACCTGCAGGGCGTGTGGGGTACGGGCGGCGACGATGTGTACGCCGTCGGTATGGCGGGGTCCGTGTTCCACTGGGACGGCTCCGCGTGGGCGACGACGAAGCTGGCGGACGACGCGCACCTGCGCGCGATCGACGGCGTCTACATCGAGGTGGACGGGCCCGAGCCCACGATCGAGCGGACGGTGTTCGCGGTCGGCGCCGGTGGGCGGGTGCTGCGCGGGCCGAGCGCGCTGCCGGACGACGATCGCCCCGAAACGGAACAGCCCGAGTGAAGGGATCGACCGGCGCAAGAGGCTCGCGGCGGGCCGTCGCGTCGCCGCACTGGCGAGGCGCGCCGCTGGATCGGCGGCCAGGCGGTGGGGCTGCTCGGGGCTCGGCCAAGCGGCTGTCGGCGCGGATGCGACACGCGCGCGCGGCCTCGGCTATGCTCGCGCCGGCGAAGGGAGCGATGCATGCGAATCTTCTGCGCGCGTCAGGGTCATGCACGGCAGCCTCATCAGCACGTCGTCGGCGGGGCGCTGCTCGGCTCGTCGCTGATGCTCTCGCTGCTCCTCGTCGGCGGGCCCGCCGGCGCCAGCGAGCGCTCGGCGCCCGAGCATGAGCGCGCGCTGAGCTCGCACGACGCGGAGCCGCTTCTCGCGCGACGCCGTACACGCCAGAAGAGCTCCAAAGGCAAACGCGCTCGAGCGACGCAAAAGCGCGCCGAGCAGCGTGCAGACGACGGGCCGGCGCCGGGCGAGCAGGCGCCGGGCGCGCAAGAGGCCGCGGTAGACGCCGCCACCCGCCGGGGGCCGACGCGCGTCGAATTCGACGAGCGCCTGCTGCAGGGGCAGACGAACAAGGCCAACGCGATCTATCTCTTCCAGCGGCGCGAGAGCGCGCTGCGGACGCTCGTGAAGAAGCGAGAGCACTTCCACGCCGAGATCGACGAGGCGCTGGAGTAGCGATGCGAGCGCCGGCGCTGACGACGATGCCCGCGAGCCGCGAGGAGAGCTTCCGTTGACCCTCGTGCTGCAGGTCTTCCTCTTTCGTGACGGTCAGTTTCTCGGCACCGAGATGGCGACCGGCGATCGGCTCGAGATCGGTCGCGACCCGGCGTGCGAGATCGTGCTCGACGACGACGGCGCTTCGCGGAAGCACGCGCTGCTGTTCGAGGCGGGCGGCCAGCTGGCGGTACAAGATCTCGGCTCGGCCAACGGCACGACGCTGAACGGGGTCCGCCTGACGGCGCCCGCCTACGTCGGCCCTCGTGACGACATCGGCATCGGGCGGCACACGATCAAGCTGAAGCTGGTGACGCAGGCCTCCACGTCACAGCCGCAGCACGTCGCCCCGGGGGACGTGCCGCCGACGCAGGCCTTCGATCCGGCGGCAGGCGTCAAGCCGGCGTCCGTCGAGGACATCCTGCCGGCGGGGGCGGAGGGCGCGTCCCCACCCGCGGGCGCCGACTCTTCGCTCGACAGCTTGTTCGACGACTTCGTCGTCACCGGCAGCAGAGCGAAGGGATCTCAGCCTCTCGCGAACCCGTCCGCGGGCGTGCTCGCCGAGGAGGTCGATCCCGAGGCCACGCTCGTGCAGGAGCGGCCGGACCTCGTCTCCATGACGCTCAGCGACGCGGCGCGCCCATCCGCTCGCTCGATCTCGTCGCCGCCCGCCGCGGCGGTGTCGCCTCCGGCGTTCGAGGCCGTCGCCGCCGCCCCCTCGCTGACCGGCGGCGTTCCCCTCGTCACGGAGCCACAGCCGCCGCCCGAGCCGCCGCCGCCCGCCGCGCAAGCGCCGATGCCCGCGGCCGCCGAGGGACGCGCGCCCGCCGTCGACGGGGACGACGGCCGCCCGCTGCCCGCCGTGGAGTGGCTGCCACAGGCCGACGACTTCGACGAGGACGACGACGAGGACGAGGACGAGGACGAGGAGCCGACCTGGTCGCTGGTTCAGCGCCTGGTGCGCGAGCCGTCTCCCGACGACGGCCAGAAGGCAGGCCACGTCCTGGAGGTGCTGCACTACCGCGGTGAGAAGATCCTCGATCACGAGGTGCTCGCCGAGGGCGAGTCGTTCTCGTTCGGCCGCCGCTTCGATGACGACGGGCTGCAGCAGCGATCGCTCAAGAAGGCCTTCGTGCTCGTCACCCATCGACGCGGCAACGTCGCCGAGCTGCGCGCGCGCGAGAGCGTCGGCGGGCAGCTCTTCCGCCAGGGCCAACAGGTCGACGTGCGCGCGCTGCCGGAGGCGCAGACCAAGGCCGGCAAGGTGCCGCTCACGCCCGGTGATATGGCGTACCTCGACGTCGCCGGTGATCGGGTCTTCCTGCGCTTCTCGAAGCGCCCGACCGTGCAGCTCGCGCCCGACCTGAAGAAGGCGCTCGCGGCAGAGCGACGCATCCAGCTCACCGCCGCCAGCGTCGCGCTCGGGTTGTTCGTGCTGCTCGGCGCCGTGATGTGGATCCTGCAGTACCGGGCGCATCAGCAGAAGGTCATTCAGCTCGAGGACACCGGCTTCGCCGAGGTGTTCGTGGAGGAGAAGCTCGAGCTCGAGGAGCCCGAGCCCGAGCCCGAGCCCGAGCCCGAGCCCGAGCCGGAGCCCGAACCGGAGGCGGCGCCCGAACCCGAGTCCGAACCGCAGCAGGCAAGGCAGCCCGACGCGAAGCCGGACCCGCGGGCGAAGGCGAAGCCGAGCGTCACCGAGGTGCTCTCGAAGATCCCGAAGCTCAAGGGGCCGGCGTCGTCCCAATCGCTCAAGGCCGCCATGAGCAACATCGACGGCGTGCGCGTCCCCGGCGCGAGCGGCTTCAAGGTCTCGGAGCTCACCGGCAAGGGACGGTCGTCGAACGTGCAGATCGGCGGCGCCGCCGGCGGCCTGCAGACGAGCGGCCTCAACTCGGTCATCCGCGAGAACACCGGCGCGCTCGGCAAGAAGAGCGAGCGCAAGGTGAGGGCGCGCGTCGCCAAGCTGCAACGGCAGAGCCGCGTGAAGGGCTCGGGCCAGCTCACGAAGGAAGAGATCCTCAAGGTCATCAACCGGCACATCGGCCAACTGCAGCTCTGCTACGAGCGCGCGCTACGTAAGTCGCCCGGGCTTCACGGCAAGGTCATCCTCGAGTGGCAGATCCGGTCGGACGGCCACGTGGGCGTAGTGAAGACGGCCCGGTCGACGCTGCCGAGCGCCGAGGCCACCGGCTGTATGTCGTCGGCCGTACGGCGCTGGAAGTTCCCGAAGCCGCGCGGCAACGGATCGGTGATCGTCACCTTCCCGTTCAGCTTCAACACGATCTAGCGGCGCCGGCAAGTCGCGGCGCGGGTACCCTTCCGGCCGCCCGCCGGTGTAATACCGCTTCACGGTCCTCGTCGGCTGAACACCGACGCAACGTTTCGGAGGATGGATGCGGCAACCCCTCGCGCTCGCCCCTGTGCTTTGCGCTGCCTGGCTCGGCGCCGCGTTGCCCGCTGCCGCTCAGTATGACGACGAGGAGGTGGGAGGCCACGCCGTCGTCATCCAGAATCGCAAGTTCAACATGGGCCACGAGTTCACCTTGTCGACGGGCATCTTGCCGCTCGACGCGTTCTACAAAGGCGTCACGGGCAGCTTCCGCTACACGCTGCACTTCGACGACTTCCAGGCCTGGGAGATCGCGGGCGGCACCTACAGCTTCAACGTCGAGACGGGCCTCACGGAGCAGCTGCGCAAGAACTGGGGCGTGCGCCCCGAGGCCAAGGGACTCGAGCAGCTCGACGGCTTCGTCGAGACCAACTACGTGCTGAAGCCGATCTACGGCAAGCTCTCGCTGTTCAACCGTCTGCTGATCTACAACGAGCTGTTCTTCAACGCCGGCCTCGCGGTGGCGGCGTATCGCGGACAGGGTTACCTCTTCCTGCCGGGGCCCGCCTTCGGCGCCGGCATCCGCTTCTTCGTCTGGGACTGGTTCTCGCTGCGCTTCGATCTGCGCGACTACGTCCTGTTCAATAGCGTGCCGATCGTCGACCCGAATTCGACCATCGAGAACGTGCTCTCGTTGAACGCAGGCATCTCCTTCAACTTCGGAGGCGGGGGATGAGCAGCGGCGCCCGCCGCCTGGCCTCGTCGAAGCTGGCGCTCACGGCGTTGTGCACGCTCGTGTCGTCGTCGTCGGCGTTGGCGCAGGAGCCACCCGCGGCCCCACCCGAGCCGGACGCGGCCGCGACGCCCAAAGGCGAGCCCGCCGATGGCGCGCCGGCCGCAGAGGCGAGCGAGCCTGCGCCGCCGCCCGAGCCCGTGCCCGAGCTCGTGTTCGATGAGGGTCTCGTCGCCTTCAAGAGCGGCGGCTATCGCGCCGCGGCCGAGAAGCTCTGGCACTACATCGCGGGCAACGACCAGGCCGCCGACCAATACGAGTGGGCCGAGTTCTACCTCGGGCGCGCGCTGTTCGAGATGGGCCTCTCGCACGCGGCCGTCGAGTATTTCTACAACGTCGCCAAGGAGCGCAAGCGGCCGGAGCTCCTGCCCGACGCGCTCCGCAACATCGAGCGCGTGATCGCGACGCTGCCGCACGATCGCGATCTCCTGCAGGACGATCTGCTCGGCGGCGGCTCGGAGTTCGGCGCCGTGCCGAGCGACGTGAAGGCCTTCGTCGCCTATTACCAGGGACGCATCGACCTTTTGCAAGGCCGAGAGCGCTGGGCGGCGCGACACTTCGATCAGCTCGAGCGCCTGAAGGGCGACAACCCGCTCGCCACCCGCTACCTCCTGCGCGCTCGCTTCGCGGGCGCCGTGCGCGACCTGCAGGCGACGCACGCGCGCGACAGCAAGGCCAAGCGCGACAAGCGCGACGCCGCGCG
>CAYLZW010000196.1:0-11257 GCA_964388085.1 uncultured Myxococcales bacterium | reverse complement strand
TCGCGTCCTGTGGCTTGAAGCCCATCACGACGTGCAGCGACCTCTTGAAGGGCCAAGGCTACGCGCGCCTGCCGCGCTACCTGAAGAACCTCGAGAGCGAGATGAAGTCGGCGGGCGCGAGCACCCTCGAGAGCTTCATCGCCGCGCGCGCCAAGCAGCAGGCCGGCGGTGACGTCTTCGACCCGGCGGGCGAGAACCTGCGGCGCCTGGCGGAGCAGACCCGCGGCGACGCGCGCTACGGCTTCGAGCAGAACAAGAAGGCGCCGAAGAAGATCGGCTCACAGCTGCACCTCCTGAACTGCATCACCTGTGACAAGTGCCTGAAGGTCTGCCCGAACATGGCGAACGTGACGCTCGAGATGGAGCGCGGCGCCTGGCAGCCGGGGCGCGTCAAGTGGGCGGGCGACAGCCTCGAGCGCGCGCAGGGCAGCCAGCTCGTCGTCGACCAGAAGCACCAGATCGGCAACGTCGTCGATCTCTGTAATCTGTGCGGCCAGTGCGACCCCTGGTGCCCCGAGGACGGCGGCCCCTACCTCGAGAAGCCGCACATCTTCATGAGCATGGAGAGCTTCGAGGGCCGGCACGACACGCCCGGCTTCGTGCAGGACCACGACGGCAGCCTCTTGTGGCGACGCGACGACGGCACCTTCCGCTTCGCAAAGGGCGCGGACGGCCGCGCCGTGTTCACGACGCCGACGGGCTCCCTCACCCTCGCCGGCGACGAGCCCGTGTCCGCCGAAGGGCACGGCGACGTGGATCTGACCGTCGCCATCACCATGCGCCTCGTGCTCGACAGCCTTCATCACCCCGCCCGCGACCTGTTCACCGACGCTTGAGGACGACCATGACGCTGCCGTCTTTGGGAGCCAAGGCGCACGAGGGCGCCCTGCTGAAGGGCGCGACGCTGCTGCACCTCGATCCGCCGCGGGTCGAGCGCGCGGACGTGCGCGTGCGCGGCCAGGAGATCGTCGAGGTCGGTCCCACGCTCGCCGCCGGCGGCGCTGACGTCGTCGTCGAGCTGAGCGACCGGCTGCTGATGCCCGGGCTCGTCTGCGGGCATCACCACCTCTACTCCGCGCTCGCTTGCGGCATGCCCTTCGTCGCCGAGCCGCCGGTCAGCTTCGCGGACATGCTCGCCAAGGTCTGGTGGCGCCTCGACCGCGCGCTCGACGAGGAGGGCGTGCGCGTGTCCGGCCTCACCGGCGGGCTCGCGGCGTTGAAGGTCGGCACGACGACGATCATCGATCACCACGCCTCGCCGTCGTTCATCGAGGGCAGCCTCGAGGCGCTCGATGACAGCCTCGCCGAGATCGGGCAGCGCCGGGTGCTCTGCTACGAGGTCACCGATCGCGGCGGCCCCGAGAAGGCGGCGGCCGGCCTGCGCGCGCACGAGGGGATGCTGCGCCGCGGCAGCACGCCGTGGTCGTCGACGCTCGTGGGCGTACACGCCAATTTCACGGTCTCGGACGAGACGCTGCAGGGCTGCGCGACGCTCGCGCGCGAGCACGGCAGCGCCGTACACATCCACGTGGCCGAGGCGCAGGACGACGAGGCCACGACAGGGGAGCCGCTGATCGCGCGCCTCGAGCGCTGCGGCGCCCTGCTCGAAGACAGCCTCTACGCGCACTGCGTCCACCTCTCACGCCTCGAGCTGCAGGCGCTCGAGCGCGCCGGCGTGTGGATCGCGCACCAGGCGCGCAGCAACATGAACAACGCCGTCGGCTACGCGCCGCTCGGCTCCTTCGGCGCGCGCACCCTGCTCGGCACCGACGGCATCGACGGCGATATGTGGAGCGAGCTCAAGACGGCGTACTTCCGCGCGCAGGAGGGCAACACCGGCGCCTCACCGCAGCGCCTGCTCGAGATGCTCGCCGCGAACGCTCGCTACGCGTCCGGACGCCTCGGGGTGAAGCTCGGCAAGCTCGCGCCTCGGTACGCGGCCGATCTGGTCGTCCTCGACGAGCTGCCCGGCCCGCCGCTCTTGACGGAGAACCTCGCGGCGGCGCTGGTGTTCCGCCTCTCCTCCGCGCAGGTCCGCTCCGTGATGATCGGCGGCCGCTTCACGCTGAGCGATCGCCAACACAGCTCCCTCGACGAGAAAGCGCTCACCTCCCGCGCCGAGCGAGCCGCGCTAGACACCTGGGAGCGCATGAAGGGGCTCGCCCCATGACAGGCACCTTGCGCACCTTGCGCGCGGCCATGACCGAGACCATCAACCAGTACGGGCCCATGCCGCAGCAGATCGAGGATCTGCACCAGCTCGACGGGCGCCTGCTCGACATGCGTCGTCACAACGTCGCGCACCACGTCCGCCTCGTCGCGGAGGCCGCCGCGAAGGGCGTCAAGGCCATCTGCTTCGGCGAGCTCTTCCCCTGCCCCTACTTCGCGTTCACGAAGAGCGAGCTGTGGCACCAGATGGCGGAGCCCATCGACGGAGAGACCGTCAGCGAGCTGCGCGTCGCGGCGAAGCGGCACGACATGGTCATCGTCGCGCCCATCTACGAGCTCGACACCACGTCAGGGCGGCGCTTCAACACCGCGGTGTTCATCGACGCCGACGGCAGCGTGCTCGGCCACTTCTCGAAGGTGCACATCCCGCACGGGGAGAACGAGTCGAACCCGTTCCTCGAGCGCTTCTATTACGAGGGCAGCGCCGGGCGCCCGAACCCGAGCCCGAAGAACATCTCCACGCACCCGTACTTCCCCGTGTTCGAGACCGCCGTCGGGCGCATCGGCTGCGCCATCTGCTACGACCGCCACTTCGAGGGCGTGATGTCGACGCTGTCGGACGCCGGCGCCGAGCTCGTGTTTTCCCCGGCGGCGACCTTCGGTAAGAAATCGCAGCGCCTGTGGTACATGGAATTCGCCGTGGACGCCTGTCGACACAACCTCTTCATCGGGGGCAGCAACCGCTTCGGCAGCGAGGTGCCCTGGCGCCAGCCGTTCTTCGGCGGCAGCCACTTCGTCGGGCCGAACGGCACGCTCGAGAACCAGAGCGAAAACCCTGAGCTGGTCATCGTCGACCTGCCGCTCTACGAGCTGAGCGCCCCCGACCCGGCCGGCTGGCAGCTCAAGGCGCACCGGCGCCACGACGTCTACCCGAACGCTTCCCGACGAGCCTGAGCGCTCCCTGACCGATCGAGAGAATGAGGCACCTTATGAACACCCTTCGTCGCGTCTTCGTCGCTGCGTCCACCGTCGGGCTGACCTCGCTCGCGCTGCTCACCGCGGGCTGCCCGTCCGTGCCTGGGGAGTGCCGCACCGACGGCGACTGCGCGGCCGACGAGGTCTGTCGTGAGTTCGCGTGTGTGGACCGCACCGGCTCCACCGTCGACGCGGGGCCCGATCCGGTCGTGGACGCCGGCGAGCCGCCCGCCGATGTGCCCGTCATCGAAGACGACGCGGGCGCCGACGAAGAGGACGCCGGAGCGGACGAGATCGACTCCGGCCCTAGCGTTGCGGACGCAGGCGACGACGACGACGCCGGCACGAGCGACGACGACGCGGGCGCGAGCGACGACGCGGGTGGGAGCGACGGAGGCTGAGGCGCCGCCGCTCCGTTTCGAAGGGAGATCCCTTATGAAACACACCGCGTCCCTGGCTGCGTTTGTGCTGCTCTCTGGTTGCTATGCCGACGGGTCTGCCACCCCGGAATACCTGCGAGATCAACAACTAACTAGAGCCAGGAATCGAGCGGCTTCAAACATTGCCGCCCTTGCCTCAGAGGCAACCCCCGTAGGCGAGTGCACCTTGACGAGCGGTGGCGGCTCGGTCGTTGCCATGCAGCTGGCAGTCGCGAGCCTCTGCGGAGTGCGGGAGGCCGACGGGCTGTCCTGTGACGACGGCGAGCAGTCGGCGACCCTTCTCTTCAACCCGGAGGCTGGTGCCGCGGCCAATCAGCGGGGCGCGGGGCTAAACTTCCTGCGACCAACCCTGCTCGACGGCGACTGCACGCCGCCATATTACGTGTTCACGGGGGGCCCCGGAACGCGTCCAGGTATCGTTAGCATGGAGGAGATCGTAGACGCCGTCCGAAGCGTGCCGTTGGAAGGCGTGGCGCCTGTCACGTACGACGACTTTTGGCGGCCGGAAGGCGACGAGCAATAGGCGACGCCCCGCGCAACGCCGCACCCGCACCCATAGTGAGCTCGTCCCGGCGCCACCGCGCCGACGGCTGACGACGCTGGCGCGAGCGACGACGCGGGTGCGACCGACGCAGGCTGATATGCCCGCGCTCGCGAACGCTCAGAGACCCGGCGCGCCGCGCGCGATCCACTGGAACAAGTACGCGAAGTCGTAGCCGATGCTCACATACTCGAGGCCCTCCACGCTCGGGTGGTAGGGCGCTGGCTCGGCGCATGTCCGGCTCGCGCAATAGAAGCTGTGCAGCAGCAGGCTGCGCTCGGGTCGACGTGGATCGACGCGCCGCGCGTGCGCTCCTTCTCCGGAGCATTCCTCGGTGAGGTGCCAGTCGAGGCAGCGGAGCGCTCCCTCCGCGGAGCTCGGGCTCGCGCCCGCGAGGGGGTAGTCGCCGGCGCTGACACGCTCGGGGGCGCAGCCGTCGAGCGGCGGCTCCGCGCGCGTCGTCGGCGCCAGGGCTTTGGCATGACACGAGGTGCAGCCTTGTCGCTCGAGGGCCGCGCGCACGCCGTCGAGCGTGAACGCCTCGTCGACGAGGGGGCCGAAGTCGAGCGGAGGCAGCGCGCTGCCCATCTCTCCTGCCTCGTCGCCGCGGTCCTCGGTGTCGCCGAGGCCGAGCTGCCCCCAGTTGTTGCGTCCCCAGCAGTACACCTCACCGGACTCGCCGCGCGCGCATGTGTGTTGGCTGCCCGCGCTGACGCGGGCGGGGTATCCGGGGACCTCCGTCTCCTCCAGCGCGGCGCCGAGCTCGCCCACGTCGTCACCGCGGTCTTCGGCGTCGCCCACACCGAGCTGTCCGTAGCTGTTGCGGCCCCAGCACTTGATGATGCCGCCGACGCCGATGACCGCGCAGCCGTGGCCGCTCCCGATCGCGATGTCGGTGACAGTGCCAGCGCCGAGGTCGATCGGCGAGAGCGCCGCCACCTCGCCGGGATCGTCGCCGATGTCTTCCGGGCCTGCGTCCCCCGTTGGCTCCTGACCGAGCTGCGCTGAGTAGTTCTGCCCCCAGCACTTCACGCCCTGCCCCTCGACAAGCGCACAGGCTACGTTGTGGCCGACGTCAATCTTCTGCGCGGCTGCGCCGAGCGGGACCGCGGCAGAGCCCGGTCCGACCTCGCCCACTTGATCCCCTCGCGTGTACGTGTCGCCCAGACCGAGCTGTCCGTAGCCGTTAGAGCCCCAACACTTCACCTGACCGTCGTCGAGTAGAGCGCATAGGAAGCCAGGCGCCGACACCAATGTGCGCACCTTGGCGCTGGCATCGAGGAAGAAGCGAGGCAGCGCGGCGCCGAGCGATCCCGGCATTTGCCCGGGCGCCTGTCCGTCCGGATAGGGCGCACCGAGCTCCCCCGTTCCTCCGCGCCCCCAGCAGCCGACGCTGCCGTCAGCAAACACCGCGCAGGACTGGCCCGAGTTGATCCCCAGCGTGACGGGCGTCTCGCTGAGCAGCGCCGCGGGCAACGACTCCCACCCCTCCATGACAAGCGCATGCGCGTCGGTCTCGGTGCCCAGCTCGCCGGAGGTGTTAATCCCCCAGCACTTGACGCGACCGTCGTCGAGGAGCACGCAGTTGTGGCGGTTGCCGACGAAGACCCGCACCGCGCGGTTGTCGTTGCCGGCCGGATCGCCGCCGAGATCGTTCAGCGGGACACGCAGGAGCCCAGCGCCCGTCTCCGACGGCTCGTCACCGATGATGCCGCCGGGGACAACGGTGCCCGGGATCTCGCTGCCCATGCTGCCCCAACACTTCACCACGCCGCCCTCCAGGACGACGCAGGTACGGTTTCCTCCCACGTCGAGGTCGAGCACGCGCGGCCCCATGCGGAACACCCGCGAGGCTTCGAAGGTCTCGCCCGCGCTGTCGCTGCAGCGCAGGATGAAGGTGCGGGAGAGGTACTGCGTGTGCACCGTCGTGGAGCCAACGGCCGGTAACGCGGCGCGCTCGTCCTCGAGCCAGCGCACGCTACAGCTCTGCATCCCGGGGGCGTCCCACTGGACGACCACGTTGGCGGCGGGTGGCGGCGCCCACGCCGGGGAGATGCTGAAGGACGCGAGCCAGGACTCGTCGTCCAGCGGCGCCGGGCACAGCTCGCCCGCATCGACCTGAACGCCACCGTCGACGAGCGAGCCGCCATCGACGAAGGAGCCGCCATCGACGAGCGAGCCGCCGTCCACATGCGAACCGCCATCGACTAGTGCGCCGCTATCGACGAGCGAGCCGCCGTCGGCGCCGAGCCCTGCGTCGGTCGCTGTGGAGCCAGCGTCGTCCAGCGGAAGCTCGGCGACGGGACCCGTGACGCAGGTGCCCGCATGGCAGGTGTAGCCCGCGACACAGGGGTGCTCGTCGTCGCAAGCGCGCCCCGCCAGTTCCGGCCGCAGCACACACGCCGACAGCGCGAGCACGCCCCCGACGATCGCCGCGCGGCACGTCGCCCTCGTCACAGCGCCCTCGTCAGCACGGCACGGTCTCCGAGGTCACACTCCCTGCCGGCGTTACGCGTGGTCCTCTTCCCGAAGCTTCTTCGGGAGGATCGCGCGCGCCGCCGCCGAGCCGCGCATGGGCAGCTTCGTCCGGTAGATGCCGTCGAACTTCTGCAGCGCGCCTGCCACCGCGCCCGCCGTCGGCACGAGGCCGATCTCGCCGACGCCCTTGGCGCCGTAGCCGGTGTTCTCGTCGGGGACCTCGATGAGGATGGTGTCGATCTTCGGCGTCTGCGTCGCCCTCAGAATCTGAAGGTCGTCGAACTTGGTGCTGACCGCGAAGCCGCCCTCCGTCGGGCAGTCCTCCGTGAGCGCATAGCCGAGGCCCATGTGCACCGAGCCCTCGATCTGCCCCTCGCAGGTGGTGCGGTTCATCACGCGGCCCACATCGTGCGCCGCCACCACGCGCTCGAGCTTGCCTTGCTCGTCGAGGATGACCACCTGCGTGGCGTAGCTGAAGGTCACGTGCGTGACGGGGTTCTCGACGGGCTCCTTGCCGGGCTTGGTCGTGAAGTCGCAGATGAACTCGCCCTGGAACTTCTTGCCCGCGAGCTTCGTGACGTCGCCGCCGACGCTCTCGAGCGAGCCCTTGAGCTCGAGGGACGCGCGCCGGCAGGCCTCGCCGCCGAGCATGGTGGCGCGTGAGGCCGTGGTCATGCCGCAGAGCACGGCCTCGTCCGAGAGGCACTCCACCGTCATGTCCGCGACGGGCAGGCCCGTCTCTTGGTGCACCACCTGGCGCAGCACCGAGAAGTAGCCCTGGCCCATCTCGGTGAAGCCGGTGGTGATGTACAGCGAGCCGTCGTCGTTCACCTCGATGGCGACGCGGCCGATGTCGGGCATGCCGTTGCCGATGCCCGTGTTCTTGATGCCGCAGCCGATGCCGACCGCTTTGCCCGCCTTCAGCGCCTCGTCGTAGATGGGCTTCACGGCGTCGAGCGTCTGCTTGATGCCGAGCGAGGCCGTCATGCGCTGGCCCGTCGAGAAGGGGTCGCCGGGCTGCAGCAGGTTCTTGTTGCGGATCTCCCAGCGATCGATGCCGAGCTTGTCGGCGATGCGGTCCATCATGCCCTCGACGGCGAAGGCCGCCTGGTTCGCGCCGAAGCCACGCATGGCGCCGCACGGCAGGTTGTTCGTGTAGACCGTGTCCGCGATGACGTCGACGGCGGGCACGAGGTAGGGGCCGCAGGAGTGCCCGGCCGCGCGCTCGAGCACCTTGTCACCGACGGACGCGTAGGCCCCGGTGTCGCCGATGATGCGGGCCCAGATGGCCAAGAGCTTGCCCTCGTCGTCGACGCCGATCTTGTACTGCAGCTCGATGGGGTGACGCTTCGGGTGCAGCACGGCGGCCTGATCGCGCGTCACGGTCAGCTTCACCGGCCGCTTCGCCTTGTGCGCGAGCAGCGTCGCCTGCCCTTGGATCGAGAGGTCCTCCTTGCCGCCGAAGCCGCCGCCGTTGGACATCAGCTTCACGCGCACCTTGGCGAGCTCGACGCCGAGCAGGCTCGCGAGCTGCAGCTGGTCGTCGTGCACGCCCTGGCCCTGCGTGTAGACCTGATAGGTGCCGTCCGGGCGCGGGTCGACGACGCAGCTCTGCGGCTCGAGGAAGCCCTGATCGATGCGCTGCGTGTAGAAGGTCTCCTCGAACACGTGCGCGCTCTTCGCGAACATGGCGTCGATGTCGCCGCGCTTGACGATGCAGCGGCGCAGGTGGTTGCCCTGCTCGTGCACCTTGGGCGCGTCCGGCTTGATGGCCTCGTGCACGTCGGTGACCGGCTCGTGCACCTCGTACTCGACGACGATCTTGTCGCAGGCGGCGCGCGCGATCTCGCGCGTGGTGGCCGCCACCGAGGCGAGCTGATCGCCCACCGTGCGCGTCAGCTCCCCCTCGGCGACGAACACCGGCCAGTCCTTCTCGATGAGGCCCTGGTAGCGCTCGCCGGGGATGTCCTTCGCCGTCACCACGCACACGACACCGGGCATCTTCTCGGCCTCGCTGGTGTCGATGCGCAGCACCTTCGCGCGCGGGTGCTCGGCCAGCAGGGTAGCGCCGAAGAGCATGTCCTCGAGGAAGAGATCGTCGACGTAAGGCTTCAGGCCGAGCGTCGACTCGAGGCCGAGGTAGCGCGGCGTGCGATCGCCGACGCCCGACTTCGTCTCGAGCACCGGCAGCGAGCTCGTGCGCCAGTGCTTCGCCGCCGTCTCGACAGCGTCGAGGATCTTCTCGTAGCCCGTGCAGCGGCAGATGTGCGAGTTCAGCGACTTCTTGATCTGCTCGCGGCTCGGGTTCTCGTACTTGTCGAGGCAGTCCTTCGCGCGCATGGCGATGCCGGGGATGCAGTAGCCGCACTGCAGCCCGCCCGCCTGCACGAAGCTCTGGGCCAGCACCGAACGCTGGTGCTCGCTGAGCCCCTCGAGCGTCGTGATCTCGGCGCCGTCGACGTCGTCGAGGTTCTTCCTGCAGGACATCTGCGGCTTGCCGTTGATGAGCACGGTACAGGCGCCACACACGCCCTGCGGCGAGCAGCCGTCCTTCGGCGAGAGGATGCCCCTCCGCGAGCGCAGCGCCTCGAGCAGCGTCACCGGCTGCTCCTCGTCGAAGGACACCGTCTCGTTGTTCACCGTCAGCGTGTAGGCAGCCACTGCGTTCTCCGGGGCTCAGGTCTGAGGAGCGCACGTCACAAAGACGCTGACGAGGCTCGTCGCACACGCTGCGTCTCGAACGCGCGCGGCTCGTGATGATACCCGATGTCCGCCGCTGCACATGGGTCGGATGACGCTCCTGCCAGGCGGCCGCTCCCCGATCGAGCGTCGCGGCGCTCCACCGGGCAGCGACCGCGTCCGCGCCGGGCGGGTCATCCGAGCACAATTGGGCGCGTGCGCCACGATGCACGCCCACAAATGGCACTCCGCGCCCGGCGCCTCGCTTGCAATCGGGAACTCCGCCGGAGGTCCCGATGCCCCGCTCCCTCGTCGCCAGCGCAGGCGTTGCGTGCGTGCTCCTGCTCGCTCCCCGTGGCGCGGCCGCCCTCGAGCCGTCGAGCGAAGCCGGCAATTGCGTGGTCCGCGCGGAGCTCACGGGGATGATCACGCCCGACGACGCGCGTTATGTGCACCGCGCCATCCGCATCAGCGAGAGCGCCGGCTGCGCCGCCACCATGCTCGTCGTCGACTCCCCCGGCGGTGAGCTGGACGCCACGCGCCGGCTCATCGAGTTCATCCTCCGCTCGCGCGGCCCCGTCATCGCTTACGTCCCTCCCGGCGCGCACGCGGGCGCGGCGTCCGCGCTCGTCGTGCTCGCGGCGCACATCGCGGCCATCGCTCCCGACGCGTCCCTCGGCTTCGGCAACACGGGGCCTGTGCCGGACCCGAGCGCCGGCTCGCTGTCGGAGAACGCTGCGCTCGCCCGCTTCCTGGCCTCCCACCGCGATCGCAACGCGTCCTGGGCCGAAGGGGCCGTGCTCCAGCACCGCTCGGTGTCCGGCGCGGACGCGGCTCTCGTCGGCGCCGTCGATCTCGTCAGCGCCGGCGAGGCAGGCCTCCTGCACGCGCTCGACGGCGAGCGCCTCGACGTCCTCGGCAGGCCTCTGCGGCTCGATCTCGCCGGCGCGCGCATCACGGACGCCCCGCTCGGCTGGCGGCATATCGTGGCCCGCGCGGTGGCCGATCCGAACCTCTTGTACGCGCTCTTGATGCTCGGCGTGCTCGGCGTCCTGCTCGAGGTCTATCGCCCCGGCATGCTCGTGCCCGGCCTCGTCGGCACCGGCGCGCTCTTGCTGTCGGCGTTCGGGCTGAACCTCTTGCCCGTCGACATCGTCGCGCTCGCGCTGCTGGTGGTGGCCGTGTTGCTCTTTGGCGCCGAGCTGCGCTGCAAGGGCTTCGGCGCGCTCACCGTCGGGGGCGTCGTCGCGCTCCTGCTCGGCTCTCTGCGGCTGCTCGACGCGCACCACCCGGGCTTCTACCTGGACGTCGATCCGCACATCTCCTGGGGCGCCGTCCTGCCGGTGGCGGGCGCGCTCGGCGGCATCACGGCGGTGCTCTCGCACGCGAGCGCGGATCGACGAAGAGCAGAGCGGCGGCTCACCACGGCGAGCCGCTGAGCGGCACGCGGCTCTGCTCCCTACAAGATGTAACGCGAGAGGTCCTCGCTCTCGAGGATGGGCGCGAGGCGCGCGCGCACGAAGGCCGCGTCGATGAGGTGCTTGTCGCCGCGCCGATCGGGAGCGTCGAAGCTGATGTCGTCGAGCAGGCGCTCCATGACGGTGTGCAGGCGGCGGGCGCCGATGTCCTCCTGCGCGGCGTTGGCCTCGGCCGCGACCTTCGCCATCTCGCGTAGGCCCTCGTCGGCGAAGTCGAGCGTCACGCCCTCGGTCTCGAGCAGCGCCACGTACTGCTTCACGAGGCTGTTCTCCGGCTCCTTCAGGATGCGCACGAAGTCCTCCTCGGTGAGGCTCTCGAGCTCGACGCGGATGGGGAAGCGCCCCTGCAGCTCGGGGATGAGGTCCGAGGGCTTGGTCATGTGGAAGGCGCCGGCGGCGATGAACAGCACGTGATCGGTGCGCACGACGCCGTACTTGGTCGTCACCGTGCTGCCCTCGACGATGGGCAGGATGTCGCGCTGCACGCCCTCGCGGCT
>CAYLZW010000195.1:0-11278 GCA_964388085.1 uncultured Myxococcales bacterium | reverse complement strand
ACTCGGCCCCGGCAGGCCGGCGATCCAAGCCGTCTTCGTCACGACGCACCATGGCGAGACTGTATCGAGTCCGAGCCTCAGGCGGCGGCGGCCTCGACGCTCTCGAGCGGCTCCACCTGCGGCAACGTCGCCGAGAGATCGACGAGGGGCGCGCGGCCGAGGGTACGCATCACGCGGTAGTGCGACGCCAGCGCCGTGAAGAAGCTCTCGTGCTCGTGGTAGGGCAGCCCGAACTCGAGCGCCGTCTCGCGCACGATCTTCGACAGCGCGGGGTAGTGGATGTGGCAGATGCCGGCGAACAGGTGGTGCTCGATCTGGTGGTTGAGGCCGCCGACGAGGAACGTCGCGAGCGGGCGCCCGGCGGAGAAATTCGCCGTCGTGCGCAGCTGGTGCTCGGCCCAGCTCGTGTGCAGCACGCCGCGCTCGTCGGGGCGCGGATAGACCGGCCCCTCGACGACGTGGGCGAGCTGAAAGACCAGCGCCAGCGTGACGCCGGAGACCATGTGCGAGACGAAGTAGCCGAGCACGATGATCCCGAGCGAATAGGGAGCCACGAGCGCGGGCACGACGAGAAAGACCGCGAAGTGCAGCGCCTTGCCGGCCACCATGCCGAGCGCGGCCGAGGGAGGCGCGTGCTTTCCCGTCCGCGGATCGCGCTCGGCGATCTGCAGCCAGTCCTTCTTGAAGGTCCAGACGATCGTCGTCAGCGTGTACAGCGGCCACATGTAGAGCTGCTGAAAGCGGTGGAACCAATACACGCGGCGCTCGGGCCCAAAGCGCATCCAAGGGCCGGGGTCGAGGTCGCTGTCGACGAGCGGGACGTTCGTGTAGGTGTGGTGCAGCCAGTTGTGCGCGATGGACCAGGTGTACGAGCTGGCGCCGAGCAGATCGAACACGCCGCCGAGCAACCAGTTGACCGAGGGCCTCCGCGAGTAGGCGCCGTGGATGGCGTCGTGCCCCGTGTTGAAGCCGAAGCAGGCGACGACGAAGCCGTTCAGGGCCAGCAGCGCGACGACGCCCCACGGCGGCAGCACGCCGCTCAGGTAGGTGGCGTATACGGCCGCGCAGGCGCCGAGCCAGAAGAGCGTCTTTCGCACCATGCGTCCGTCGCCGTACTTCGAGAGGTGGTGCTCGTCGAAGTACGCGTTCACGCGCACCTTCAAGAGGGCGTGAAACGTCTTGTCCGACTGGTGAAACTTCACCTTGGGCTGCATCGCGGCTCCTCGCGCGCTCTCGAGCGCTGCAGATCGTGGCTTATGCACCCCGTGTCATGGCGAGGCCACGGCCGCGTCGTTTCTGCGCACAATTTCGCCGGCGAGCGGCCTCTGCGAGGCGCGGCCCTGCTCTCGTACGCTCAGACCGCCGTGCTCGGGCTCGCGCCGCGCAGGATCACCTGCAGCACGAGGCCAAGGAAGACGACGCCGGCGCAGCCGATGACGTTGAACCACAGGTAGCCGATGTCGCTGAAGGCGTAGGCCGAGAACACGATGCCCTGCGACGCCAGCGCGGCGAGGAACACGGCGTTGGCGCCCACGCGCTTGACGAAGAAGGCGACCAGGAAGATGCCGAGCACCGTGCCGTAGAACAGCGAGCCGAGGATGTTCACGGCCTGGATGAGGTTGTCGAGCAGCGACGCGAAGCTCGCGAAGCCGACGGCCATGAGGCCCCAGAACACCGTGAACAGCTTCGACGCGATCAACACGTGCCGATCGGAGGCGTCCGGCTTGAAGACCCGCCGGTAGAAGTCGATCACCGTCGTCGTGCCGAGGGCGTTCAGCTCGCTCGCGATGGAGCTCATGGCCGCGGACAGGATTACGGCGATGAGCAGCCCGAGCAGCCCCATGGGCAGCCACTGCTTCACGAAGCTGAGGAAGATGTAGTCCGAGTCCTTCGTGACCACCCCCGGGAGGGCGACGGCCGCGAGCGCTTTCGCCTCGGCCCGGATGGCGTCGGTCTTCGACGCTGCCTGCTGCAGCGCCGCCTTCGCCGTTGCCGCCGTGGCGTCGTCGTCGCTCTCGAGCGCGGCGAGGTAGCGTCGCGCCTCGACGTGCTTGTCCTCGTGCGCCGCCTGCCAGCGCTCCTCGATGGCGGCCAGCGCCCCGGCGTGCTCGGTCGCCTGGACGCGCGCCTCGAGCGGCTCGTTGAAGAACAGCGGCGGGACGTTGAACTGATAGAAGGCGAACACGAGCACGCCGACGAAGAGGATCCCGAACTGCATGGGGATCTTGAGCACGCCGTTGAAGAGCAGGCCGAGGCGGCTCTCGGTGATGGATTTGCCGGTGAGGTAGCGGCCCACCTGCGACTGGTCGGTGCCGAAGTAGCTGAGCGCCAGGAACAGGCCGCCGGTGATGCCCGACCAGAAGTTGTAGCGGTTCTCGAAGTCGAGCTTGAAGTCGACCACGTTCATGCGCCCGAGCGCGCCTGCCACGTCGACGGCCTCGCCGAAGCTGATGTCGTCGGGGAGCTGAAAGACGATGACGAGCGCGGCCACCACCATGCCGCCGAGCATCACGATCATCTGCTGCTTCTGCGTCTGGCTGACGGTCTTCGAGCCGCCCGACACCGTATAGAAGATAACGACGCTGCCCATGACGACGACGGTGGGCTCGAGCGGCCAGCCGAGGATGGTCGAGAGGATGATGGCCGGCGCGTAGATGGTGATGCCGGCGGCGAGACCGCGCTGAATCAGGAACAAGAAGGCGCCCAGCAAGCGCGTCTTCACGTCGAAGCGCGACTCGAGGTACTCGTACGCCGTGAACACGTGCAGCCGGTAGTAGATGGGCACGAACACGGCGCTGATGATGACCATCGCGATGGGCAGCCCGAAATAGAACTGCACGAAGCGCATGCCGTCTTCGTACGCCTGCCCGGGCACCGAGAGGAACGTGATGGCGCTCGCCTGCGTCGCCATGACGGAGAGGCCGATGGTGTGCCAGCGCAGCTCGTAGCCGCCGCGCAGGTAGTCGGCGCTGGTGTTCGCGCCGCGCGTCTTCCAGATGCCCCAGCCGACGATGGCCGCGATGGTGCCGCCGAGGACGATCCAGTCCAGCGTCGTCATGCGTACACCTGCGTGATCAGGGTGAAGAGCGCGATGACGGTGGCGAGCACGCCGAGCACCGTGAGGTAGATGGTGCGCCAGGAGCCGAGCACCGGCGGCTTGTCGTCGAGCTCGGCGGCGGCCGGAGCGTCCTCGTGCTCGGTCATTGCGCCAACAGGTTCGCCATCAGGCGGTAGGCGCCGGGCACGCCGGCCGGCAGCTGTCGGAAGAAGGCGACCCCCGTGTAGACGAACTTGCCTTTGCCATAGTCGGCCACGAGCAGCGCGCCCTCGAGCGGCGCCTCCCCCTCGTCGTGCATGCGGAACACCGGCCGGTAGCGTCGATCCCACGTGTGCGCGAAGTAGAGGCCGCGCTCTTGCACCCAGCCCTCGAAGTCCGCGGCGCCGATCTGGTTCGGTCCCGCGAGCAGCGGCTCCTTGGCGTCGATGGCGCTCATGGTGGCGGTCTCGTCGGTGACGCGGTCGCGTCCGATCTCGAGGGGATAGGGCCCCACCTCGACGGTGAGCGGCCCCACGCGGCTGTTCGTCATGTACTGCACGACGAGCCGGCCGCCCTCTTTGACGTAGAGCAAGAGGCGGTCGCGATGCGCGCCGAGCCCGGGGTTGGCGTTGTAGGCGCGGACGCCGACGACGACGGCGTGGAAGCGGCTGAGATCTTCATGCGCCAGGCGCTCGTCGGACAAGAGCGTGACGTCATAGCCCACCGCGGCGAGGCTCTCGGCGACGCTGTCTCCGGGCCCGGGGATGTAGGCGATGTTCTTGCCTTCGATGACGAGCGGGAGCGGCACGAGGGCCGCCTCCGCCGCCTGCCGCACGGTCTGGGTCGGGATGTGCTCGTGCTGCACCGTGCGCACCTTCCACGACGACTCGCGGCCGTTCACGACGGCTACGGCGCGCAAGCGACCCGGCTCGCCCCCGCCCTTCGGTGGCGTCACCTGAAACGTGAGCGCGCGCCGCTCTCCGCGCGATGCGAGCGCGAACGTCGCCTGCTTCGGCGACGCGCGCCAGCCGGCGGGCAGCTCGAGCTTCACGGCGCCCTTCACCGCGGCGCGCCCGGCGACGACGGTGACGGGCACCGCTAACGGCTTGCCGTTAGGCACCATGATCACGTCGCGTTCGAGCTCGAGGGTCACGTCCGGCGCGACCTCGACGACGCGAGAGAGCTCGCCGCGCACGGGATCCACCCACGTGTAACGCACGGGCCGCTCGAGCTGCACGCGCACGCCGGCGATGTCGAGGTCGAACGCGGCCTCGAGCGGCGGCTCGCCCTCGGGAAAGCCGATCAGCGTCGGGTCGGACACGGTGTACAAGCCGCCGACCGCGGGCTCTTCGAGCCAATACGGCGTCGAGATGGGAGCGCTCCGGCCGAGCTTCAAGGCGCGCTCGAGCTCGACGGGCTTGTGGTGTGGCAGGGAGCGGCCGACCTTCACGCGAACGCCGCCCGGTAGCGTCACCCCGACGAGGCGAGCCTTCGCCGGCGAGCGGTTCAGGGCGCTGATGCGCACGGGCAGCTCGCCGCCCGGGACGATGGTCGCCTCGGCGGCGGTGACGTCGAGGTGCAGGCCGGCACAGGAGGCCATGATCGGCTCGAGGTCCTTCAGCTTCGCGGCCTTCCAGGGGTTGCTGTCGGGCAGCGCGCGGAGCGCGGCGTGGACGCGCGCCAGCGCCGGCAGGCTCTCGGAGGGCGCGCGCACATCGAAGCCCTCTCGCGCGGCGTCGATGGCGCTCATGAGCTTCGCGGTGCCCTTGAACCTCGACCAACTGAAGTCGAGCGCCTCGAACGCCTCCCGGCGAGGCGACGTGCCCGCGAGCGGCTCGAAGTACTCGAGCGTGGGGCCACGCGTGCCGGCCGATCCAAAACCCTGGCTCTTGTGCTGGCTGCGGCTCACGCCGGCGATCTCGCCCCACGAGCGGCCGCTCAGCGGATCGTACCCGCCGACGTCGACGTGAAGATACGCGGACATATCCGCATCCGGCTCCATCCTCCACGTCGACACGTTCTGCAGCAGGCGATCGGCGCGCCAGGGCTCGAGCCCGCCCTGGAGCTGCTCGGGGAAGCGCTTCGGATCCGCCGCCGCCGTAAAGGCCTCCGCGGCGAGCAGCGCGGAGGCGGTGTGGTGCCCGTGGTTCGGCGGTGATGTCGTAAAGCGCGTGATGATGACGTCGGGACGAAAGCGGCGGATGGCGAGCACGACGTCGGCGAGCACCTCGTCCTTGCCCCACACGCGCAAGGTCTCGTCCGCGCTCTTCGAGTAGCCGAAGTCGCGCGCGCGCGTGAACAGCTGCTCGGCGCCGTCGATGCGGCGCGCCGCGAGGAGCTCCTGCGTGCGGATGAGGCCGAGCAGCTCCGCCTGCTCGGAGCCGATGAGGTTTTGTCCCCCGTCGCCGCGCGTCATGGAGAGGTAGCCGGCGCGCAGGCCGCGCTCTCCGACGAGCCAGGCAAGCAGCCTCGTGTTCTCGTCATCAGGGTGGGCGGCGACGTAGAGCACGCTGCCGACCACCGCGAGGCGATCGATCGCGGCGGCGATCTCGGCCGCGCTCGCTTGCGCCGGCGCGCTCCTCGACGACGAGAAGGAGACGGAATGAGCGGGAGATGAGGCGAGGCTGACGGCCAACGCGGCTCCGAGAATAACGGGACCTCTCATGCGCGGGACCGTAACAAAGGCCGCGGAATGCGGGAGTGGTTTCCTCGGTTTGCTATCGCTTGGTATGCCTGCCGCCGTGACGTCATCGTTCGCCGCTACCTGGCTCGCGGGAGAGCCACGCGCGCTCGCGTTTCTTCCGGACCGCTTCCGTCGCGAGGAGGATCGCCGGCGGGCGGTGGCCGACGCGAGCGCGCGTGCCGTCGATCCTTCGCTGCTCGACGTCATCGCACGACGCAACGCGCTGTTGCCGGCGAGCCTTGCGCGGCAGCGCAACCTCGAGCGCTTGGCGAGGCCGGGCACCGTCGTCGTCGTGACCGGGCAGCAGGCGGGCCTGTTCCTGGGGCCGCTGTACACCGTCTACAAGACCGCGTCCGCCATCGTCGCCGCGCGCGCGCTCGAGGCCGAGACGGGCCGCCCCTGCGTCCCGGTGTTCTGGCTCCAGTGCGAGGACCACGACCTCGCCGAGATCGATCATTGCGTCGTGCCGACCGGGGCTGACCCGCTGCGCCTCGATCTGGGCAGGACGGACAGCGCCGCGTCGCGCGTGCCGATCAGCGAGGTGACGCTCGGGGAAGGGGTGCTGTCTGCGCTCGACGCGCTCGGCCGCGAGCTCGGCCGGCATGCGCACGCGGAGGAGCACCTCGGCTTGCTCGCGCGCGCATACCGTCCCGACGCGACGCTGCCGCAGGCCTTCGTCCAGGTGCTGGCGGAGCTGTTCGCCGAAGAGGGGCTCATCGTCGTCGATCCGCGCGACCCCGCCATGGCCGCGTACGCGGCCCCGCTGCACCACCGCGCCCTGCAGGACGCCGCCGGTATCGCCGAGGCCCTGCGGCAGCGCAGCGACGCGCTGGTCGAGGCCGGCTTCAAAGTGCAGGTGCACGTGCGCGCCGGCGCGCCCTTGTCGTTCGTCGCTCCCGACGGTGAGCGCGCTCAGCGTTATCGCATCGCCCCGGCGCGCGAGGGCCAATGGAGCTTCGTCGGCAGCGACGTGGCGGACGTCGGCACGGCCACCCTCGAGCGCTGGCTCCGCGACGAGCCGCTGCGCTTCACGACGTCGGCGTTGCTGCGTCCGCTGCTGCAGGACACCTGGCTCCCGAACGCGGCTTACGTCGGCGGCCCCGGGGAGATCGCGTACTTCGCGCAGCTCGGGCCGCTCTACGCGCGCTTCGACCTGCCCATGCCGCTCGTCGTGCCGCGCGCCCGCTTCCGCGTGCTCGACGAGCGCGCGCGCGGCCAGATGGCGAAGCTCGGCCTGACAGCCAACGACCTCGGGCGAGCGCGCAAGGACATCCTCCTCGGCCTCGCCGCCGCCGCCCGCGGCGACGATTCCGTTGAGTCTCCCGAAAGCGTCGAAGCGAGGCTGCTCGCGACCATCGCGCCTTCGCTCAGCGCCTTCGGTGAGATCGCTGCCGGTCTCGATCCCAGCCTAGCGAAAGCGTCGAAGCGAACGGAGCAGGTCGTCCGCGAGGCCATTGGCAAGCTGGTCGCACGCTACGGCAAGACCCTCGTGCGCCGAGACGGGGTCGCGAGCGACCGCCTCGATCGGCTGCTCGCGTTCGTGCTCCCGGGCGGCGCGCCGCAGGAGCGGGTCTATTCGCTGCCGTACTTCGCCTGCCGCTTCGGGCAGCGTGACTTCCTCCGCCGGGTGATGGGCGCGACCGAGCCCTTCGCGGGCGAGCTGCGGGATCTCCCCCTATGACGTCGTCACCGCCGCCGTTCGGAGTCGAGCTGTTGGCCTTCGGACCGCACCCCGACGACGTCGAGCTCTTCTGCGGCGGCCTGCTCGCGCGCACGTCGGCGTCCGGCTACCGCACCGCCATCGTCGACCTGACACGCGGCGAGCGCAGCTCACGAGGGACGCCTCTATTGCGAGCGCAAGAGGCCCGCGCGGCGGCGGCCGTCCTCGGCGTCTCCGTGCGCGAGAACCTCGCCTTGCCCGACGGCGGCTTACACGGCGACCTCGTCGGCGCAGGCGCCGGCGGAGAGACCCCCGCCACCTCCGCGGTCGCGCGCGTGGTCCATGTGCTCCGTCGCCTGCGCCCCGAGATCGTGCTCGTGCCCTGGCAGCGCGAGCGGCATCCAGACCACGAGGCCGCCAGCGCCATCGTCACGCGCGCGCTGTTCTACGCCGGCGTGCGGCGCTGGCCGGACGCAGAGCCGCCCGAGGAGAGCGAGCCCTTCACGCCGCGCCAGGTGCTGTACTACCCGATGCGGCACACGGCGACGCCGAGCTTCATCGTCGACGTCAGCGACGTCTACGCCAGCAAGACGGCCGCCATCGGCTGTTATCAGAGCCAGGTGCAGGTGCGCGACGACGCGCCCTTCACCTTGATCGGCTCTCCGCTGTCGCTCTCCTCGCTCGAGGCGCGCGACCGCTTCTATGGCGCCCACGTCGGCGTGTCGTACGGCGAGCCCTACCTGATGCACGAGACCCTCGGCCTCGCGGATCCTGTCGAGCACTTCCGGCGAAACACCTTCGGGCGCCCCCTCGTATTTCCCGAACGACAATGAGCGAGCGCATCACCGTCGCCATCACCTGCTTCCCGACCTTCGGCGGGAGCGGCGTCATCGCCACCGAGATCGGCCTCGCCATGGCCGAGCGGGGGCATAGCGTCCACTTCATCGCGCGAGACCTGCCCGTGCGACTGCGCGGCGCCACGCGCAACGTGCGCTTTCACGAGGTCACCGAGTCGGATCATCCCTCGCTCGAGCGCTCGAGCGCGTACGCCATCGCGCTCGCCTCGAAGATGATCGAGGTGTCGCGCTACGAGCCCATCGACCTGCTGCACGTGCACTACGCCGTGCCGCACGCGACCGCCGCCTGGATGGCGCGCGAGGTCCTCGCTGAGCGTGCGCCCAAGCTCGTCACCACGCTGCACGGCACGGACATCACGCTCGTCGGCACCGACGCGAGCTACCTGCCCATCACGCGCTTCTCGATCCTGAAGAGCGACGCCGTCACGACGCCGTCGACGTTCCTGCGCGGCGCCACCTGGTCGGGGCTCGACATCTCGGATGGCTTCCCCATCGAGGTCATCCCGAACTTCGTCGACACCGAGCGCTATGCGCCCGCTCGAGAGCGCGCGGCGCTGCGCAGGCTCTTCCCCGCCCTCGGCGCGGACGATCCCGTGCTGTTCCATGTCTCGAACTTCCGCCCGGTGAAGCGCGTCGGCGACGTGGTGAGCGTGTTCGCGGAGGTGGCGAGGCGCTCGAGCGCCCACCTCGTCATGGTCGGTGACGGCCCCGAGCGCTCGCTGGCCGAGCGCCGCGTCCACGAGCTCGGCCTCGCCGCGCGGACCGCCTTTCTCGGGAAGCAAGACCGCTTCGACGACGGGCTCGCGGCCGCCGACGTGTTCTTGCTGCCGAGCGAGAACGAGAGCTTCGGCCTCGCCGCGCTCGAGGCGCTCAGCTGCGGCGTGCCCGTGGTCGCGACGGACATCGGCGGCATCCCGGAGGTCGTCACGCACGGCGTCACCGGTCTGTTGGCGCCGGTCGGCGACGTGTCCGCCATGGCCGAGCACGTGCTGAGCCTCGTCGGCGATCGGGTCCGCTGGCAGACGTTCTCCGGCAACGCGCGCGCGAACGTCCTCGAGCGCTTTCGCAAAGACCCGGCCGTGGACCGCTATGAAGCCGTCTACCGCCGGGTCCTCGGGCGCCCCTGAACGCCGCTCGGACGTTCAGGGACCGTTCGGTTTCAAGGAAGCGTCACTTCTTGCCCTTCCACTCCTTGAGCGCCTTCTCGACCGCGGCCTTGTAGAAGAAGTTCTTGTCCTTCTTGCCGAGGTCCCACGCCACCTGCGCGAACTTGAGCGCCTCGGCGTAGTTGCCCTGCTTGGCGAGGATGTCTGCCTTCGCCCAGTTGTTGTACCAGGTCGACTCGATACCGATGGACGTGTTCACGTACTTCAGCGCCGTCGCGTAGTCCTTCTTGTGCTCCGCCAGGTAGCGCGCCGCGTTCACGTGCGGGCGCCATGCGCCGCCCACCGCGCCGTCGATGCTGGCCTGAACGTGCGCCGCGGTGTCGACGCTGACCGGCACGGACACGCGCAGCGTCGACCACTCGAGGTCGAGCGAGGTCTGGTCGTCGGTGGTGTCCGAGAACAGGAACGTCAGCCGCTCGCGCGCGGGGATCTGCGTCGTCTTGGCGGGCACGCGCGCGACCTCACCCTTCTTGTGGTACGCCTTGCCGCCCGCGAAGAAGCCGAGCTCCTTGTTGAGGGCGACCGTCCACCCCTTCGCCGTCGGGATGGTGACGAGCGAGTAGGTGCCCGCCGGCACCGACTTGCCGCCGAATTTCACGTCGCGGCTGAAGGTCACCTTCGTCGCCGCGTTGGCGCCGGTGCGCCAGACCTTGTTGTACGGCACGAGCCCGCCGAAGATCTCGCGGCCCTTCACGCCGGGGCTCGAGTACTCGACGCTGATGTCGGTGAGGCCGACGCGCTGCTGCACCGACGCGGCCGGGCTCGGGGCCGGCAGCTCGAGCTGCGACTGGGCGCTTACGCTCGCGCTCGCCAAGAACAGCGCCGCCACGGGCAACGCGAACAAGGTGCGGGGGGCCCCCATGTGCTTCATCATCATGTCCGTCCTCTGTGCGTAGGAGTGCGAGGCGGAATGTAGGGTCCGCGCCGCGAAGCACAAAGACATAACGACACGACAAGGGAGTGAGCTCTGGGTCGCGCCTTTATTCCACGTCGACGTAAATCATCTCGCGCCCGCCTTCGTCCTCCGCGAACGCGTGACACACCGTGCACGCGGCGGCGTCCTTGCCGTCGGCGGTGACGACGACGCCGATACGCTCGTACCAGTACCAGGACGCGCCCGTGCTGCCCTCGGCGACCTTCTTCAGCACCGCGGTGCCTTGGCGCTCGTCGTTGTCGTTGTAGAGCTCCTTGACGACGGCAGAGCCCACCGGCAGCGGCTCGCCGTCGAGCGCGGCGGCGAGCACGTCGTTGTGGCAGATGCGGCGGCGGCCGTGGATGGACGAGTCGGCGCCCGGCCCCACCGACGGCTGACACGTCCAGTCGAGGTAGAGCTCGTCCGCGAGCCACGCCTGCAGCGCGGCGTCGCCCTCGGGCGGGTTTTGATCGATCGAGCCGGCGTCGCCGCTGCCGGCGTCCGCCTCGTCCGGCGGTGGCGTCGAGCACGCCGCGGTGACGACGAGCGCGCCGACGCTACAGAGCCGCGCGAGCGCCTTCGTGGGGGTGCGCATGCTTGGCTCCTACGGATCGATGACGGTGATCGTCCCCGTCATCATCAGGTGGAACTGGCAGTTGTAGAAGAGGGCGTCCGGCGCGTCGCCGGGGACGACGAAGGTCAGCGTCCCCTCCTGGGTGGCGTTGCCGGTCACGCCGCTGTTGTAGGCGTCGCCGGTGCCGTTCCCCTGCACGGTCTTGATGTAGAACGGGTGCCCCGGCGCGCTGAGGTTGAACGTGTAGGTGCTGCCGCGGCAGAGCGTGAGCGCCGGATTGGCCGCGCCGTCGATCGTGTAGCTGCCGATGCCGTTGGCACCGACCTCGAAGGTGAAGGGCCCGCAGGGGTCTTCCCCCTCGCCTTCACCCTCGCCTTCACCCTCGCCT
>CAYLZW010000194.1:0-11312 GCA_964388085.1 uncultured Myxococcales bacterium | reverse complement strand
GCGGCGGGTGGGCTGCTTAGCAGCCCTTCGGGCAAAGCAATAGAACAGGAACGGAGGAGCGCAAGCCTTCAAGCGGCCTTGTGGGACCTTCGGACCCCGAATTTTCGGTTTTCGCCCGCCTGAGCGCGACGCGAAGTGCGCCGGACGTCCGCACAAGAGCGCCCGGCGAATGGTTCAAGCAGACCGCTTCTTGCCCTTCTTCTTGCCCTTGTCGCCGTCCTCCTCGTCGGAAGCGGCGCCTTCGGCCTCGGCCGACGAGGAGGCCTCGGAGGCCTTCTTGTCGTCGTTCTTGTCGTCGAGGGCTGCCTTAGCTTTCTCGGGCGTCCCGAGCATGCGGGCGGCGGTCGCGCTGACGGCGCTCTTCAGGACGCGCACCTTGGTGCCGCCGCCCAGGTCCACCGTGATGACGCGGTCCTCGACGGCGAAGATCTTCCCGATGAGGCCGGAGGAGAGCACGACCTCGTCGCCCTTCTTGAGGGCGTTCAAGAGCGCCTGGTGCTCGGCCGCCTGCTTGCGCTGGGGACGGATCATCAGGAAGTAGACGATGGCGAACATGGCCACCATCATGATGATGAAAGAAGCGTCGAAGCCGCCGCCGGCCTGCGCCACTACGCTCTGAACGGTCTCGCCCATCGGGATCCTCACTGCGGGTCCGGTGGGCGCCCGCTACGTGTCGTCTGCCTCACGACCAGCAAGGGGTCGTCGGCCACCAGTCATCAGCAAACAAACCTAGAAATCTCAGCCTCTTATCGCCTTGTGGGCGCGAGCGCCGCCCGTTCTTTAGCAGGAAGCGGCCCAGGATCAATGACCCCCGCCCGTCGGACGACGGGGGGATTGAGGATTTTCGCCCAGTCCGCGCTATGCTCGTCGACGTGTGCGTCGCTCGGCGGCGCGTACCCTGGACATCGACCGGCCTCATCCTGGCCGTGAAAAAAGATCGCGGAGGCTCGAGGTGCAACTCGACCGCAGAGGATTTCTCCTGACGTCCGCCCGTTTCGGCACCGCTGCCGCGCTGCTCCCCGCCTGCGCCCCGGGCGAGGAAGAGCTGCCCGAGGGCGATGGGACCTTCGGCGCGCCGCTGACGAAGGCGGCGCCGGGCCAGTTCGGCGACAAGATCGAGATCCACCTGCCGCGCGTATTCGGGGCGCGACTCGACGCCACGCGGCTGCGCCTGTGGGTGGAGGTGGCGGACACCACGCAGAACCCGCCGCTGAACCACGAGATGACGGTCGAGCACTACATCTCGCAGATCGTCCTGCAGGACAACTTCACGAACGTCATCGCCTCGCGCTCGTTCGCGTTCGACGCGCAGGCCCGCCTCGTCGCCACCGTCGAGCTCGACGAGCGCGTGACCACCATCGAGGCCCTCGCGCTCTGCAACAAGCACCTCTGGTGGCGCGCCATCTACTCCACGACCGACCTGGCGATCGAGCCCGACGGCGCCGTGCGGCGCGCGTACACGCGTGACCAACCGGGCCCCCACGCGGCGCAGGCGAACACGCACGCGCCCGTCTTCGGTCGTCGCCCGAACGGCTACTACGGCGTCGAGGTGGGCGACCGAAACGGCGCCGGCCTGCACCCCATGGACGAGGGTCACTACATCCAGACCATCTACGTCTTCGACGAGTACGACCAGCTGCGCGCGCAGGCCACGCTCGGCCCGCAGTACCAGGAGCCGATCGCCGACTTCCCCGCGACGGCCATCGCCGGCACCACGCGCGTGCGCGTGCTCGCGCTCTGCAACAACTACCAGTGGTGGGAAGCCGAGTACGCCCTGTAGGGCGCGTCAGTCACAGACGTTGACGCCGTTGTTGGCGACGACGTTGGCGCCGGGGCTCAAGGTCTCGGCCCACGCCTGCGCCTCCGCTTGCGGCAGACAGGCGTTGTTCGTGACGGTGACGAGGTTGCCGCTGAAGGCCAGCGTGGCGTCGATGCCGTCGATGCTGTGCAGGAGCGGGTTCTGATCGATCACGATGTCGGCGAACACGTTCTCGAGCGCCATGCCGTCGAAGTCCGCCAGCGCCACGTTCAGCGCGATGTCGAGGCCGCCGACGTCGAGCAGCGAGGGTAGGCCGCCGAGGCTCGTGAGCGCGCCGGTCTCGCGCACGCGCAAGACGCCGTCCACGTCGGCGAGATACGGGAGGTCGAGCGCGGCGCTGCTCGTGAGGCGGATGAGCTCGAGCTCGCCCACGATGTCGTCGAGCTGCGGCAGATAGAGCAGGGGCGCGGCGGCGTCGCGCACGCGGAAGGAGCCGCCGACGCTGTCGAGCCTCGGCAGATAGAGGCGCTCGAGCACGGGCAGGCCGAACAGCTCGAGGGCGCTGGCGGTCTCGAGGCGCGGCAGCTCGAGGGCGGTGAGCACGGGGCCGCTGCCGTAGAGCGAGCCCACGGTGCGGAGGGCGGGCAGGTCGACGCGCGTCGCGGTGTTGCCGTCGCCGAGCGTCAGGCTGCCGCTCACCTCGGCGAGCGCGGGCAGACACGCGGAGGTGACGCCCGGCGCGATGAGCAGGTCCCCGGCGCAGGTGACGGCGGCGGCCGCCGCCACGTCGGCGTCGCTCGCGAGGGTGAGCGAGGGCGCGTCCGCGGGACACTCCACCGGCCCGAGCACCGGGGGACAGGGCTCGGCCGCGAGCCAGGCGCAGCTCGCGTCCTCGTCGTTATGGCTCACGAGCGCGACGTCGCGAAAGCCGTTCGCGACCAGGGCGTCCCGCAGCGCCTCGGCCTCACACTCCGGCAGCGCGGCGTTGTCCGTCACCTGCAGCACGCCGCCCACGCCGCTGACGTCGTCGAGCGGAGCCAAGGTGGCGAGCTGCGGGTTGTTGCGTACGAGCAGGCTCGCGCGGAGCTCGCGGATGGCGTCGAGGCCGGCGAGGCTCACGAGCTCCGGGTTGTCGTTCACGAGCAGCCCGCCGAGGTCTCGGAGCGCGGCGAGCCCGGACGCGTCGGTGATCGCCAGCTGCTCGAGCGTGAGCTGCGCGCCGACCCGCGTGAGCTTCGGCAGCGAGAGACCGGGCAGGCCATCCTCGAGGGTGAGCGGGCCGTTCACCTCCTCGAGGCGGGGCAGCGAGAACGCCGACACCACGCTGCCGTCGATGACGAGCCCGCCGCCCACGCGCGAGAGACAGACGAGCGCCGCCGTGAAGCCCGGGGGCGTCACGTCGTCGAGCTGGTCGAGCCGCAGCGTGCCGGTCACCTCCACGAGCTCCGGCAGGTCCACCGCGCCGAGGTCGGCGCCGCCGCCGATGCTGAGGTCGCCCTCGACGACGACCACGCCGGCGAGCTCGGCGAGCTGCGCGGCGGAGGTGATGACGAGCGGCTCGGTGAGCACGAGGCGGGCGTCGGGATCGTCCTCGGGCAGCGGGCAGTCGGGCAACTGCGGTCCGGCGTCCTCGAGCGGCCGGCCGGCGTCGTTCTCCTCGACGACCTCGCCCTGGCGAACGCACAGCCCGGCGCTGCAGCGCTCGCCGTCCTTGCAGTTGTCGTCGATCTCGCAGGCGACGCCGAGCGCGAGCAGCTTGCAGCCCGCGGCGCTCGCGAGCGCCAGGAGCAGCAGGCACCGGAGCAGCCCGGGCAGCACGCGCGCCACGAGCGCCCGGCCCGAGCGGCGAGGCACGAGGGGCGCGGGAGGGAGCTGTTGCCTGCGCGCCACGGCGTTACTCGGCGACGGCCCAGAGGAGGAGCCCGCCGCCGGCCGCGGCCACGCACGCCGACGCGAGCGACGTCGTCAGCAGCACGACGCCGGTGTTCTTCACGGACTCGCGCTCCGCGTACGCGCCCTGGTCGGTGTAGAGGAAGAGGTCCGCCGAGAGCGCCCCGGCGCCGGCGAGCAGCATGACCGCGCCGCCGAGGGAGGCGAGCGAGACGCCGCTCAAGAACAGGAGGTCGCTGCCGCCCGGCATGCCGAGCGTGCCGGCGCCTCCCGCGAGCGCCACGTCGACGTTCGTGGTGGTGCCGTAGCGGACCTCCACCAGCGCGGCGTAGGGCGACGCGCCACCCTTCGAGACCACGACGAGGTGCTGGCCCACCTTGACGTCCTCGAGCGGCTCGAGCGGCGTGTTGCCGAGCACCTCGTCGTCGACCTTCACCTCCGCGCCGGGGACGTTGGCCGTGACGTGCAGCGTGCCGACGTAGCGCGCGGGGGCGAACAGCTCGACGGCGATGCCCTCGACGTCCTGGCCGAAGGTCTCGCTGCTCGGCGAGATCGTGTGCTGTACCGCGCGCTTGACGCTCTTCGAGACCGCGTCGATGAGCACGAGGTCGAGCTTGAAGGCGTCCTGACCGAGCGAGACCGACGGCACGAGCAGCGTGTCGATGCCGACGAGGACCGCCAGCTTCAACAGGCACTCGAGGTCAGAGGCGCGACAGTCGACGCCGAGGCCGCGGGCGGACTCGATGAGCTCCCGCGTCGACTTCGGCGACTCCAGCCGACGTCCCGTGACCGACTCGATGGAGGCCCGCAGCGCGCCCTCGAGGCGCAGCACGTCCTCGGGCGCGCCTTGCCCGGTCGCGAGCGGCAACAAGGCCATGCGACCGGCGGCGCTCGCGGGGGCAGCGACGGACAGCGAGAGCGCGATGGCGAGGAGCGAGACGCGGATCATCGAGCGCATGCTAGCTCATCGCCGCGTGGGCCGCCTTCCGCTCTCGGTGGAACTGCTCGTAGCGGCCCGCCACGACGGCACGCCGGGCGTCGCGCACGAGGGACAGGTAGTAGCTGACGTTATGGAGCGAGGCGAGCCGATGGTAGAGGAGCTCGCCCGTGACGAACAGATGACGCAGGTAGGCGCGGTGGAAGGTGCGGCAGGTGTAGCAGCCGCAGCTCTCGTCGAGCGCGGCGGTGTCCTCGGCGAAGCGCGCGTTCTTGATGTGCACGCGGCCCGCGGAGGTGAACAGCATGCCGTTGCGCGCGTTGCGGGTGGGCATGACGCAGTCGAACATGTCCACGCCGCGCGCGATGCCGTCGAGCAGGTCGTCGGGCGTGCCGACGCCCATCAGGTAGCGCGGCTTCTCCTCGGGCATGTGCGCGCAGGTGACGTCGAGGGTGTCGAGCATGGCGCTCTTCTCCTCGCCGACGCTGAGCCCGCCGACGGCGTAGCCGAACAGGCCCGTGGAGGTGATGTCCTCGACGTGCTCGCGGCGGAGGTCCTCGTAGACGCCGCCCTGTACGATGCCGAACAGGCGCGAACGCGCGCCGCGCTCGCCGCTGGCGTCGATGGCGCTCACGCAGCGACGCAGCCAGCGGGAGGTGCGCTCCATGGCGAGGCGCACCTCGTCGCGGGAGCTCTGCCCCGGCGCGCACTGATCGAACGCCATGATGATGTCCGAGCCGATGCAGAGCTGCACGCGCATGCTCTCTTCGGGCGTCATGCGGTAGCGCGTGCCGTCGAGGTGGCTGCGGAAGGTGACGCCGTCCTCGTCGATCTCGACCAGCGCGGTGCTGTTGCCGCGCTCCTTGTCCTTGCCGCGCGGCACGCCGGCCGCGAGCGAGAAGACCTGGAAGCCGCCGGAGTCCGTCAGGATGGGGCCGTTCCAGCGCATGAACGAGTGCAGCCCGCCGAGGCGCTCGAGTCGCTCGGGGCCCGGACGAAGCAGCAGGTGGTAGGTGTTGCCGAGCACGATGCGCGCGCCCGCGCTCTCGAGGTCGTCGGGGCCGAGCGCCTTCACCGAGCCGACCGTGCCGACGGGCATGAAGATCGGGGTCTCGACGAGGCCGTGCGGCGTCTGTAGCCGCCCCGCCCGCGCGCGACCGCTCGTGCCCTCGACCTCGAACGAGAAGCCGCTCATCGGGCCGCTCCTTCGTCGAGCTCGAGGAAGGACGAGTCCCCGTACGAGTAGAAGCGGTAGCGCTCGCGGATGGCCTCGGCGTAGGCGGCGAGGATCCGCTCACGGCCGACGACGGCGGCGACCAGCATCAGCAGCGTGGACTCCGGCAGGTGGAAGTTCGTCACGAGGGCGTCCACCGCGCGGAAGCGATAGCCCGGGCGGATGAACAGACGGGTGAGGCCGCTCCCGCCGCGCAGCTCGCCCGCGTCGTCGTCGTAGGCGCTCTCGAGCGTCCGCACGGCGGTGGTGCCGACGGCGACGATGCGGCCGCCCGTGGCGCGCACCTCGTTGAGCGTGTCCGCCGCCGCCCGCGTCATCTGCCAGGGCTCCGGATGCATGCGATGCTCCGTGACGTCGTCGCTGCGCACCGGCAGGAACGTGCCTGGCCCGACGTGCAGCGTCACCTTCACGAGGCGCACGCCCTTCTCCTGCAGCGCGGCGAGGATGGCGTCGTCGAAGTGAAAGCCCGCGGTCGGCGCGGCCACGGCCCCTCGCTGCGCGGGATCGGCGTAGACCGTCTGGTAGCGCTCTCGATCGTCGTCGTCGTCCTCACGCTGCAGGTAGGGCGGCAGCGGCACATGGCCGCACAGCTCCGCGTAGCGCAGCGCGTCGCCCTCGAAGCGCAGGCGGTAGGCGCCGGGCTCGTCCTCGACGCGGTCCAGCACGGTGGCGAAGAACGGCTCCGAGAAGCCGCCGGCGGTGCCGCCGAAGACGATGCGGCCGCCGGGCTTCGGCTTCTTGCTGGCGGACACGAGCGCGATCCAGGTGCCGTCGTCCTCCGCTCGCGACAGCAGCACCTCCACGCGGCCGCCGGACTCCGCCTTCTCGCCGAACAGGCGCGCGGGGAACACGCGGGTGTCGTTGACGACGAGCGCGTCCCCTTCGTTCAGCAACGACGGCAGCTCGCGGAAGCGGCGGTGCAGCGGCGGGCCGCCTCCCTTTTGCAGGTGCAGCAGGCGGGAGGAGGCGCGGTCCTCGAGGGGGCGCTCGGCGATCAGCTCGGGCGGCAGCTCGAAGGCGTAGGAGGACAGGCGGTCGTCGTCACGGGCCAAGGTGGCAGCGGTATAGCAGCTCGCCGCCGGCGCGGTCACGGCCGGCAAGCGTCGCCGCCCGCCTCGATGACGACGTCGAGCTGCTTGATGCGGGTGAACGTGTCCGGCTGGCCAACGACGGGATCCCGCCACCGGACGCCGCCGTTCCATCGGCGCTGCTTCATGAGGTTCTCGATGAACGCCCGCAAGGTCCACTGCTCGGTCACGTCGCCGCCCTCGCGCGCGAGGGTGACGCTCTCGAGCGCGTCCGTGCGTCCCGGGAACCAGCCGTCGCCGCCCTCGGCCAGGAACGACAAGGTGACGAAGTCGACCTTCGCGTCGGGGGTCGGGAGGCGCCCGTCCTCGACGACGGTGACGACGTCGCCGTCCGCCCCGCGCAGCTTCAGCGTGCGCACGCGCGCGCCCGGACACGCGACGCCGGTGACGTGGCCATCGGCGCTGCGTTGCTGCTGCTCGGCAGCGTTCGTCGTGTACTCGAGCAGCACCTGCTCGCTGACCTGCGGGAACTGTCCGCGCGCGCTGCCGGCGCCGCGCAGCGCGGCCTCCAAGGTCTCGCGCAGCACCGCGTGCGTCGTGCGCACGATGACGATGTCGCCGTCGAAGCGCAGCGCGCTCTCGATGTCGATGGGCCGGAGGGGGCCCCCTTCGAGCGTGAAGCTCGACTTGTCGTCGTTCACGCGCAGGTGTCCGATGGGCGCGCGGATGCCGCCGCCGTTGCGCAGCGCGAAGGCGGGCGCGTAACCCTCGGGCGCGTGACGTCGTCCCGCCCACAGCATGGCGTCGGCGCTCAGGTCGCCGAGGTTGGTCTGCCGGTTGCGCACCGCGTCCCGGCGGCCTTCGAGGAACAGGGCCACCTCGGCGAACGGCGTGGCGCGCGGCACGAGCTCGTCGTGCACGCGCGACTCGAAGGCGACCGCCTCCGCCACCGGCGCCGCGCGCAGCTCGAGCAGGGACTCTTCGTCGACGGGCCAGGGGCGGGAGCCCGCGGACACGCCCGTGACGTCGCCGCGCTCGTCGAAGCCGACGCTGAGCGCGCCGACGTAGCGGAGCTGTCCGTCGGTGGCGACGACGAGCACGGCGCGCCCGTCCTCGGCCGAGAGCACGAGCGGGTAGCAAGCGTCCGGCGCGCTCGCGCAGCGGCGGTCCGGCTCGTCGTCGGGCAGCAGCCTGTGCTGCGTGCTCGCGAGCCGGTTGTCACCGCCGCCCGCGACGATGACGTCGACGCCGGTGAGGCCCTGCTCGACGAGGCGGATCTCCTTGCGCACGTCCTGGAGGTGCGAGAGCAGCACGATGACGTGCACGCCCTCGGCCTCGAGCGCGTCCACCTGCGCCTGCACGCGCGCGCGCACCTCGTCGAGAGAGGACGCGAGCCCGACATGGTCCGGCACGTTGGAGATGCCGCGCAGCTGCTCCGTGGTGGCGCCGACGACGCCGACGACGACACCCTGACAGCGGGACAGCGCCGCCGGACCCGCCGCGGACGGGGGCGCGAGCGCGCCGACGCAAAGGCGCGTGCGCGGCAAGAGCTTGCCGGCCGACTCCCGCGCCCAGGGGCCGGCCGACGAGAGCTGCTCCGCGCTGAGCGTCCGTTCGACGAGCGGCCCCTGCGTGACGTCGATGGTCGCGCTCAAATACGGATAGGAGGCGTCCTCGAGCTGCTCGGCCAGGAAGGCGTCGCCGAGGTCCCACTCGTGGTTGCCGAGCGCCGAGGCGCGGTAGCCGAGCAGCGTGTTGCTCGCCATCACCGCGTTCTTGCCGTCGAGGGAGAGCCGCAGCTCGGGAGCGGGCATCCAGGTGTCGCCGGCCGCGAGCACGACGACCGGCTCCCCGGCGCGCTCGGCGAGGGCCCGCACCAAGGTGACCGCGCGCGCGACGCCGCCGTGCGGGGCGGCCTCCGCGTCGTCGCGCTCGCTGCCGAGCAGGTCGCTCTCGTTGTCCGAGGTGTGCAGGAACGTCAGCCGATGGGCCTCGGCTCGCTTGGAGAAGGGTGACGACTCGGGCGCGCGGGTCGTCACCGCCGCGGGCTCGCGCGCGACGCCGCTCGACGACGAGGCACAGGCGCAAGCCGTGACGAGGACGAGGACGAGGGGCAGGAGAGGTGTGGGGGAGCGCTTCATCGCGACGCAGCATAGCCGGCCCCGGGGCCGTTACGCGCTCGCGGCCGCGGCTCAGTACATTTTCGTGAGCTTCGCGCCGGGGTAGTAGCGCTGCAGGATGACGTCGTGCGAGTGGCCCGCCTCAGCCATTCCGCGCGCACCCCACTGACACATGCCGACGCCGTGACCGGCGCCCCGCCCCTCGAACAGAAAGCCCTTCGCGCTCCGCTCCATCTTGGTGAGCTGCAGGGACCAGATGCGGCTGTACCCGACGAGGCGGCGCAGATCGCCGCCGTTCACGCGCGCGCGCTTGCTCGCGCCGATCAGCTCGAGCTTCTTGACGCGTCCGGTGCGCGTCTTCGAGATCACGCGCAGGTCCTCGACGCTCTGGCCGAGCACGCGCTGGAACGCCTTGTCCATGTCGGCGCGCGAGACCTCCTCGCGCCAGGAGTAGAGCCGCGCCTTGCCGCAGAAGCCGCACTCGCTCCCGGGCAGATAGGGCAGCGAGCGGCCCCAGCCCTCCTCGGCGCTCTCGGTGTGTCCGCCGCAGGTCGAGTGGAAGTAGGCCTCGATGGGCCGGCGCCCCCAGGTCAGCACGCTGCCGTAGGTCTCGACGACGGCGCGCTCGGCGTCGGGGTGCTCGCGCTGGGCTCCGTGGTAGACCTGATCGAGCACCGTCGACTCCATGTGGTACGGCAGCTCCAGGCGCCGATACTTCTGCCACACGGCGTAGGTGCGCGCGGCGACGGCCTGCACCTTCAGGCCCTCATAGGGCCAGCGCTTCGGCAGCTCGCTCGACACGACCCCGAGCACGTAGGTCTCGAGCGGCAGCGGATGCACGACGAGGAGCTCGGGCCGGCCGCGGTAGGAGCGCCAGCTCACCTCGAGGTAGCGACGGTAGGTGTGGCCCCGCAGCGTGAGCGTGTCGTCGCTCGAGACGCGCAAGAGGTCGTGCGGGATGCGCCGGCCGCCGAGCCGGATGCCGCTGTCGTCGGAAGAGAGCGTCACCGGACCTTTGTCCGTCAGCACGCTGCCGTCGCCGCCGCGCACCACCATGCCGCCGCCGTCGATGGACAGCTTGTCGCGGAAGCGCCCGACGGCGATGCGGACCATCTGCTCCGCTCGCGCCGAAAACGGCACCAGGGCCGTCCCGAGGGTGAGCGCGCTCGCTCGCAGCAGGTCTCGGCGCGTCAGCGTCATTCCGGCGGGGACCATACCGTAAGGCTCCGCGTCACAATCCGATGCGAGGAGGGGCCGACGCAGTCGGGGGGAGAGGCGAAGCCTCTCCCCCCGCTCGAAGCCCGCGTTGCGGTCTTCTCGACTCCCCCTCACAGCGGGCTGCCGCCCGCAACGCCCGCCTGGTCCGTCCGGTGACGTCGGATGTCCGTCGGGTCTCTCAACGCTCGACTTCATTCGAGAGCAGCCGTCACAGCCCGCTTTCCCTCACCCCTCGACTTCATTCGAGCGCAGCCGTCACAGCCCTTCGCCTTCCCTCAACCCCTCGACTCCATGCGAGCGCAGCCGTCACAACCCGCCTTCCCTCAACCCCTCGACTTCATTCGAGCGCAGCCGAGCCCGCCCTTCTCCCACGGGAGAAGGGCCGCTCATTGCTCCGTTCTCGCAGCCTCTCCGCTCCGTGAGCAGTTCTCGTCATCGAGCATCGTTCGATCGATCCTCGACGTGACCAGGCCCCAAATCCCTCGACGCCTCGGGGGGAGGCTGCTGACGTCGACGACCGAGCTCCTGACGCTCGATGATGAAGGCTGAACACTGAGAGGCGAGGCAGCGAGATGCGATCAATGAGGAGCCCTTCTCCCGTGGGAGAAGGGCAGTGACGGCTGCGCTCACATGCAGTCGAGGGGTTGAGGGAAGGCGGGCTGTGACGGCTGTGCCGCATGCAGTCGAGGGTTGACGGACGCGGCCGACGGAGATCCGACGTCACCGGACGGACCAGGCGGGCGTTACGGGCGGCAGCCCGTAGTGAGGGGGAGTCGACGAGACCGCGCAGCGGGCTCGGAGCGGGGGGAGAGGCGAAGCCTTTCCCCCCGTCCTCCCTCGAGCGCGCGCATCAAGAGCCCGGCAGGCGTGCGCCGCCGTCGTAGCTTCACCCGCGCCATTCCCAGCGACCGCGCCCTCGTCCTCTGCTATGGCGTGCCCTCGTCGATAGGAGGCCCGATGCACCGCTACTCGCAGCTCCTCATCCCCACCGTCAAAGAGACCCCCGCCGACGCGCAGGTGACGAGCCACCGGCTCATGATGCGCGCGGGGATGATCCGCAAGGTCGCCGCGGGCATCTACACGTACCTGCCGCTCGGCGTGCGCGTGCTGCGGAAGGTCGAGGCCA
>CAYLZW010000193.1:0-11386 GCA_964388085.1 uncultured Myxococcales bacterium | reverse complement strand
CTCATCGAGGACGTCGCCGTCGCCGCCAGCAGCCCGAACACGGCGCCCATGGTCACGGCCGTCATCACCGACGACTGGAGCGGCGTCGAGCGAGCGCACGTGTACTTCCGGCCCCTCGGCGAGCCCGCGTTCATGAAGGCCGCGCTGAACCCCGGCACCGGCGGCCTGTTCATCGCGCGCCTGCCGGACGGCACCCAGAAGCGCGGCTTCGAGTACTACGTCGAGGTCTGGGACGCGGCCAACAACGGACCGAGCCGCATGGGCAGCCCCGAGGAGCCCTACCGCATCGAGCCGGCCGCCGAGGGCACCGTGACGCGCCTCGAGCGCGAGCAGGAAGCGGCCGCCATGGGCCCCGTGCACCCCGCGTGGATGATGCTCTCGCTCGGCGGCGGCGTCCTCATGGCCGCGGGCTCGGGCATCTTCTGGCTCGACCTCGTGAACCTGCAGGGGCAGCTCGCGAGCGAGACCGATCCGGAGCGGCGCGTGGAGCTCGACGACGCGATCCTCGGCGACATCGTGCTCGGCTCGGTGCTCGGCGTCGTCGCGGCCGCGGGGCTCGCGACCGGCATCAGCCTGCTCGTCTACAGCGCTCTCGAGGAGTAGGGCTCTCGAGGAGTAGGGCTCTCGAGGAGTAGGGCTCTCGAGGAGTAGGGCGCTCGAGGAGTCGGGCGCTCGAGGAGCAGGGCCCTCGAGGGGTACCGCTTGGATGCTCAGCGCTCCGGGTCTCGGCCGGGGCCGCCCACCACCCACGGCTCCGGCGCGGTCGGCGGCGCTTCCTCCTCGAGGGGCAGGGCCTGGACGAGGGGGAGCTCGTCTTCCCCGGCGTCCTCGAGCACGGTGATGCCGGTGACGAGGGGCAGCTCGTCGGGCTCGCTCGGCGCGCTCGGCTGCGGGGCGTAGCTCGGCGGAGGGACCTGCCAGGCCTCGGCGGGACGCCCGCCCGGACCGAACACGCCGGTCGGCGGCCCTTCGTCGGGGGCCCGCTGTGGCGCGCCCGGAAACCACACGGCGGGTTGCGCCGCCGTGGCCGGGAGCGGCGCCGGTGACGTCGACGGCTGCGGAGGGAGCGGCTGCCCCGGCGCCTGTGCGCTGCCGGCCCCGCCGCGGAAGGTGGAGAACGGATCGAGCTCGCGGCTCGGCTCGCGGAAGGCCTCGCTCTCGACCGTCAGCGTGCCGGGGCCGCCGGTGACCGACTGCACGGGCATGTCGAAGCGCGCGGCCTTGTCCTTGGCGAGCAGCGCCGACAGGCCGCCTTCGCCCGCGCGCACGATCTGGGAGGTGGTCGAGACCTCGACGACGTCATCCTCCTCGAAGCCGCTGACGGCCGGCATGGCGAGCGGGGCCACGCTCAGCGGCGCGCTCGCCGGGCTCCCCGCGGCCGGCGGGTTGACCGCGGCGAACTCGCGCAGGGTCGGCGTGTGTGACGGCGGCGGCACCGGAGAGCTCGGCGGCCCTGGCTGCGGGAACTCGAGCGTGGGCGTGCGCTGCTCGCTCGCCTCCGGGGGCTCGTCGAGGGCCGGCGCGGGAGAGCGCAGGGCCGGCCCACCGGGCGCGAGCGAGTAGCGCTCGGTGTCGGGAAAGGTGGTCGCGGCGCCGCCGGGCGCCTGCTGGGCGGCGGGGTGGGGGGGCCCCGCCGCGAGCGGATAGGGGGCGGTGCTGCCAAAGGACGCGGGCGAAGCGTCGTGTGCGGGCGCCCAGGAGGCGGCGGCGGGCGCCGCGAGGGGCTCCTGGCGGGTGCCGAAGGTCGGGGTGACGCTCTCGGCGTCGGTCCCGGGAGCCGATGCGGCACCCTCGGCCGCGATGACGCCGGCGCGATCGAGGCCCCACGGCATCGTCTCGGCGCTCGGCGAAGGCGCGGGCCCTCCGGGAGCGGCTGGGAAGCCGCGGGCAGCGCCGTCGTCGTCGGCGTCGGCCGCGGCGAGGCCCCGCGCGGCCCGCGCGAACGGGTTCGAGAAGCCGACGCCGGCGTCCGCGAGGCCGGGCAGGTCGTCGCGCGGCTTCAGCGGCGGGGGCGGCGCGAGCTGCTGCGGATCGCCGCCGTCGTCGAACACGTCCACGTCGAGATCGTCAGCGGGGTCGGCGTCGGCCTTGTCCGCGAATTGATCGGACACGAGCGGCGCCGCGGCCTCTGGCAGGACGGGCTCGGCGTCGGCGTCGGCGAAGGGATCGAAGCCGTCGTCGGCGGCCGGGGGCGCGAGCGCATCGGCCGCGGGCGGCAGCGGGATCGCGTCCCACGAGTGCGCGCCCGCCGCGGCGTCCGGCGCGAGCGAGGGGGCCGGCGGCGCCGGCGGATCGTCCCGCTCGGCGAGCTCGAGCGACTCCCCGACATCCGGCAGATCGAGCGCGAACGGGTCTTCGGGCGCGCTCGGGGCGCCGGCCGGCGCTTCGCCCCACGGCGCGAAGGAGCTGCCGAAGGCGTCGTCCATGGCGGCGAGCTCGTCGCCCTCCGGCAGATCCGCGAGCTCCGGCAGATCCCCGAGCGCCTCGGCCACCTGCAGGTCGAGCGAGGGCAGCGGCGGCTCCTGCTCGGCGGCCTCGGACAGCGCGGCCTCGGACAGCGCGGCCTCGTCGTCGGCGTCGAACGAGAAGCCCACCGCGGCGGCCTCGGGCGGCGCGGTCTCGTCGTCGGCGTCGAACGAAAAGCCCGCCGCGGCGGCCTCGGGCGCAGTGGCCTCGCCGGGGGCATCGAAAGGGCCCTCGGTCGTCGTTCGTGCCGGATCGGGCTCGAAGCGCACCTCGCTCGGCAGCATGACCGCGGCCGGCGCGCTGGCGCCCGTCGGCTCCGCGAGCAGCGGCGGCGACAGCGGCGGAGACGTGGGCTCGACGTCCTCGATCTCCGCGAAGTCGGCCACCTCCGGCAGCTCCTCGAGCTCCTCGAGGCCGGCGATCACGCGCGCGCCCGGCGGCGGCGGCAGCGCTTCTCGGGCGGCGGCCGGCGGGGGCGGCCGAGGGCTCGTGGCCGGCGGGCGAGAGGCGAAGGGGCTGGCCGCGGTGCTCGGCGGCATTCCCCAGGCGTCGTCCGCGAGCGGCGCGTTCAGCGGCGGCGGCAGGCGACGAGGCAGGCTGGCCTCGCGCCGCGAGGCGGCCTGTGCGGCGGCAGCGGGCGGCGCTGGCGCGGGCTCGGCGACCGCGGGCTCGAAGGGCGGGGGCTCTCTCGCGGCGGCGGGCAAAGGCGCGCTCGGCGACGACGGCGGCGGCGCGGCGGCCGCCTTCTTCTGCGCCGCGGACTGCAGGTGCCGCTCGATCCACGTCAGCACGGCGCTGTCCACGTCGACGAAGCGGACCACGAAGCCCGCCATCTCCACCGGCGCGTCGCCGGACACGACCACGCCGTCGATCTGCGCCCGCGCGGCGTTGCTGGCGTGCCCGAGCGCGAGCTCCAGGAACACCGGCGTCCCCACCGGCACCGGCCGATCCGTCGCGATGAAGCCGGCGTCCTGGGCGAGCGCCACGAGCGGGTCCGTGCGCGCCGAGCAGGTGGACTCGTGCCAGCAGAGCAGCGGCACGTTCAGCGGCCGGATGGCACCATCAGTCATCGCTCGTGCTTCCCTCGAGGCCCCGCCTTGCAGCTCGAGCCGCAAGCTAGCAGATCTTCAGGGTCGGTTGCGGGTTCGCCATCTTGGCGTCGCCTGCCACGGGAGATGATGTGACTCGAGAGCCAGCGCCGCGAAAGCTGTCCTGCCCCGCCTGCAAGTCGCGCTTCGTCTCGCCGAGCGGAGCAGGTCGCCCGCCCTACCTCCCGTTCTGCTCGGAGCGCTGCAAGATGGCGGATCTCGGTCGCTGGCTCGGCGGCGAGTATAGTGTTCCTAGCCACAGGGTTTCTAGCCACGAGCCTCCGACGGAGGAGGCCTACCTCGAGGCGCTGCGCGAACAGGATCTGCTGCATTGAGCAACCGACGAAGAGTGGTACAGGTGCTGCCGTGACGACCATCTCCATCACGCCGTTCGACAAGACGCCCGCTGACGAGCCTGCCGTCGACCTCTCCGTGCTGAACGCCCTCGAGTGCGAGGCCGTGCGACCGGAGGAGTTCCCCATCAGCATCACCGCGAAGGCCATCGAGATGGTGAAGGCGGCCATCGACGAGACCGACGCCGAGGACGGCGACATGCTGCGCGTCGGCGTCAAGGGCGGCGGCTGCGCCGGCTTCGAGTACAGCCTGAACTTCACCGACGAGGTCGACGACGATGACGTCGCCACCGTCGTGCGCGGCGTGAAGGTGGTCACCGACACCTTCAGCGCCAACTACCTGAAGGGCACCGAGCTCGACTACGTCGACACGCTGCAGGGCGCCGGCTTCAAGTTCGTGAACCCGAACGCGCGCCGCACCTGCGGCTGTGGCTCCAGCTTCGGCTGAGCTCGGCCCAGCGCTAGCTCAGGGCGCGTCGCCGGCGAGGCCGTCCTCGACGAACCCCTCCACGCGCAGCTCGGCGTTGTCGCTCGACACGAGCGTCGCGTCGATGAGCGCGCTGACGTCGGCGGCGCCCGTCTCATCGTCGACCAGCAGCGCCTGCAGCTCGATCGTACCCGAGGCGCCCACGTCGATCAGGGCGGACGCGCTCAGGTCGGAGCGGTACTCCACGTCGTCATAGAGCACCGTGAGCGAGAGCACGGACGGCTCCACCGGCAGCGTGACGATCGCCCCTTCGCTCACCTCGTCCGCGTTCGTGCGCAGCGTGACGTCGACGAGCGGGTCGTTGTACGTGAAGCTGAGCTCCACCACACCGCCGACCGGCGGCGTCAAGCGCACCTCGCTGAGGCCCGGCTCGTGGATGAGCCGCAGCGGCGTCTGGTCGCCCAGCGTGAGCGTCACGTCCGCGGCCGCGCTGTCGAGCGGCCCCGGCGTGCAGCCACTGACGACGACGAGGAACACGATCGAGAGAGCTGCAGGTGGCAGGTGCGACATGAGCAAGGATTCTCACGCCACGCCGCCACGCCGCAACGGAAAACCCCGCGGAGGTCCTGGCCGGCGTCGCGGCGTGGCGGCGTCGCGTAAAAATTTCGCGCAGGGCGCTCGGAGCGAGCGGAGGCGGTTCGGCCCATGGCGAAGCAGCACGCAAAACGACGCCCAACGAGCCCTGTCCTCGACAGAAGAGCTCGCTGAGCGTCGTCGTGAAAAGCGCGGGTGACTAGCGCTTCGAGTACTGGAAGCGCTTACGGGCCTTCGGACGGCCGTACTTCTTGCGCTCGACCTTGCGCGAGTCCCGCGTCAGGTAGCCGAACTTCTTCAGCTTGCTGCGCAGGCCCTCGTCGGCCTTGACCAGCGCGCGCGCGACGCCGTGACGGATGGCGCCGGCCTGCCCCGAGAGGCCTCCGCCGCGCACCGTCGCGAAGATGTCGTAGGCGCCCTGGGTCTCGGAGGCCTCGATGGGCTGCTGCATGATCATGCGCAGCACTTCACGCTTGAAGTAGTCCGTGATCTCTCGACCGTTGATGCTGACCTTGCCAGAGCCGCTCTTGATCCAAACGCGCGCCGCGGCTTCCTTGCGCCGGCCGGTCGCGTAGTAGCGAGTATCCGCCATGAGTATCGTCCTCTTACCTGTGAGATGGGGGGTCGGCGCCGTGCAGTGAGGCGCGTGCCGAGAAGAAGGGCTTTAGAGCTTGAGTGCTTCGGGCTGCTGCGCCTTGTGCGGGTGCTCGGGGCCCGCATAGACCTTCAGCTTCTTGAACATCTGCCGCCCGAGCGGACCCTTCGGGAGCATGCCCTTCACCGCGTGCGCGATGATGCGCTCGGGGTGGGTCTCCCGCTGCTTCCGAACGCTGACCGTGCGCACGCCACCGACGTAGCCGGTGTAGCGGTGGTAGACCTTCGTCTCTTCCTTGTTGCCGGTGACCTTCACCTTCTCGGCGTTCACGACGACGACGAAGTCGCCCGTGTCCGCGTTCGGGGTAAAGGTCGGCTTGTTCTTGCCGCGCAGGATGGACGCGACGCGGCTCGACAGGCGGCCGAGCACGACGTCCTCCGCGTCGACGATGTACCAGCGGCGCTGGACCTCGGCGGCCGAATAGCTCTTGGTCTGCATGGTTCAAATCCTTCGTGCGGCCCTCCGCAGCCTCGCGGCTGCACAGGTCCTACGCCATCGCGGCGCGTGCGGAGGGAGCGTTCCTCGCGGAGGAACCCTCCCCTCTCGGTGTCACCGGGCCGGGGCGGCCGCGGCAGGGTTCGTGATCTCTCCGGTTCGGGCGAGCCTGTCAATGCACGGCTGGAGGTGCAGGTAGGTTTTGGGACGGTACCCGAGGCCCACCTCGCCATCGCGGCCACCCTAGTACACGCGCTCCAGCGTGCTGCGCTGGTCGAGGTGGCGCAGCAGGCGGCGTCCGATGCCGTGGCACGTCGAGAGCAACAGCCGCCAGCGCGGAGAGACACCCAACACCAGGTTCACCATCCGCCGCCGGCGTGCGCCGAGGTGACGCTTGGTGCGGTAGGCCGTGGGCTCGAGGCTCACGTGCGTGCAGCCGGTGGCGAAGCCCTCCTCGAGCACATGGTAGAGCAGGCGGAAGTACACGGCGTCCTGCTTGTAGAAGCTCGGCAGCACGCCGATGCGACCCGCGTGCAGCACGCGCCGGCCGGCCTCGTCGGGCTCGTCCTCGAACGAGAGCAAAAAGCCGATGATGGCGTCGTCGGGATCGCGGGCCACGGTCAGGCGCACGCGCTCGTCGAGCGCGGCCACGCCGGCGAAGTAGGCGGGCGTATGCGGCAGCCACTTCACGCTCGCGCGCTCGAAGAAGGGCAGGTAGCTCTGGTACAGCGTGTCCGCCACCTCGCTCGACGACGACAGGCGCTCGAGCCGGTGGCCGGCGCGCTCGAAGCGCTTCTTGTTTCGGCGGATGCCGCTCCGGTCCTCGCTCGGCAGCGTGGCGAGATGGTCGTCGAGGCCCGCGCCCGCGAGCGTGACGACGGTGTCCGGGAAGCTCGGCAGCGCGTGAAAGCCAGCCTCGAGCCAGCGCGGCAGCGACGGGTGGTTCGGCGAGACGCAGGTCGCCACCACGAGCTCGAGGCCCTGCTCTTCGGCCTCTGTGCGCGCGCGCTCGGCGAGCACGCCGGGCTCACCGACGTCGTCGAGCAGGCCGCTCTGGTCGTAGCGCTCGAAGGGGGTGCCGAGAAATAGCGTTTGCGGCTTCACCTGGGAGGGCGCGATCTTCACGCCGAGCGCCAGGGCCTGCTTGAAAAAGCCCGGCAGCATGGGCTCGCGCACGTCGAGCGGCGCGACGTAGCTCGGCACCGGCAGGCGCTCGTCGGAGAGCGCGAGCCGCGGGTGCGCGCCCGCCAAGAAGCGGCGGTAGTGCGCGGAGTCGAGCAGGGGTTCGCGAGGGAGCGTCATCAGCAAGGCGGGTCATCCTAGCGTCCTCGTCGAGGATCGCTCGTGGATTCGCGAGCACGCGCGGCCGGCGCGGCGCGCAGGCGAGGGAGCGCGGGCGGGCTCGCTCCAATGAGCGGATCCCGTCGACACGAAGAGGAGGCGCTCGTCAGCCTACGGAAGACGTCTTGTGGCGCTTTTCACCAGCCTGTTAAAGCTTGGCCTGGAGGAACGCTCCATGTCCGCGCCCGCCACGCACGCCCCGAGTCATCGGCCGCCCGCCGAGCAGAAGACCTTCGTCAGCTACGACGGCACCCCCATCGGCTACCAGCTCATGGGCAACCCCGACGGCGTCCCGCTGCTGCTCGCGAACGGGCTCGGCGGCAACTACAGCGCCTTCCGCTTCATCATCCATCGCTTCTGGAGCACCTTCCGCTTCATCTCGTGGGACTACCGCGGCATCTACACGTCGGGACGTCCGCTCACGGGGTACGACGGCCTCTCCGTCGAGCACAACGCGCGGGACGGCATCTTCCTCTTGCAGAAGGTGCTCGGCGTCGAGCGCTGCTTCGCGCTCGGCTGGTCGAAGGGCGTGCAGATCCTGATCGAGTCGCTGCGCCACGAGCCCGAGCTGTTCGAAGGGCTCATCCTGCACAACGGTGTCGCCGGCAAGCCCTACGAGACGCTGGCGGGCACCTCGCGGCTCAAGGAGATCACGCCGGCGCTGCTGAAGCGGCTGCAGCACATCGACGGCATGGTGACGCGCACCGTGCGCTGGGCGGTGGATCTCCCACACCTCATCCCGACGCTGTCCCGCGTGGGCCTCGTGCACCACGACCTCGACCGCGAGGTCTTTCGCGACATGGCGGGCAACTTCAAGAAGCTCGACATGCACCTGTACCTCGAGGCGCTGCAGAAGCTCGGCGAGCACGACGCGCGCGATGTGTTGCCGACCATCCGCTGTCCGACGCTGCTGCTCGCGAGCACCAACGATCGCATGACGCCGTTCGCCGTCGCCGAGCAGATGGCGCGGCAGATCCCCGACTGTGAGCTGAAGGTCATCCCGGGCGGCACGCACTACGCGGCCGTCGAGTTCCCCGCGCTGGTCAACCGCCAGCTCGAGGAGTGGCTCGGGCAACGCTTCCCGCGGCTCGGCGTCGCTCCCGCCTACGCCGAAGGGCCGCGCGCCGGCTGAGCGCTCGGCTGGCTGCGCGTCGGTACGCTCGCTGCATCGCCCAGGCGATATGCGCCGCCTGCTGCACGACTACGGCCTGAGCATTCACTCCGCGGTGCCGAGCCACCTCGTGTACTGGCTGGTGGTCGTCGCCGGGGCGTTTGGCCTGAACCTGCTCTTGCTGGCCTTGCTGGCCCCGTGACCCGTCGAGCGGCGTCGCTCCGGCACACAGCCCGATGCGAAGGCCCCCCAGCGTGGCGCCGCCGGCCCGGAATGGTCAGCCTTTCGGTGCCGTTACCGACGCTGCTCTCCTTGACACCCCCCGTCGTCGCCTGTAGCCACCCGCCTCAGTCTTGAGGAGGCGCGTTCCGTGGAGCTCAACGCCACAGTCTTCCTGCAGCTCATCGCGTTCTTGCTGCTGCTCGCGTGGCTGTCGACGGTGCTCTTCGCGCCGCTCATGCGCGTGTACGACGAGCGCGAGAAGCGCATCGAGGGCGCGTCCGACGAGGCGCGTCAGCTGCGCGAGGGCGCGAGCCAGAAGGCCGGCGTCGTCGACAAGCGGCTGGCCGAGGCGCAGGAGGAGGCGCGCCGCATCCTCGACGAGCTGCGCAACAAGGGGCTCGAGAAGGAGCGCGAGCTGACCGAGGGCGCGCGCAAGAAGGCGGCCGCGCGGCTCGAGGACGCGCAGGCTGACCTCTTCGCCGTCACCGAGGAGGTGAAGGCGAAGCTCAAGGACGATGCGAAGGCCATCTCCGACCAGATCGTCAAGAAGGTGCTCGGGCACGCCGCCTGAGCGAGGGCCTCTCGAAGGCCCATGGTGTCGAACGTGTGCAAGGCAATGTCGTCCACCGCAAAGTCACTGCTGTTCAGCGCCGTCGTCGTCAACACGAGCCTGTTCGTGCCCGCTGTCGCCCTGGCGGCGAACGGCGAGGGCGATCATCACGCGCCGCACGTCGAGAACTGGTGGGGCGCGCTGAGCGAGACCAACGCCGAGGCGCCCGCGCTCGGCTGGATGATGGTCACCTTCGCGACCTTCCTCGCCATCCTGTACGCCTCCATCCGCCGGCCGCTCACGACCTATCTGTCCGCCCGCTCCGACGAGGTGCGCCACGCGCTCGAGGAGGCCAAGCAGGCCCGCGCCGAGGCCGAGGCCAAGGCGCGCGAGTACGAGGAGCGCCTCGCGAACCTCGACGCTGAGGTGGACGCGCTCAAGCAGGACTTCCGCGCGCGCGGCGAGGCCGAGCTGCGCCGCCTCGAGCAGGCGGGCAAGGCCACCGCCGAGCGCATCGCCAAGGACGCCGAGGACACCATCGCCGCCGAGATGGATCGCGCGCAGCAGGCCCTCAAGCAGGAGGCTGCGAAGCTCTCCCTCGAGATGGCCGAGGAGACGCTGCGCGGCGCCATCGGGAGCGACGACCACCACCGCCTCGAGAAGGCCTTCCTGGCCGACGTCGCCCGCCCCTAGCGGCGGCCTGACGCGGCCTGTTTCCGAAGGACTGTGCGGACCCTCTGAACGACTTGAGAGAGCGACATGCAAGACGGCACCATCGGTCGACGCTATGCCCGCGCCCTCGCGCTCGTCCTCGCTGACGGAGCGGACGCGAGCGCCAGCCTGAAGGCCTTCCAGCAGGTCGAGGGGGAGCTCTCCGGCCTCGCCGAGCTGCTCGAGCAGCGCAGCGGCAACAACGACTTCCGCCAGGCGATGCTGAACCCGATCTTCTCCGCCGAGCTGCGCCACAAGGTGCTGAAGGACATCGCCGCAGCGCACGGCTTCCACGCCGTCACGCGCCAGGTGCTCGCGCTGCTCGTCGACAAAGAGCGCTTCCAGTACCTCTCGTCCATCGCGAGCGCCTTCCAGAGCGAGGTCGATGAGCGCATCGGCCGCGTGCGCGCGCAGATCACCAGCGCGCGCGTCCTCGAGGAGAGCGCCGTGAAGCAGATCGTCGCCGCCCTCGAGCAGCGCACCGGCAAGAAGGTGGTGCCCGAGCTCGAGGTCGAGCCCGAGGTGCTCGGCGGCGTCTCGGCGCGCATCGGCGGTCAGGTCTTCGACAACACCGTGCGCGCGCAGCTCGAGCGCATGCGCAACGCCATCAACGCCTGAGCGCACGTTCGCTCTTTGCTTTCTCGGTTTCTCGGTTTCTCGGCTTCTCGGTTTCTCGGCGCGACAAGGCGTCGCCTACGATTTGGGAGTGAGTCATGGAGCTGCGCGCGGAAGAGATCTCTCGCATCATTCGAAAGCAGATCGCCGACTTCGACGAGAAGACGCAGGTGGCCGAGACCGGCTCGGTGCTCTCCATCGGCGACGGCGTGGCGCGCATCTACGGCCTCGAGAAGGTGCAGGCGGGCGAGCTGGTGGAGTTCCACACCGGCGTGCGCGGCCTGGTGCTGAACCTCGACGAGGACTCCGTCGGCGTCGCCATCATGGGGCCCTTCGAGGGCATCCGCGAGGGCGACACGGTCAAGCGCAGCGGCCGCATCGCCGACGTCGGCGTCGGTAACGCCCTGCTCGGCCGCGTGCTCGACGGCCTCGGTCAGCCCATCGACGGCAAGGGCCCGGTCGAGACCAGCGAGCGCCGCTTCATCGAGTCGAAGGCCCCCGGCATCATCGCGCGCGAGCCGGTCAGCGAGCCCATGCAGACGGGCATCAAGGCCATCGACGCCATGATCCCCATCGGCCGCGGACAGCGCGAGCTCATCATCGGTGACCGCCAGACCGGCAAGACCGCCGTCGCCATCGACGCGATCATCAACCAGAAATACACGCACCAGACGGATCAGCCGGTCTATTGCATTTACGTTGCCGTGGGTCAGAAGGATTCGACGGTGGCGGGGGTGGTGGAAGTGCTCAAGGAGCACGGCGCGATGGATTACACGATCGTGATCGACGCCGGCGCTTCGGAACCCGCGCCGATGCAG
>CAYLZW010000192.1:0-11399 GCA_964388085.1 uncultured Myxococcales bacterium | reverse complement strand
ATCGGTAAGCCGTGTGCGGGAAATCCGCACGCACGGTTTGAAAGGGGGCTCTGCCTCCTCCCCGATGACAATCCGTCCTCGGACGGGGAGGTAGAGTCTACCAGTGCCGTTTCTGGCCGCCACGCTCGAAGAAGCTCTTCGGATGCTCGGAGAGCTCCTGGCTGACCGCGACGCCGTTCATGACCTCGCTGTCGTTGGTGGCGGCGCGTTGCTGCTCACCGGACATATCGATCGTCCGACGAAGGATCTCGACGTAGTCGCGCGCATCGTCGATGGCGGCTGGACGCTCGCCGAGCCGATGCCGTCCGACCTTGACGAAGCCGTTCGCGATGTCGCCTCCGCGCTCGACCTCGCGCCGGACTGGTTGAACCCCGGTCCCACGTCTCTCTTCGACGCCGGTCTACCCGATGGCTTCGCGTCACGCGCGGAGGTGCGCCGCTACGGCTCACTAACGGTTCGCCTGGCGGCGCGCGTCGACCAGATCGCATTGAAGCTCTACGCGGCCGCGGATGACTGGCCGATGAAGGGTAAGCACCTGCAGGACCTTCAAGCGCTCCACCCGACAGCCACCGAGCTGCTCGACGCCGCGGGGTGGTGCACCACCCACGATCCTTCCGAGGGGTTCCGCGACGTTCAGCTCGCGCCGGTGCTTGGCCTCTTCGGCGCGGTCGGTTCCAACGCTCGAGACGCCGATGGATAATGCCGCGGCAAAGCTCGCCAGCGATCTCGGTTGGAGCCTCTGGTCGGAGCTCGGCGTAGCGGGTGTTTTGCGTAACCACGCGCATGTCGCGCTCGATCCTGAGCCGCTCATCGTGTTCTCGCCCAGCTTGTTTCAGACCGATGCCCGGCTGCGGGGCGAGGTGATGCGCTGGTGTGCGTCACAGGCCGATCGGATCTCGGCGAGTCGCTTGCACGGACTCGTTAAGCTAGCGCCGCGCGAGGTGTCTGCTGCGTTTGCCGAGCTTGCGGCGGCGCTGAGCGTTCACGGCGTCCGCTGGACCGGTCGCGACGTCCGCGAATCGTCGTCGAGAGCCGTTGCGGCCACCATCAAGCCGCTCTCGCTGCCGACCGCGCGGCCTGCGCTCGTTCGCTTTCGACTTCGTGCGTTGGCGGGCGTGGGCGCCCGCGCAGACGTGCTCGCTGCGCTCCTCGGGCGCGACGGTGGCTGGCTCGTCGCCTCGGATCTTCACGGCCTCGGCTACAGCAAGCGAAATGTCGCGCGCATCCTGGCAGAGCTCGGCGACTCCGCCCTCGTTCACGCGCGGACGGAGCGCAATACCATTGCGTATCGGACCCATTCGCCGGAGTCGTGGAAACGGTTGGTGAAAAGCGAAGGGCTGGCGTGGCCGGACTGGGCCGCTGTTTTCAGCTTCGTCGATGACATCGTGCGGTTATGGGCCCAGAGCAGCAAGAGCGAGTCGGTCCGTCGCGTGGCCGCGGTCAAGGCTGCCCAACGGTTTGAAGTCGCGAGCGACGCTCTCGGCTTAGAGCGCCCCCCCGCAACGCGTGGCATGGCCGACGCGTGGGACCTCACCGTCCCCTGGGCAGAGGCGCAGCTCCGTGGACTCGTGCAGGGAACGTCTGCGTCGATGCGGGTGCCCGACTGAGGCCCCTCGATCAAGTAGACTGTCGCGTCCGCGGGAGGGCGCATGGCCAACGATCAGGATCCGAGAGCCGAGCTACAGGCGCAGTTGCCGTCGTCGTTGGAGCTGCGCTTCGACGAGGTGTTCCCCAACCTGACGGGCTGGGGCGTCAAGAAGCGCAACCAGAAGAAGGCGAAGGTGATCGCGCGCGCGGAGCCTGTGTTGCGCCACGCGCTCGAGGACGGCGAGGTCATCCGGCACGTCGCGGTCGGCATCCGCAACGTCTGGTGGGAGGCCGTCACCATCGGCTGGATCACGTACTACATGAACCACACGACGCTGGTGCTGACCGATCGGCGCGTGCTCGCCATCCACACCGACACGAGCCACAAGCCCCGCTTGTTCGCGAATTCGATCGCGCTCGATCGCGTGAAGAAGACGAAGACCGGCCTGCTCTTCGGCTATCTGAACCTGAAGCTCGGCAAGGGCTCCTTGCAGTACACGCGCATCGCGAAGGCGGAGGCGACGCGCTTCAAGGCGCTGATGCCCGGGCGGCCGAACGCCAGCGGTGGCGCGCAGCATTTGTGTCCGGCGTGCTTTTTGACCACGGACGACTACGGCGAGGTGTGCGGCCGCTGCGGCGCCGAGTTCAAGGACCCGAAGGTAGCCGCGCTGCGCTCCCTCGTCGTGCCGGGCCTCGGTGACTGGTACCTCGGCCATCGCGGCTTCGCGCTCTTCGAGATGTTCGGCTCCGCGGTCGGCTGGCTGCTGCTGCTCTGGTCTCTGTTCATGTACCTCGTCACCACGGATCCGGAGGCGAAGGTGGGCGCGCTCGGCAGCCTGCTGTTCTTCGGCGTCGCCGTCGCGCTGGGGCACATCGTCGACGCCGCCGTGACGCACGGGCAGGCGAAGAAGGGCCAGCACAGCATGGACCTGCTGCTGCCGACGACGGCGAAGCCGATCGCCATGCCGAAGGGCGCGGCGGGTGGTGTGTCGACGCCGACGGGAGTTCGTTGACGGGGACGGGTGCGCTGACGGGGACCACGTTGACGACGGGGGCGCTGACGGGGACGGGGGGAAAGGCTTCGCCTCTCCCCCCGCTCGAAGCCCGCGTTGCGGTCTTCTCAACTCCCCCTCACTGCAGGCTGCCGCCCGCAACGCCCGCCTGGTCTGTCAGGTGCCGCCTTCCCTCATCCCCTCGACTCCATTTGAGCACAGCCGAACCCGCCCTTCTCCCACGGGAGAAGGGACGCCTTGCGTGGGCGACGCTGCCGGTTCCTCTAGGGCAGTATCGGTCTCACGTCCCTGGGCGTCGGCGGACGCCATGTGCGATACCTGCACTCCCGAGCGGCCGCTGCGCGACATCTGCTGTCGCGCGCACGGGCTAGCTTGGCTGCGGAGGCGCACTCATGGTGAAGGTGAAGGAACGGGGCCCAGCGCGGTCGGCCGAGAACGGGCAGGCGGCAAAGGCCAAGCCGGTGGCGGACGTCCCGGGCCAGCTCGAGAACATCGGAGCCATCGAGCGGCGGCTCTGGTCCGCGGCGGACACGCTGCGCTCGAACTCGAACTACGCGAGCAACGAGTACTTCCTGCCGCTCATGGGCCTCATCTTCCTGCGGCACGCCTACAGCCGGTACCTGCGGGTCAAAGCCGAGATCGAACCGACGCTGCCGACGCGCGGCGGCAAGGCGCGCGCGCTCACGAAGGAGGACTTCTCCCAGAAGAGCGCCATCTTCCTGAAGCCCGAGGCGCAGTTCGACTCGCTCGTAGCGCTGAGTGACGGGGACGACCGCGCCGAGGCCATCGTGCAGGCGATGGACTCCATCGAAGCGGACTACGAGTCTCTGCAGGGCGTCTTGCCAAAGGCTGAATATCAGGAGCTCGACAACGACGTACTCGGCCAGCTCCTGCGGCTCTTGAACCCCGACGAGCTGAAGCAGACGACCGGCGACATCTTCGGCCGCATCTACGAGTACTTCCTGACGGAGTTCGCCAACGAGAAGGCGCACGACGGCGGCGAGTTCTTCACGCCCGTGTCGATCGTCTCATTCATTGCCAACGTGCTCGAGCCCGACCACGGCACCGTGCTCGATCCGGCTTGCGGCTCGGGCGGCATGTTCGTGCAAAGCGCGCACTTCATCGAGCGGCAGGAGCGGGCGCCGAACGAGCTGACCTTCCGCGGCCTCGAGAAGAACGCCACCACCATTCGACTCGCAAAGATGAACCTCGCAGTGCACGGTCTCGAGGGCGACATCCAGAAGGCCATCACCTACTACGAGGACCCGCACGAGCTCGTCGGCGAGGCCGACTACGTGATGGCCAATCCGCCGTTCAACGTCGACGAGGTGGACGCGGACAAGGTCGAGAACGATCCGCGGCTTCCCTTTGGGCTCCCCGGCGTGAACAAGAAGGGCAAGGTCTCGAACGGCAACTACCTCTGGATCAGCTACTTCTACAGCTACCTCAATGAGACCGGCCGCGCGGGCTTCGTCATGTCCTCGCAGGCGTCGAGCGCCGGGCGTGACGAGGCGAAGGTCCGCCAGAAGCTGATCGAGACCGGCGACGTCGACATCATGGTCGCCATCCGTGGCAACTTCTTCTACACGCGCGCGGTCCCGTGCGAGCTTTGGTTCTTCGATCGCGCCAAGCCGAAGGAGCACGCGGACAAGGTCCTGATGCTCGACGCGCGAAACGTGTTCCGGAAGGTCACGCGGAAGATCTACGACTTCAGCCCCGAGCAGGTCTCGAACCTGCTCGCGGTGGTCTGGCTCTACCGCGGCCAGCAGGAGCGGTTCGTCGACCTCGTCGTGAGCTACCTAGAGCGCACGCTCGCGGAAGCGGAGGCGAGCGTCGACGGAGAGGGCCCACCGTTGCCGCGAGCGCTCGCGGCGATGGACGCCCTGCGCGAACAGTTGCTGCCGTTCCTGCAGAGCGCGCCGGCCGACGGGCCGCAAGTCGAGCCGGCCGCGGAGCTGGCGTCTGGCTTGGCGCAGCTGCGCGCCGACGTGCAGGCATATGCGAAGAAGGCCACTGGTCAGGCGGCCGCGTGGCGCAAGGGCAAGGCGCCGAAGCCCTCGAAGCTGATCGACGCCGTCGAGGATCTGTCGTCGCTGGCGGAGACGAGCCGTGACCTCGTGAAACAGGTCGATCTCGTGCTCAAGCTCGCCACGCGCGTCATCGACGCCTCTGAGGGCCCGAAGTCGAGCCGCGATGTCTCCCGGTTGCGCAAGGCGGCCGACGAGGCGCGGCACGGGGCGGTCGAGCAACTGAAGCGGGCTCGCTACTTCCAGCGGCAGGCGCATTGGCTGACATCGCGCTTTCCGGAGGCGGTGCTGCGGGACGTCGACGGGCTGGTGAAGCTGGTCGGTCACGCGGAGCTGGAGGCGAATGATTGGAGTCTGACGCCTGGCCGCTACGTGGGGGTGGCGCCGGAAGAGGTCGACGAGGACTTCGACTTCGAGGAGGCGCTGCGGGATATCCACGTCGAATTGCAGGGGCTCAACGAGGAGGCTGTCGAGCTGGCGGCGGCGATCGCGCGGAACTTCGAGGGGCTTGGGGTATGATCTGGCCGGAAGCGAAGCTCTCTTCGTTGGCGGCAGACGTTCCCCAAGCCATCGTAGGTGGCCCATTCGGTTCAAGGCTCACATCAAGTGACTATGTATCGGAAGGCATCCCGGTCATTCGCGGGAGCAACATGGGCGAAGGGCGATACCTCCTGACGGACAGCTTCGCGTTCGTGTCCGAGAGAAAGCTGCGCGATGATCTGTCGGGCAACACTGCCGCACCTGGCGATCTTGTGTTTACGTAGCGAGGCACGCTTGGACAGGTCGCCATTGTACCCGATAACGGAGCCAGCAAAACCTACGTAGTATCGCAGAGCCAGATGAAGATGACGGTGGATTCGGCGAAAGCTGACGCCAGATTTCTGTACTACTATTTCCGCTCAAGAGCGGCGATCGAACGAATAAAGAGTCTCGCATCGTCGTCGGGCGTGCCCCACATCAATCTGACGGTGCTGCGCAACTTCGCCGTACCACACCCACCGATCGACGTTCAGCGCGCAATCGCGACCGTTCTTGTCGGCTACGACGACCTCATCGAAAACAACCGCCGCCGCATCGCACTGCTCGAAGAGACTGCGCGACTGCTGTACCGCGAGTGGTTCGTCTACCTGCGCTTCCCCGGCCACGAGCACGTGAAGGTCGTGGATGGCGTACCTGCCGGATGGCAAGGGCGCAGGGTGGCAGACCTGTCAACGGTGGTTCGCGGCAAGAGCTACCGTGTGCTGGTTCGACGTGAACGTGACAGTTGAAGCTCTCGCGTAACACATCAGCGAGGGCTCGGACTCGGGCTCCGGTGGCAGGGCCACCTGTCTGCTTCCCCGCACCGCCGTCGTCGCCCCTCGTCGCAAGCTCCTCGTGTGAGGGCGACGACGACGGCGACGGTGGCAGACAGGCGCTCAGCGTCAAGCAGGGCGCGGGCTTCAGGCGGCGCATGTTGCCTCCTGGCGTTTCGCGGCGGTTCGGCGCTTTCGACGGCGCTCGCGCGCGGCCTCGAGCTTCTGGTCGCGCCTGGCGAAGATCACCTCCTCCCGCCCGTCGAGCTTGTCGGTCGGCGCGACGTAGCCGATCGCGCTGTGCAGGCGCACGTTGTTGTAGTGCTCGACGAACTCGGCGACGACGCGGCGAGCCTCGTCGAGGGTCTCGGGCGACTTTGGCCGGATGGTCGTCGTCTTCACAGTCTTGTTCAGCCGTTCCAGCTTGCCGTTCGACTGCGGGTAGTACGGCGAGGTTCGCACGTGCGTCATGCCCGCCTCGCGGATGAACGCCTTGAAGTCGCGCGAGATGAACTGCGGCCCGTTATCCGAGATGATGCGCGGCTTCACGCCGGGGAAGCGCTCTCGCGCGCGCTGCAAGATCGTTTCGACGTCGAGCTCGGTCATCGCCTCGCGGATCTCCCAGTGCACGATGAGGCGACTGTAGCCGTCGAGGATCATGCAGAGGTAGTAGAACGTCCCCGAAATGTTCAGGTACGCGATGTCGATGTGCCAGTGCTCGTGCGGGCCGATGGGCTGCACGAAGCCGGTGCCCTTCCTCGTCGGGCGGCGGTTCCATCGGTCGAGCAGCCCGGCGCCTTTGAGCACGCGGTACGTCGTCGTCGGGCTCACGGTGACGTCGCAATCGTCGTCGTCGAGCATCATGAACGTCAGCCGACGATAGCCCTCGAGCGGGTAGCGCGCATGGTAGGCGATGATCGCCTCGCGTTCCCACGACTCGATCCAGTGGTCGCGCGGCATACTGCCATTGTGCTCATTGGAGCGGCCGTAGCGCTTCTTCCACTCGTAGAACTTGCCCTTCTGCAGGCCGAGCCAGACGACGAGCATGACGACGGGGAGCCCTGTCTTGGCCGCCCACGCCGTGACGAAATCGACGACCTCGTCACGGACATCGTGGGGGACCCAGCGACCGTTCAGAGCTCCCCAAGTTCTTTTTTTAACGAAAGGTGCTCCTCGGAGATCTCGGCGATGACCTCGTCCTTCTTCGCGAGCTTCGCCCTGAGCGCCTCGTTCTCGCGCTCCAGCTTCGTCGCGCGCGGGTCGGCCTTCTTGCCGCCACCGGCCGTAGCGAGCGCGGCGCCCATGTTGTCGAAGAGCTGGCGCTGCCACGTGTAGAACACGCTCGGCTGCAGCCCGTACTCGTCGCAGAGGTCCGAGACCGGGACCTTGTCCTCGAGATGGCGCCGCAACATGGCCACCTTCTCGTCGACAGACCGGAAGTTCCGCTTCTTCTTGCTCTTGATGTTCTTCACCACGCATGACTCCTAACACCTCCGGACCTCGGAGGCAGGTGGGAGTCACGTTCCAGCCGGGGCAGCACAACCGGAGTGACGAGTTGGTTGAGGATGGGGGGAAGCTGTTTGTGAACCTGAAATGCATCGAGCGATACGGTGGCTTTCGTACCTATGGTCTGAAGCGCTTCGAGGGTGCGCACAAGCCGCAGCACACGGTGGCCGCCGGCGATATCGTCATGGCCGTGACCGATATGACGCAGGAGCGAATGGTGATCGCTCGAGCGGGCCGCCTGCCTCGCACCGTCGATGAGCCGGCGATCTTCTCGATGGATATGGTGAAGATCGTCCCCAACGAGGGCGTGCCAGCCGAGTGGCTGTACTACTTGCTTCGCTACTCGACGTTTCCAGACGAAGTAAAGGAACACGCGACGGGGACGACGGTGCTACACCTCAAACCGAAGCACATCGAGCAGTGGCAGACGGGGGCTCCGCCCGCACGCGAGCGACGTCTTTTCGCGGATGCGGTCAGACCATTGCTCGACCTGCAAGACAATCTTTTGCATCAGAACCGCGAGCTTGAACGCGCCCGCGACCTCCTCCTCCCCAAACTCATGAGCGGCGAGGTCACCGTATGAGCCCCATGAACGAGGACACCCTCGTCCAGCAGCCCACGGCCGACTACCTCGAGAAGCAGCTCGGCTGGCGCTCCGTGCTCGCATGGAACAGCGAGACCTACGGCCCCGACAGCCTCCTCGGACGCAAGGACCAGAAGGAGGTCGTCCTCACCCGTGAGCTGCGCAAGAAGCTCGTGGAGCTCAACCCGGGCCTGCCGGACGCGGCCTACGACGATGCCGTGCGGCAGATCGTCGAGCACAGCCCGTCCCAGACGTTGCTCGCGACCAACCGCGAGAAACACGAGATCCTGCGGAACGGCGTGAAGGTCGCCTTCAAGGACGCGGACGGCCAGCAGCAGAAGAAGACCCTGCGCGTCTTCGACTTCGACACCCCCGAGAACAACGACTTCCTCGCCGTGCGCGAGCTGTGGGTGAAGGGGGACCTCTATCGGCGGCGCGTCGACGTGGCCGGCTTCGTCAACGGCGTGCCGCTGCTGTTCGTCGAGTGCAAGAACGTCCACAAGAACCTGCGCGCCGCGTTCAACCAGAACCTCTCCGACTACAAGGACACGATCCCGCACCTCTTCCACCACAACGCCATCGTGATGCTCGGCAACGGCATCGTCTCGAAGATGGGCTCCATCACCTCGCGCTATGGGCACTTCTTCGACTGGAAGCGGCTCGACGAGGACGAGCCCGGCGTCGTGCACATGGAGACGATGCTGAAGGGCGTGTGCTCAAAGAAGAGCTTTCTCGACCTGTTCGAGAGCTTCATCATCTTCGACGAGTCGGCCGGGAAGACCCTCAAGATCATCGCGCGCAACCACCAGTTCCTCGGCGTGAACCGGGCGGTGGAGGCGCTGAAAGACCGGCACACGCGCGAGGGTAAGCTCGGCGTCTTCTGGCACACGCAGGGCTCGGGCAAGAGCTACTCAATGGCCTGCTTTACCCAGAAGGTGCACCGCAAGGTGGGCGGCAACTTCACCTTCCTCATCTGCACCGATCGCAACGACCTCGACACGCAGATCTACAAGACCTTCGCCGGCTGCGGCCTCGCCGACAACGATCGCGATCCCTGTCGGGCCAGCAGCGGCTCCCATTTGCGGGAGCTGCTCGGCCAGCAGAAGGCGTACGTGTTCTCGCTCGTGCAAAAGTTCAATGAGCCGCTCCAGAAGGGCGAGCTGTACTCGGGCCGCGACGACATCATCGTCATCACCGACGAGGCGCACCGTACGCAGTACGGCAAGCTCGCCGAGAACATGCGCGACGCGCTGCCGAACGCGAGCTTCATCGGCTTCACCGGCACGCCGCTGTTCAAGGAAGACGAGATCACGCGTCGCGTGTTCGGCGACTACATCTCGACGTACGACTTCCAGCGCGCGGTGGACGACGGCGCCACCGTGCCGCTCTATTACGACGCCCGCGGGGAGCGGCTCGGCATCTCCACCGAGGAGCTGAACGAGAAGGTCGCGAGCAAGTTGGAAGAGGTCGAGACCAGCGGCGACCTGGACGTCGAGCGGCGTTTGGAGTCAGAGCTGACACGGGAGTACCACGTCCTGACGGCGGGCAAGCGCCTCGATCAGGTCGCGAAGGACTTCGTAGAGCACTACGCGAACGCCTGGGAGACCGGGAAGGCGATGCTGGTCTGCATCGACAAGGTCACGTGCGTGCGGATGCACGGCATCATCCAGACCTACTGGCAGCAGCACATCGAAGAGCTCGAGGCGGGGCTCGATGAGCTGAAGAGCCAGCAAGAGGAGATGCAGCAGCGCCGCAAGATCGCGTGGATGAAGGAGACCGTCGCCGCCGTCGTCGTCAGCGAAGAGCAGGGCGAGGTCGCGCGCTTCAACGGGTGGGGGCTCGACATCAAGCCGCACCGCCAGCTCATCAAAGAGGGCTTCGACCTCGACGACGGCAAGCGCATCGGCGTCGAGGAGGCGTTCAAGAAGGAGGAGCATCCGTTCCGTATCGCCATCGTCTGCGCCATGTGGCTGACGGGCTTCGACGTGCCGTCCCTCTCGACGTTGTATCTCGACAAGCCGCTCAGGGCGCACACCCTCATGCAGGCCATCGCACGCGCGAATCGGGTGCACGAGGGCAAGAACAACGGCCTCATCGTCGACTACTGCGGTGTCATTCGGAACCTGCGCAATGCGCTCGCCACCTTCGGCGGGCAGGGCGACACCGCGCGCGGAGGGGGCGGCGCGGCGCACGACCCGACCCGCCCGCCGGAAGAGCTCGTGGCGGAGGTTGCGGAGGCCATCGCGCTCGTGCGAGAGCTGCTCGATAACGCGGGCGGCTCGCTCGACGACATCGTCACGCAGACGGGCTTCGCCCGAAACGCGGCGCTGCTCAAAGCCATGGAGGCGGCGAACGAGGCCGACGAGACCCGCCGCCGCTTCGAGGTCATGGCGCGGGCGGTGTTCCGCAAGTATCGCGCGGCCGCCGCCCTCGATCGCGAAGGGGTGCGCTCCTACCGTGACGCGCGCGACGCCGTGGACGCCATCTACAAGATGCTCCAGCGCGGCCGGGAGGCGGCGGACATCTCGCACATCATTCGCCAGCTCCACGCGGTGGTGGATGACGCCATCGAGATCAGGAGCGACGAGGGAGAGCCCGAGGAGCGCGTCCTCTACGACATCAGCCGCATCGACTTCGCGAAGCTGAGGGCTGAGTTCGAGAGGGGCGTCGCGCCGAGGACCATCGTGCAGGACCTCCGCAGCCTGGTGGAGCGGCGCCTCCAGCGCCTGATGGCGCAGAACCCGCTGCGGGCGGACTTCCAGAGGCGCTACGAGCAGATCGTCGAGCAGTACAACCGCGAGAAGGACCGCGCCACCATCGAGACCACCTTCCAGCAGCTCGAGCTGTTCGTCGAGGAGCTGAGCGAAGAGGTGGCGCGCGCCGTCCGCGAGGGCCTCGACGAGGAGACGCTCGCGATCTTCGACCTGCTGCGGAAGCGTGAGCTCCCAAAGGCCGGCTCGGCCAAGGTGAAGGAGGTCGCGAAGGGCCTATTGGCGACGTTGAAGGCCGAGAAGCTGCGCATCGACCATTGGCGCGACAAGGAGTCCACGCGCGACGCGGTACGGGTCGCCATTCGCGACCACCTGTGGGCGGACGCGACCGGCCTGCCGGCGGATCTGTACGCCGAGGACGAGGTCGAGGAGAAGGCGCAAGCGGTGTACGAGCATGTTCACCGCGTGTACCCGCGGCTGCCGTCGCCGTACTACGGCGAGGCGACGCTCTAGCCAGCGGTGCCCCCGTGAGGTGGGGTCGCGCTCACTCATTTGCCGGAGCGCTCCCACCCATCGGTTTTCCGGGGCCGTCAAGCTCGACTGACCTCCCGATATGCGCTCATGGGCAGCTAGGGATCACCTGACAGTTGCCCATGTTGAACCTGATGCTGGGCTGGGCG
>CAYLZW010000191.1:0-11447 GCA_964388085.1 uncultured Myxococcales bacterium | reverse complement strand
AGAGCGGCTTCGATCTGCACCTTCTGAAGCCGGTCGATCCGGACGTGCTCTTCGACCTGCTCGCGGGCGCGAAGAAGACGGTGCTGTCCGGCTGAGGCAGCGTTGAGCGTCAGGCCGCGAAGCGCAGCTCGGCGGGCAGGCGCTTTTTGAGCAGCGCGAGGCCACGCTTTCGCGCGCGGCAGGCGTTCGACACGTGCACGCCGAGGTCGGCCGCCACGTCGCGCAGCGGACGGTCCTCGAGGTGGTAGGCGCGCACGGCGTAGCGGGCGCCGTCGTCTTCGGCGAGGGCGCGCTCGAGCAGCGAGGGCAGCAGGATGAGCTTCAGCTCGCGCGCGGCCTCTTCGCGCTTCTCGTCGGGACGCGCGCCGACGGCCTCGTACTCGCGGCCCTCCGCCACGGGCGCGTCGAGGGACACGAAGGAGCGCCGCGCACGCCGGCGCACCTCGTCGGTGAGGCGCCAGCGCACCCGCGCCATCACGAAGCCGAGGAAGTCGCCCTTGTCCGCCTGGTAGCGCATGAGATCCGTGCGCCAGACGTCGAGCAAGATCTCCTGCGCCACGTCCTCCACGTCGGCGTCGTCGAGCCCGAGGCCACGCGCGCGCACCTCCTTGAACAGCGTCCTCGTGAGCCAGGAGGTCAGGCCGCGCAGCAGGGCGTCACGGGCCCGCGCCGAGCCGGCCTGGGCGGCGACGGCGAGCGAGGTCAGGGTGGGGCGGTCAGCGGTGGTGGTGGCGGTGGCGGTCATGGCGGGCCTCGTCCCTTTGAGCGCGCCATGGGATGCCGGAAGGCGGCGGCGCACACCCTTAGGGACAAAACCCGTCAGAAAGTGTCGGATGAAGCCCCTCGCGCGGCCCGCTGGATCTGTTAAAAGGCTCGTGATTTCAGACTATTGGACGAAAACGACATGAAGGTCATCTCCTGGAACGTGAACGGGATCCGCTCGGTGGCGCAGAAGGGCCTGCACGAGTTTCTCGCCAAGGAGCGGCCGCAGATCGTCGGTTTGCAAGAGGTGCGCGCCCATCCGGACCAGCTCACCCCCGCGCTCCGGCAGCCGCCGCGCTGGCACACGAGCTTCTGCTCCGCGGAGCGACCCGGCTACAGCGGCGTGGCGCTGTTCTCGCGCAGACGCCCGGATGACGTCGTCACGCGGCTCGGTGAGCCGCGCTTCGATAAGGAGGGCCGCTTCCAGCTCGCGCGCTTTGGCGACCTCTTCGTGGTCAACGCCTACTTTCCAAACGGTAACGGCAAAGAGCGCGATCTGAGCCGCATCCCCTACAAGCTCGCCTTCTACCGGCGCCTGTTCCGCTTCCTCGAGGAGGAGCGACGAAACGGCCGCCCCATCCTCGTCATGGGCGACTTCAACACGGCGCACCAGGACATCGATCTCGCGCGTCCGAAGCAGAACGAGAAGAACAGCGGCTTCACCCCCAAGGAGCGGAAGGAGCTCGACCGTTGGTTGCGCAGCGGCTGGGTCGACACCTTCCGGCACTTCGAGAAGGGCGACGGGCACTACACCTGGTGGAGCCAGCGCGTCGGTGTGCGCGAGAAGAACATCGGCTGGCGCATCGACCTCGTGCTCGCCTCTCCCGGCGCCATGCCGTTCGTGAAGAAGGCGTTCATTCACAAGCACGTGACGGGGTCCGACCATTGTCCCATTGGCGTGGTGCTCGATCCTGCAGTGTGCGGCGCTCCCTCGCGTGCGAACTCTGCGCAGCGAGTCATGAGCTGACGACATAGCGTCGAAAGGCTCCGAGACGCGCGCGGCGGGTTGTTAGATTCCGCCTCATGCGCAAAGGCACCGTCCTCGTCCTCGTCCTCGCCAGCGTCGTCCTCGGCGGGAACACCTGCGCCCGTGAGCCGCTCTCGCGCGCGGGTGATCATCGTAGCGCCGGCGCGCGCTCCGACTCCCCGCCCGCCGAGCAACGCGTCCCCATCTATTCCGGCGGTCTCAAAGGCCAATGGCAGGATTGGGGTTGGGCTCCGCGCACACTCGCGAAGGAGCAGCCGGCCAAGCTCGACCTCTCGGGCTTCGGCGGCTGGATCCTGAAGGCGAAGGAGCCGCCGAGCGGCGCGTCCGCCGTGGTGTTTCGCTTCAAGGCGCCGCCGGACGTGGGCGAGTTCCTCGAGGTGGGGCTCGGAGACACCGACGAGAAGGCCTTCCCCAAGGTGGCCGTGGCGCCGTCGCACCGAAGGAGCCTCGGCGACGGCTGGGAAGAGGTCGTCGTGTCCATGCGCGAGCTCAACCCGCACGCGCTGCCCTTCGACCGGGTCGTGCTGCGCGCGCGCCGCTCCATCCCCGCGAAGCAGTGGGTGCTTCTCGACGACGTGGCGCTCATCATGGGCACGGCTGACGGGGCGCCGACCTCGGCGTCGGCGTCGGACGGCGTGGTCTTACAGGGGCCGGTGCGTGACGCGCTGTTCACCGTCACCTGCGACGAGGATGGCGCGCGCATCGACGAGCGCATCTACGGCGTCGCCTTCGCCCCGCGCACGACGAAGCAGGACGCGCACCAATGGAACCTCGGCGCGACCGCCCGGCGCTGGGGCGGTAATCCGACCGAGCGATTCAACTGGAAGATCGGCAACGCCTGGAACACCGCCAATGATTGGTTCTTCATGAACGTCAACTACACGGGCGACGACGCCTGGACCTGGCGCACTTTCCTCGATGAGAGCCGCGCGAAGAACATGAAGACCGCGCTGACGCTGCCGATCATGGGTTGGGTCGCCAAGGACCACACATCCTATTCATTCCCGGTGAAGGACTTCGGCCAACAGCAGCGCTCCGACCCGCACAATGGCGACGCCGGCAACGGCAAGTCCATCGAGGGCAAGGCGCTCGCGCCCGGTCCGGCGACGCGCACGAGCCTCGAGGTGGGCCCGGCGTTCGTGGCGTCGTGGATCCAGGAGATCAAGGTGGGCGACGCCGAGCGCGGCGGCAAGAGCGTCCACACGTACATCCTCGGCAACGAGCCCATGCTGTGGAACACGACGCACCGTGACGTCCACCCGAAGCCGGTGACCTACGACGAGCTCCTCGAGCGCACGATCGCGTACGGCACGGCCATCCGAAAGGCCGACCCCGACGCGCGCATCGCGGGACCGGCGCTCTGGGGGTGGCCCGCGTACTTCTATTCAGCGGCGGACGCGGCGGCGGGCTTTCGCCTCCGGCCCGATCGCAGGAGGCACGGCGACGTGCCGCTGCTCGAGTGGTACCTGCGCGAGTTGCACAAGCACGAGAAGAACACGGGCGTGAAGATCCTCGACGCCGTCGACGTGCATTTCTACCCGCAAGGGGAGGTGCACAACGACCGGACCGATCCGGAGACGGCGGCGAAGCGCGTGCGCTCGACGAGGTCCTTGTGGGATCCGCGCTACCCGGACGAGTCGTGGATCAACGAGCCCATTCGTCTGATTCCGCGCATGCGAGAGATCATCGCGCGCAACTACCCCGGGCTCGACCTCATCATCGGCGAATACAACTTCGGCGGCGAGAAGCACATGTCGGGCGCGCTCGCGCTCGCCGAGGCCCTCGGACGCTTCGGCCAGCTCGGCGTCGACGAGGCCTACTACTGGTGGTACCCGCCGTCGGGCAGCCCGGCGTTCTGGGCCTTCCGCGCCTTCCGCAACTACGACGAGAGCGGCGCGCGCTTTTTGGACAGGAGCGTGCCGGGCCAGGCCCCTGACGGCACCAGCCTGTTCGCCTCGTTGAACGACGACGGCAGCAAGGTGGTCGCCATCGCGCTCAACTTCTCGCCCGACGAGGGGCTCGACGCGAAGCTGCGCCTAAGGGGATGCAGGGCGCCGGCGAACGTGCGCGTGTTCTCGCTCTCCGAGCAAAAGCACGGCCTCGTGCACGGTACCAGCGCGTTCAAGGGCGACGTCGTCCGCGCGCTCCTGCCGCCCTACTCGGTGAACGTCTTCGAGGTCACGCTCAAGGCGCAGGAGAAGCAGGCCGCCGCCGAACCCCAGAAGTACCCCCCCGACCCCTCGCGTTGATCCCCCTCGCTCGGTCTTTCGCCCGCTGGCTGCGTTGCGTGATCGGCACGACCAAAAGGTCGCGCCTCCGCTGCGCCTTGCCAGCGAACGCCTGTGCTTTCGAACAGCAGGCCGCTTCGCGATCATGGGACCAACGCAAGCGATCGGGGGGGAGTCAGCCGAGCACCTTCTTGCGGATGACGCGGGTCAGGACGCTGCGGACGCCGGGGAAGCTGACGAGCGGCCCGAGCGGGAACGCCTGTCGGGCCCACGCGGGCCAGGCGAACGAGTCCTCGTGCGCGATGATGAGGCCGTCGCGCACCGTGAGGCGCGAGTCGATCTCGTTGTGCACCGGCCGGCGGCCGAGCTGGTAGTCGGCGACCCAGTGCCCGATGGCGACGTCCCCGTCCGTGCGCTCGAACGTGTAGCGAAAGGTCGCGCTGCTGCCGGGGCGAATGAGCGTTCGCCACATGCGCATGGTCGCGTCCCGCCCGTCGAGGGTGAAGACGGCGTCTTTGAAGCGTACCCGCTCGTCGTAGAGCGACTCCATGTCGTCCGTTCGACGGTTCACGAGGGCGTCATAGAAACGTTCGGCGACCTCACCTGGCGACATAGGACCTCCTCGGCAGGAGCATCCCATGCCCGCCTCTGCGGCGCTCAAGCTTCTCGCGCGCTCGCCGCTCCCGGACGCATCGACGGCTCTCCCGGCAAGAGGGCCGGGGCAGGGCGGCGTGCCGCGGCCCAGCGCGCTACCCTCGTGCGCACGACGTCGAGCCGCTGCTTGATGCGCCCCTCGTGCCGCCGAGCGAGCTCGGGGTCGAGCCCCGCGCGCTTCATCTTCTCGCTGGCCTTCTTGTGCTCATAGGCCACCTCATGGAAGGTGACCTCCCCGCGCGCGACGTCGAACATGGCGTAGCGCGCGACCAGCTTCTCGTCGCGCGACTGGCCGACGCTGCCGGGGTTCAGCAAGCAGCGTCGCGAGCGCGGGACCCGAATGGGGATGCCGACCGGAGGAGAGGCCCACACGCCCCCTTCGGCGTAGAGCACCGGCCGATGGGTGTGCCCGCAGATGAGCATGGACGCCGCCGGATGACGTCGTCGCAAGCGATCGAGCGCGTGCTCGGCGCGCTGCGCGCTGCTGACGTAGCGCTCGACGTCGTCGAGGTCGCCGTGGCAGAGCACGAGGTCGGGCGGCAGCGTGCGCGAGGCGGGTAGCGCGGCCAGCCAGCGCAGCTCGAGCTCGCTGAGCGCGTGGCGGGTCCAGAGCGCGGCGCGGATGCCGCGGTGAATGCATTGATCGAAGCCGAGCCGCCCGACGATCATGCCTTCGTGGTTGCCTGCCACGCAGGCCGCGCTGCGCTGGCGCAGGCGATCGATGACGGCGGAGGGGTCGGCGCCATAGCCCACCAGATCGCCGGCCACGGCGACGCGCGCGCCGCCGCGGCGCTCGACGTGAGCGAGCACGGACTCGAGCGCCTCGAGGTTCGCGTGTACGTCAGCGAGGATCGCCCAGCGCATATCAGGACCCCTCGCGCGCGGCGCGCTGTCGTCCGTTCGCGTGTCGCTCGTTCAACCGTCGTGCCCAGCGCGGCTCGGGGAAGCGACGCCGCAGCGCTGCCCACACGTCCCACGCCGTCGGCACGGGGTCGCTCAGGCTCAAGTCCTCGTCGATGTCGGCGAAGAGCCACTGTGACAGCCAACGCACGCGCCCGAGCTCGCCGGCGGCGCTGTACTCGCGCAGCGCGCGCAGGTCTCGCCGCGCCGCCATCCAGCGCACACCGGGACGCGCGCGCCGCGGCAGGTCGCGCACCCAGGGCTCGACGAGGTCTCTGTAGACCATGGCGGGGATGTTGGCGCCCGCCGCCGCGGCCGCGTGGTGCCAGAGGTTGAAGCGCGGGTTGACCTCGAGCAGGTAGAGGCGGCCGTCGCGCGGATCCTGCTTGAAGTCGAGCTTTACGACGCCGCGGAAGTGATCGTTTGGGCCCTGGCCGCTCGTGAGCTTCTCGAGCACGCGGCGACCGAGGCGCCGCACCGTGTCGTCGTCGGTGATCTCCACGCAGGAGCTGATGCCGAACGTGCGCGGCGAGGTGCGCACCTTCTTGCCGGTGAACTCGGCGGCGATCTCCCCGTCGTGGCGCGTATAGGCGTGGTAGCTGAGGACGTTCTCCTCTCCGCCGGGAACGCACTGCTGCAGAATGACGCCGCTCGGATGCGCTTCGAGCACCCCGTGTAACGAGCGCAGCTCCTCCGCGCTCTGCACGAGGAACGCCTTCTGGCCTCGCTGTGTCTGCTCCGCCGAGAGCCGCGAGGCGAACCAGCCGACGCGCGAGGCCGGCTTCAGCACCGCCGGGAAGCGGCGCCAGCTCGACAGCGCCTTCAGCGGTAGGGCGCCCTCTTCGAGAACGAGCGTCGGCGGCACAGGCAGCGCGCGCTGCTCGGCCAAACGCGCGAAGCGAATCTTGTCGACGCAGTCCTCGATGAGCTTCTCGTCCGGCAGCACCATGCGGAAGAAGCGCGACAATCGCCGCCGCTCGCGGGAGACCAGCAGCAGCTGGTGGTCTCCCTGATAATAGAGCACGGGTTGCGCGCGCTGCGACGACGCCCACGCGCACAGGGCCGCCGCGGCGCCTTCGGGGTCTTCCTCGATGGGCGGGATGGTGATGCGCGTCTGAACGAAGCGCGAGAGGGCGGTCAAATCGTCGGCGTCTCCGGCCAGCGCGACGGGGATGTTCGCTCTACCGAGCGCGCGCACGAGGCTGAGATCGCCGAGGACGCAGGCAAGAGGTCGATCCATGTCCGGCTCCCCTGAAGGGTACCAGCCGGTATGTGCAACCGAGGGTCCAAGCCCGAGCGCAGCATCTCGCCGCCGAAATTCGCGTCACGGAGCGTTTCCTCGACGTCGCTGCGGCGGGGCGAGCGGACACGACGCGGGCGCTGCGCCTCGTGACCTGCGTGCGCGCGCGAAGTGCGACTCGCCCCTTCAGGCACTAATCGATGCCCTCGACGGTGAGGCTCCCCATCACCCGGTCCCGGCCGACGATCTCCACCGTTCGATTGACGTCCGGCAAGCGGCTCGTCCCGACGCCGACGTTCAACAGCACCGCGTCCACGGCGCGCGCGACGGGGATGCTGCGCGCGTGCTGCAGGAGGGAGCCGACGGCGATGAGCACCTTGTTGTAGCGGCCGGTCCCCGACGCGATGTACTCGAGGAGCTGCGGGATGTAGAGGTGCGCCACCTCGGCGTCGTTCAGGCCGAGGGAGCTCGCGTCGAGGAAGTCGTAGTTCGCTTGCGGGAACTGCTTCACCTGGGACGCGATGGTGCCCGCGAGCGGGCGCTTCTGGCCGAGCAGCGGCCCGCGCGGCGTGGCGTCGACGAGCAGCACGTGCGACTGCGGGTTCAACGACGCCATGCGCGCGAAGGCGTGCGCGACGGGCAGCGTCGGCGTCGCGGGGTCGGTCGGCACGACGGCCAGAGAGCGCCAGCGATCGTTGCGCGCGAGATCGAACCAGACGTGCTGCAGCTCGAGCGGGGGCAGCTCGTCCTTCGGCCACCAGAGGCCGTTCTCTTCCAGGGCCATGGCGGCCGTGGCGTCCTCGTGCTGCAGATCGTCTTCGCGATCGAGCACCTCGACGTGGCCCGCCGGCCGCTCGCGGGTGGTCAGCGCGGCCGCCGCGCTGCCTCGCTGCAGGGACGCTGAAGCGTCGCCGTCCTCCCCGCTTCGCTCTCCGTAGGCGCCGGCGCTCGAGAGCGGATCGCTCGCCGCTGCCCGCGCGGTCGCCTCGGCCTCCTTCGCCTCGGCGCCCCGCTTCTTCTTCTTGCCGCTTCCGTGTCCGTGTCCGTTTCCGTTCGCCTGGCCCTGACCGTCGGCGTTCCGTTCGCCGACGAGACGCGCCCGACGCTGCACGCGCAAAGTGACGGCGCCGAGGGCGAGCTGGTCGCCGTTCTCGAGCCGCGCGCTGCGCTGCTTGCTGCCGTTCACCTTCATGGACTTGGCGCCGCCGATGTCGACCACGCGCAGCTCGTCACGCTCGAGCTGGACGCGCGCGTGGCGTGGCTCGACCCCCTCGTCGGGGAGGCGGATATCGGCTGCGTCCTCCGAGCCGATCACGCGCTCCTCGCCGGGCGAGAGCAGGAACTCCTCGCCGTAGCTCTTGCCGACGATCACCCTCAGGCAGTACTGCACGCTCTCCGCCACGACGGACCTCATTCGACGGTGCTGTCGACGCTCGTGTCGACGCGCTGGTCGACGGTGTTGTTGTGAATCGTCTCGGGGCCGGCGCCTGGCGCGCGGCCGGGCTCACGCTCGCGCCGCGTCCGCACCCAGGCTCGATCAGCGCGCCACGGGCGTACGCGGGCGAGCTTCCAGCACACGTAAGCCGGCGCCCACAGCAGCGCCAGCACGCCGCGCGGACCGAGGCCGCTCAGCCACAGGCCCCGGCCGACGTAGAGCGAGAGCCCGACGAGGCTCACGAGCCACACCCACGTCGAGGGCGCCGCTCCGCCGCGCCACGCCAGCAGCACGAGCTCCGTGGACACCCCCGCCAGCACGAGCAGGCCGACGTAGCTGAGCGGCGGCACGATGAGGTCATAGGCCAGGTCGAGGAGCATCAGGCGGCGCTCGCGCAGGAACGCACGCAAGAGCAGCGGCGCCTTCTCGGCGAGGAGCTTGCCGCGGCCGCCTTCCCAACGACGACGCTGGCTCTCCGCCGCTCGCCCCGAAGAGACCATCTCGCCGCGTACGGTCGCCTCACCGGCGTAGGCCACGCGGTGGCCGCCGAGCCCGATGGTGACGCCGTACTCGACGTCCTCGACGAGCCCGTAGGCCTCGTGCGGGTGCAGGCGCAGCAGCGCGCGCGAGAAGCACATGCCGTTGCCGCGCAGGCCGACGCTGACGCACAACCGCTCGCGCGCCTCCGAACGCACCCCGTGAAACATGGCGAGGGCCACGGTCATGAGCCGCGTGCGCCAGGACGCGTTCACATTGCTGACGCCGTACTCCGCCTGCACGGCGGTCTCGCCCCGCTCGAGGCGCGCGTGAAAGGCCGTGAGCAGGTTCTCGCTCACGATCGTGTCCGCATCGACGACGACGAAGGCGTCGGCCTGTTGCTCTGCCAGCAGGGTGTCGAAGGCGAGCTCGAGCGCGTAGCCCTTACCGCGCCGCTCGTCGTTGCTGCGCTCGAGCACGCGCGCTCCGGCGGCGCGCGCGCGGGCGGCGGTGTCATCGTCGCAATTGTCCGCCACCACCACGATCTCGAGCAGCTCCCGCGGGTAGCGCAGCGCGAACAGGCTCTCGACGGTGGTCGCGATGCCCTCCCGCTCGTTGTGCGCGGGCACGACGACGGCGAAGCGCAGCCACGGGCGCTCGCTGCACGCGGGCGGCCGGTTTCGAAAGGCCAGCAGCGCCAGCACGCCGAGGTAGCCGGTGACGCTCAAGGACAGCACAGCGATGACCAGCGAGATCGAGTCGGCGACGATCATGACGGGGCCTCCACGGCGGTGCTGTGCTCGCCTCGATGGTCGCTGTCCTCGTCGCGATCGCCGTCCTCGTCGTGACCCTGGTCTTCGGAACCCTCGCCGTCGTCGTAACCGCCCTCGCCGTGCGCTTCGGCCGGAGCGCGGGCGTACGCGCTCGCTCCCTCCCGCCACGCTCCCGTGCGTACGGCGGCGACGCCGACGAGGCCGATGAGCGGCGAGACGGTGAGCGCGCCCAGCCAGCTGTGCAGGCCCATGTCGCCGAAGCTCTGTACCCCGTGCGTGACGACGCCGCCGACGGTGACGAGGCACAAGAGGCGCTCCGCCTCCGTGCGGGCGAAGCGATAGGTGCGCGCGGCGAAGAACACGCCGGCGAGAAACGCGAGCCAGATGCCGGCGAACCCGAACATGCCCGTGAAGCCGAACAGACCGAGGATGCTGTTGTGCGGCACGTAGCGGTAGCCCTCGAAGGCGTCGCTGATGTCGTGCATCTTCACGAACTCGACGTACTCGTGCCCAAAGCCGCTGCCGGCGATGGGGTGGCGTTTCATGGTCACCGTGAGGTTGTAGTTCTCGACGTCGCGCGTCTGCGATGACGAGTCCTTCGCCTCGGTGACGCTCTTGATGGTCTGTACCGGCTTGGCCCACACGGCCGTGCTGCCCCAGCCGGCCATGACGTACATGACGAAGACGGGCGCCAGCGCCGCGAGCGTCAGATGTACCCGGCGGCGCAGAAAGCGATCGGCGACGATGTAGATAAAGAAGAGCGCCATGACGAGCGCCACGATGGCGAGGCGGCGGTTGTTGACGATGACGCCGAACATCACCACCGGGAACACCACGCCGCTGTAGAGGAAGGCGCGCACCGACGGGCGCTCATAGACCATGACGATGCAGGTGATGAGCACGACGACGGCGAGCACCGTGTCCGAGTGCGTCATCACATAGGTGCCGCTGCCGAGCGAGACCGGCCCCTTCACGCCATGACGAACGATGACGGCCCAGTAATAGATGCCGAAGCAGGCGCGCACGAACGCGGCGATGGTGAAGGCACCGAGCACGAGGTGAATGCTGCGGTGCCGCCGGAAGCAGAGCCCCCACAGGACCGGCAGGGACACCGCCATCAGCAGCGGGCGGAACTGCAGCATGGAGAAGCTGAGGTTTCCGCCGCGCGCGATGCCGTACGCCGCCCAGGCGAGCACGGTCGCGCCGGCGATCATGCAGAACACGACCAGCCCTTTGGCCGGCCTCGCGCAGCGCGCCTCCGAGCGCAGCGGGCCGCGCACGAGCACCAGCACGATGAGGAGGCCAAGCAGCGCCTCGATGCCGAACAGCTTCATGCCCGGCACCTTCAGCGTGTACTCGAGGGCGCTGTAGAGGAGCTTGCCCGGCGCGTACAGCGGCGTCTGGTACAGCCCCATCCCGGGGCGCTCGGCGACGTTGTCGAACAGCACCGCCGCGAAGAGCACGAGCGCCGCGACGGCGCCGAGGCTCGCGCGCAGCATCCACGCGCCCGCGGCGACCACGACGAGCGGCGTGAGCACGATGACGATGTTGCCGTTCGTGAACGCCGCGAGCAGGCCGGTCGCGACGGCCGCCGCGATCGCCGCCGCGCCCGCGCGAAAGGAGAAGGAGGCCTCGCCGACGGTCACGCGCGCTTCTTGCTCTCGCCCCCTTGGAGGAGCGGCCGCTTTACCGAGATGGAGCCGAGCACCGGCACCCCGGTGATGCGCTCGATCTGCCAGGGCTCGAGGACGCGCCGCGACGCGAGGTCGATGCCGAGCGCGAAGGCGAAGGCGAGCAGGAGCGCGGCCACGAACCCCGCGCCGAGCACCACGGGCGCCTTCGGCTTGACGTGCTTCTTCGGATAGAGCGGCGGCATGGTGACGAAGTAGCGGTGGTCGAAGGCGGCGTCCGCGGTCGCGAGCTCGGTGCGCGCGTCCTCGAGGCGCAGCACGAACTCGTTGTAGCGGGCGATGCGCTGCTCGAGCGTCGA
>CAYLZW010000190.1:0-11492 GCA_964388085.1 uncultured Myxococcales bacterium | reverse complement strand
GGGCTGTCGAGGCCGGCGCACACTGGCTCGTTGCCGGCCACGTCCTCGAGACCGGCTTCGACATCCTGTTCTTCTGGGTCGCGCGCATGATGATGATGGGCTGTCACTTCATGGGCAAAGCGCCCTTCAAGGACGTCTACCTGCACACCATGGTGCGCGACGCGCAGGGCCGGAAGATGTCGAAGTCGCTCGGCAACGCCATCGACCCCGTCGACGTCATCAGCGGCATCACGCTGCCGGCCCTGCTCGCCAAGACCAAGACCTATCCGGTGCCCGAGAAGCTGCTGCCGAAGGTGCTGAAGGGGCTCGAGAAGGACTTCCCCGAGGGCATCCCCTCGTCGGGCGCCGACGGTCTGCGCTTCACGCTCGCCGCGCTCGCGGGGCCGGGTCACGACGTCAAGCTCGCGCTCGGCCGCGTCGAGGGCTACCGCGCGTTCTTGAACAAGGTGTGGAACGCGACGCGCTTCGCGCTCATGCGGGTGGGCAGCGCGCCGGTCTCGTCGCTCGACGAGGTCAAGGGCGAGCTCGAGCTGCCCGACCGCTGGATCCTCTCGCGGCTCGACGCGGTCACCCGCCGGGTGCACCAGAGCCTCGGCGAGTACCGCTTCGACGACATGGCGAACGCCATCTACCAGTTCTTCTGGACCGAGCTGTGCGACTGGTACATCGAGCTGTCGAAGGGCGCGCTCTATGAGGAGGCCGACACGCGGGAGCGCGAGGTGAAGCGCGCGGTGCTCGTGCACGTGCTCGACAGCAGCATGCGCCTCTTGCACCCCATCTGCCCCTTCCAGTCCGAGGAGATCTGGCAGCGCCTGCCCGGCAACGACGCGCGCTGGCAGGCGAAGGGCGTGAAGTTCTGCGCGCGCGCCCCTTACCCGCTGCCGGACGACGCGCTGCACGACGAGGACGCCGAGGCCGGCATCGCGCTGCTCATGAGCGCCGTCACCATGGCGCGCAACGCTCGTCAGGAGTTGGGTCTCGGCGCGCAGAAGAAGGTGGCGGCCATCTACCTGAGTGACGACGAGGGCGATCGCGCGCTGCTCAGCCGGCACACGAAGGATCTGCTGCGCCTCGCGAGCCTCGAGTCGCTCGAGGTGAAGCCGCGGCACGGCTTCGCGGCCCCGAAGCTGTGCGCCACCAACGCCGACGCGCGCCTCGAGGTGGTGGTGCCGCTCGAGGGCCTGCTCGACGTCTCGGCCGAGAAGAAGCGCCTCGACAAAGAGATCGAGAAGACGGCCAAGGAGGCGCTCTCCCTCGAGAAGCGCTTCTCGAACCCGGCCTTCCTCGACAAGGCCCCGCCGGACGTCGTCGACAAGCTGAAGCAGGACCTCGCGTCCGTGACCTCGCGCGTCTCACGCCTGCGCGAGGCGCGCGCCCGCCTCGACTGATCGGCGCGCTCGCCGCCCGCTCAGGGCGCGTTGCCGCTGACGTCGATGGTCACGTCCGTCTCGTCGACCGGGCGGCCGGCGACCGCGAGCAGCTCGACGACCTGCGCTTGCGGCAGGCGGGTGTTGGCGCGCACGTAGAACAGGCAGCCGCGCGCGCAGTCCGGGTAGTCTCCGACCTGGGGCGGGGCGATGCCGAGGTCCGTGAGGCCGGCGTTGTCGGTGATGCGCAGCTCGCCGCCGATGGAGGTCAAGCTGCCGAGCCCGGACAGGTTCAAGAGCTCGTCGTTGTCCACGATGTAGACGTCGTCGTCGACGCTGTCGATCGCCGGCAGCGACACGCTGATGAGGCGCGGGTTGCGCTCGACGAAGATGTCGTCGGCGTTCGCGAGGGCTTCGAAGCCCTGCACGCGCGTCAGCGCCGGGTTGTCGCGCACGATGAGGTCGTTGTTCACGCGCACCAGCGACGAGAAGCCGTTCACCTCGACGAGAGCGGCGTTGTCGAGGACCTGCAGGTTGCGGCGCACCAGCGTGAGCGCGTCGAAGCCGGCGAGCTCCCGCAGCGCGTCGTTGCCATCGACGGCGAGGTCGCCGTCGCAATAGTCTCCGAAGCAGCTCTGCCCGCCGGTGTAGTCGACGATCTCGAGCGCCGGCAGGGCGGCGCTCACGAGGTTCAGGTTCCGCCGAATGACGACGCGCTCGGCGCGCCGGAGAGCCGAGAGCGCGTCGAGGTGGAGCAGGGCGTTGTTGTACTGAACGTGCAAATAGCCGCGCAGCACCGTGATGCCCTCGAGCCCCTCGAGGCTCGCGAGCGCGTCGCAGTTTTGCAGGTAGATCGCGTACAGGTCGTCGCCGATGCCGTGCAGCCCGCGGATCTCGTTCAGCGCCGGCAGATCGGTGAGGCGCAGCGTGGCGCCGATGCTCGTCAAGGACGGCAAGGTGCCGAGCGACGCGAGCGCGACATCGTTCCGCAGATCGAGATCGCTGCCGATGCTCGAGAGGCGCTCGAGCCCGCGGAGGCTCTTCAGGGAAGCGCTGTCTCGAACCTCGAGATCGTCGCCGACCGTGCTCAGCCGCTCGAGGCCGGCGAGCGTGACGAGGCTGTCGGCCGCGAGGATCTGCAGATCGAGGCCGACGCGCTCGAGCGCGCTCAGGCCGTGCAGGCTCTCGAGCACCGGCAGCGCCAGCAGCGGATCGGCCGCGAGCTCCTGGTGGCCGAGCCGCAGATCGCCGCCGACGTCGCGCAGCAGCTCGAGGCCGGCGAGGGAGGTCAACGCCGGATTGCCGCCGATGCTCAGCGAGCCGCCCACGGCCACGAGGCCGTACAGCGCCGTGAGGTCGACGTGGCTCAAACCGCTGACGGACATATCGCCGGTGACGGTCACGCAGGCGCCGCTCGGGAACAGCGCGAGCTCGGCGTCGCTCGTGATGACCACTGCGCCGAGCGTGATCTCCTGCGAACAGTCGACGGTCACCGTCAGCTCCGCTTGGTATTCGCCGCCCGCGGCGTCGCTGCAGCGCAGCACATAGGGGCGGCTCGCGGGGCGCTCGATGACGACGCTGCCGGAGGGCTCGAGCGCTCCCGCGTGCCCCTCGAGCGTGCAGGCGCTGAGCTCGTTGCCGACCCACGTGAGCGTGACGCTGCTGCCGAGGCTGACCGAGGCCGGCTCCGCGTGGAAGGACACGATCCCCGGCGGACCCGCGTCGAGCACGGGCGGCGGTCCCGCGTCAAAGACCGCGTCGCCGGCGTCGTCGAGGGACAGGCCGGCGTCCGGCCCTGCCTCGAGCAAAACGCCCGCGTCTGCGTCCTCTTCGTCGAGGCGACCGCTGTCGTCCGAGGCCTGGCCGCCGTCGAGGCTCGGCGGGTCCCCCGCGTCCGGCTGTACGTCCCCCGCGTCGAGCCGCGGGCCGGCGTCCTTGCGCTGCGAGAGCGGATCTCCGCCGGTGCAGCTGCCGCGCAGACACACCGCGGCGAGGCCGCAGTCCTCGTCCTCGTTGCAGGGGACGCTCGCGATCTGCGGTGCGCACGACGACAGCAGCGTGAGCAGCAGCGGCAGGGCCACCCCGCGCGACGCGAGCGCTGCGACGCGGGCTGAACGCTCTTGGGTCGCGGTGATCCCCACGCGCCAAGGATAGCGCGGCGCTCGCGCAGACGCGCGCTCAGCGGTCTCGCAGGAGGCGAGCGATCTCCTCGCGGATGAGCGTCTCGGCGAGCTCGGGTACGACCTCCCACACGACCTTCTCGATGATCTCGCGAGCGGCCGCGCTGATGGCGTCGTGCGAAGGTGCGCCGGCGCCGCTGGCGGCGATCTGCGACGAGGCGGCCTGCGTGACCTGCCCGACCACCGCCCCGCTGACCGCCGCGGCGAGGCCGGCCGACGACGTGGAGGGGCTGGTGCCAAAGCCGAGATCGGGCGTGCGCGCGGCCGGCGCAGGCGCCGCGGCGGCAGGAGCCGCGGCGGCCGAGGCTGGACGCGTGGCGCCGTTGTCCCCGAGGCCGAACGGATCGGGACGAGCGGCCGCGGCGACAGGCGCGGCCGCCTGGCCAAAGGGAGACGGCGACGGCTGCGCGGCCGGCGCCGCACCGGGCGGACGCGGCAGACCCGCGGGAGCGACCGGAAACGCGCCGCTCGTCGCTGCCGGAGCGGCAGGAGCGGCAGGGGCCGCGGGAGTCGGCGCCGGCGCGGGCTGCGCCGCGATGGCGGGCGCCGGTCCGCTGCCGGCGGGACGGAGATGGGCGAACGGCGACGGCGCGGGCGCGTCGGCGGCCTTGAGGCCACAGAGGCGCTGAACGCGATCGAGCAGCGTCATGCAATCGAAGGGCTTGGCGAGGTGCTGCGCGCCGAGGCCGCTCGCGCGCCCCTCATCGAACGCGGCCGAGCTGCCCGAGAGCAGCAGCACGGGGATGCCCTGCGTCGACGGGTCCGCCTTGAGGCTCTCGGCGACGTGATAGCCGTCGCCACCGGGCATGGCGTGGTCGGCGATGACGACTGCCGGCCGCATGGCCTTCGCCTTCTGCACGGCCTCCGCGCCGCTGGCGGCCGTGACGACGGTGAAGTCGGGTTCCTTGTCGAAGACGATCTCCACCGCTCGCTGGATCGTCTTGCTGTCGTCGGCGATGAGAATCGTGTGCGGCATCGGCATGCCCTTCCTCGCAGCGGGGAAACCGGGAAATACTGCGCTTTCGGCACAATCGCCAGCGTGTGTCCGCACCCCCCTGTCACGATGCAGGGCGGGCGGCGCGGCCGAGGTCGAGCGCCAGGACGAACGCCTCGGGCGAGAAGAAATAGAACGGCCCCGCCTCGCTGTCGCCCACGCCCATCAGCACGCGCCGCGCGATCTCGGGCAGCGCGTCGAGGCGCTCGGCCTCCTCGGCCGGATCGTCGAGATAGCGAAAGCTCGCCGTCGTCGTGCGGCGCTCCATGCGCAGGCCCACGGGTCCACGCTCCGTGGTGAAGACGGCGACCGTCGCGCCCGAGACCGTGCGCTCGGGCGGCGTGCCGGAGAACAGGCCGTGCAGATCGAACACGGGCAGCGCGCCGAGGGAGCCGCCGTCGATGAGCCCCGCCATGGCCGGGTGGGCGAAGGGCACGGGTGTCAGCGACTCCTCGAGCAAGAGCCGGGTCACCTCCGCGACGAAGATGCCGAGCGGCAGGCCGCCGGCCTCGAAGAGCAGCATCTGTTGCGCGGACGGGTTTACGCTCACGGCCTCCCCCTCTCGTCGCCGGCGGGTACGTCGAAGAGCGCGGCGGCGGCGGGATCGTCCTCGGCGAGCTCGGCCTGACGCACCTCGACGACGCCCATGAGCACGTGCGGATCGAGCACCAGGCGGACGGCGGCCTCGTGGCGCACGGTGCCCTTGATGAGGTCCGGCCAGCGCACCGCCACCGCCTTCGGCAGCGGCGCGATGTCAGCGGGCTTCGGCTCGAAGATGCCGTCGAGCGTGCAGGCGGTGAGCAGCACCGGCCCCGTGTGTCCGTCGAAGAGCAACAGCGCCGGCCGGCTCGTGCTCGGCTCCTCGCCGAGCAGGCGCGCCAGCGAGATGGGCGCGACGCCGAGGGCGCGCGGATCCATGGGGGCAAAGGACTTCTCGCCGCCCATGTCGAGCAGCTGCCGGATGCTGATGAGAGGCAGCGCGACCTTGAACGGCCCCGCGCTGAGCGCGATGTGTCTCATAGGCTTGGCTCTCGCGTAGCGCTTGCGCGGCGGAAACTCCACTCGCCGGCGGCTGATGCCCCGGCTTTCTTGACCCTCGGCGAGCGGGCGCGCTATCCCGAGCACGAGGGTAGGTATGCGACGATACGTAGGGCTCTGTGGGCCTCTCGAGCGGGTTCTGAAGGTGCGTCGCGCGGCGCGGGCGCTCGCGTTCGCGCTCCTGCTGCCGGCGTTTTTGGGCTGCGGTCCGCTGATGTCGACGTACCTCATCGTCTCCGCGCAGGCGGAGCTCGACGGCGCCTCCGCAGCCGAGGCCGAGAAGTACGCGGTGTACGAGTACACGGCGTCGAGCGAGTATCTCGCCAAGGCGCGCGAGGAGCAGGGCTACGCCGACTTCGGCCCGGCCATCGATTACGCCTTCAAGGCGCAGGAATTCGCCGTCAAGGCCAAGGCCCGCGCGGTGGAGCAGCGTGACAAGCTGCGCGCGCCGGGCGCTCTGCCGGTGGACGTGTCGTCGTCACCGGCGGCCGAATACGAAGAGTCGCCGAAGCCGAAGGTGATCATCCAGAAGCAGCCGTCGAGCAGTGACGGTGCGCCGGTTGGCGTCGAGATCGTCCCCATCTCGCCCGAACAGCCTGAGTGAGCGTGAAAGCCATGAGCATGCTGAAGCGCGTTGCCACAGCGCCCTCCTCCGTCGCTGCGCCCCCCGCCCGCGCCCTCCTCTCGGTGCTGGTCGCGTTCTGCTTCGTCTCCTGCGTGGGCCCGGGCATCCAGAGCCAGGCCGACGTCGTGCGCGCGGACATCGACAAGGCGCGCAAATCCGGCGCCTACCAATGCGCGCCGCGGGAGCTCGCGCTCGCCGAGTCGAGCGTCGACTTCACCGAGAACGAGCTCGCGCAGGGTGACTTCCTGCGCGCGCAGCACCACATCGACATCGCCGTCACCAACGTGAAGCTCGCGCTGGCGAACTCGAAGGACTGCGGTCCAAAGCGCGTGCTCATCAAGAAGAACCTCGACAAGGACGGCGACGGCATCCTCGACAGGGACGACGCCTGCCCCGAGAAGGCCGAGGACTTCGACGAGTTCGAGGACGCGGACGGCTGCCCCGATCCGGACAACGACGGTGACCAGATCCTCGATCCGCTCGACAAGTGCCCGAACGAGGCCGAGGACAAGGACCTGTTCGAGGACGAAGACGGCTGCCCCGATCCGGACAACGACCAGGACACCGTGCTCGACGTGCAGGACAAGTGCCCGAACACGCCCGGGCCGGTCGACAACGCCGGCTGCCCGCTCGACGACAGGGACGGCGACGGCATCCCCGACAAGTCCGACACCTGCCCGGACAAGCCCGAGGACTTCGACGGCGATCGCGACGAGGACGGCTGCCCCGACGTCGACACGGACGGCGACGGCCTCGAGGACGACGTCGACAAGTGCCCCACCGAGCCCGAGGACAAGGACCAGTGGGAGGACGAGGACGGCTGCCCCGATCCGGACAACGACAAGGACGGCATCCTCGACGCCACCGACGCCTGCCCGAACGACGCCGGCCCGCTCGAGTCGAAGGGCTGCCCCGATCGTGACGGCGACAAGATCGCCGACATCGAGGACAAGTGCCCCGACGAGCCCGGCGTCGCCCAGCCGAACAACCCCGAGCGGCACGGCTGCCCGATCCTCGACACCGACGGTGACGGCATCCCCGACCCCGAGGACAAGTGCCCGACCGAGGTGGGCGTCGCCCAGCCCGACAACCCCGAGAAGCACGGCTGTCCGAAGCAGTACAAGCTGATCGTCATCAAGAAGGACAAGATCGAGATCAAGCAGCAGGTGCAGTTCGACACCGGCAAGGCGACCATTCGCTCCGCCAGCGCCGATCTGCTCGCCGAGGTCGCCGACGCCATCAAGACGTCGAACCTGAAGCTGGTCCGCATCGAGGGTCACACCGACAGCGTCGGCGGTGACTCCTTCAACCAGCGCCTGTCCGAGGCGCGCGCCGAGTCCGTGCGCGAGTGGCTGATCGACAAGGAGGACATCGACCCCGACATGCTCGAGGCCCGCGGCTTCGGCGAGTCGCGTCCCATCGCGTCGAACCGCACCAAGCGCGGGCGCCAGCAGAACCGCCGCGTCGAGTTCAACGTCGATAGATAGCGTCGATAGATAGTGTCGATACACAGCGTCGATAGATAGTGTCGATAGTCAGCGTCGATAGATAGCGTCGATACACAGCGTCGATAGGTAGCCCTGGAGCTGCCCTACATATGCGCACCGTCGCGTTGCTCCTCGTCAGCAATGTGTTCATGACGTTCGCTTGGTACGGCCACCTCCGCTTCAAGGAGGTGGCCCTCTGGAAGGTCGTGCTCGTCAGCTGGGGCATCGCCTTCTTCGAGTACTGCCTGGCGGTGCCCGCGAACCGCCTGGGGCACGGCACCTTCAGCGTCACGCAGCTCAAGGTCATGCAAGAGGTCGTGTCGCTGACAGTGTTCGCCGGCTTCTCGCTCTTGTGGCTGAAAGAGCGCGTGGCGTGGAACCACGTGGCCGCCTTCGCGCTCCTCGTGGCGGCGGTGTACCTCGTGTTCCTGCCCTCGCCGGCCGCGGTGCCGGCGGGCCCATGACGTTGACTTGGGCCAGCGGGCGCGCGACAAAACCAGCATGTCCGACGACGGCAAGCTGCAGAGCACGGCGGCGATGACCAAGGGTCTGCGCGCCCTCGGACGCCTGCCCCCCGAGCGGCCGCTGCCGACCGACGGCGCCGAGCTCGTCGTCAGACCGCGCGAGGAAGGCCTGCAAGACAAGGCCGTACCCGCCGATCAGGTGGTCAAGAAGCTCATCGGCTGCCGCGACAAGCTGCGCGTGCTCGAGCAGCGCGTGAACGCCTCCGCCTTGGCGCAAGATGACAAGCGCGCGCTGCAGGCGCACATCACGAACGTGTACGACGCCTTCGCGACGCTGAGCGCGTTCTTCACCGACGACGCGCTCCCCGTGAGCGACGAGGGAGCCGAATGAACCCCTATCGCAGCAAAGGCGCTCGCCGGCTGCTCTCCTCCTCGCTGCTGTGCCTCTCGCTGCTGGGCGGCGGCCTGCTCTCGTCGTCGTGCGGCAAGCACGCGCACGGGATGAAGGAGCTGCAGGAGGCGACCCACTACTACTACAACGATCTGCGCTGGAGCCGGCTGTCCGCCGCGGCGGCGCGCATGCACCCGGACATCCGCGAGTCGTTCGTGGCCGACTGGACCGAGCGCGGCCAGGAGCTGCAGCTGCAGGATCTCGAGATCGTCGACATGCAGGACGATCTCGAGCACGACAAGGCCCGCGTGACGCTGCTGGTGAGCTGGGTGGAGCGCTCCTCCATGCAGCTGCGCAGCGCCACCGTGACGCAGACCTGGCTGCGCACCGACGACGGCTGGATGGCGGCGGACACGCTCGAGCTGCCGCAAGGTTGACGCCCTGGTGCTCGACGTCATCGGCGCCCTGCTGCTCGTCGTAGCGCTCGCCAGCGCCGTCCGCTCGCACGCGCGCGCGCTCACGAGCGACCTCGGCGGCGTGCTCGCCTCCGCCTCCTGTCTCGTCGTCGCCCTGCTGCTCAGCGTCGTCGCGCTGACGAGCTCGCGCACCTTCCGCGGCTTCCTGCAAGAGGACGGGCCCGCCGAGTGGGCCACCGTGTTCGCCTTCGGCATCGCCGCGCTGCTGTACGCCCGACGAGGGCTGCGGCGCCAGGACCCTTGGCTCACGCGGCTCGCCTTCACGTCGGTGGCGCTGTTTTGCGTGTTCGTCGCCGGCGAGGAGATCTCCTGGGGCCAGCGGCTGTTCGCCATCGAGCCGCCGGCGCTGTTCCTCGAGCACAACTTCCAGCAAGAGCTGAACGTCCACAACCTGCTGACCAACCGCGACGTCGGCGGCCTCGAGCTCGACACGCGCTACTTCCTCGCGCTGCTCGCGTTGTTCTACGGCGGGCTCTTGCCGCTCGTGCGCCCCTGGCTGTCTCGCTCGAAGAGCGCGCTCTTGCTGGCGAGCGCCGCCGTCGCACCTCCGGCGCTGCTCGCGCCGAGCTTCCTCGTGGTGGCCGCGGCGGAGCTCGCCTATCCGGTCTCGCTGACGGGAGAGGCGGCCGAGCTCGTGTTCGGGCTCTGCTTCGTCGCGACGGGAGCGCTCTTGTCCGAGCGCCCGCGGCGCCTGCTCGTGCCGGCGCTGGTCGGCGGCGTGCTCGCGCTCGGCGGGTTGACGCCGGTCGTCGTCGACCGCGTGCTCTATGGCTCGGACGAGGAGCGGGTGGCCCTGGCGAGCCAGGAGCTCGAGCAGCTCGCGCGCGACCTGTCGCGAGAGGGCGCGCTGTCGGAGCGTCGGCTCGAGAAGAAGCGCAGCGTGCACAAGCGCGTCTTCACCGCCGGACGCGCGGGCTACTTCCGGCTCGACGACGACGACGCGGCTGGCGAGCGGCAGCGCTGGTTCCTCGACCCGTGGAGCAACCCGTATTGGATCGCCTGGTCGCGCAAGCACCAGCGCATCACGCTCTACAGCTTCGGCCCCGATCGCAGGCGAAGCGGCCGCTATGACAAGAGCCCCGAGGTGCGGGGCGACGATATCGCCGTGCACCTCGAGGCTCCCTGGAAGCCATCCGCGAAGGGGCCTTGAGCGTCAGGACGGCTCAGCCGCCGATGCACTCGAGGCAGATGTCTTCCTCCGCGCCGTCCTCGGGAACGTCCGTGCCGTCGTCCTCGTTCGTGTCGCCCTCGTCGACGTCCGTCTCCTCGGCGGCCTCGTCGTCGTCGTCACAGTCCTCTTCGTCCTCGTCCGCGCCGTCGTCAGCGTCGTCCGAGTCCGAGTCGCTGTCTGAGTCCGAGTCGTCGCTGTCCGAGTCCGAGTCGTCGCTGTCCGAGTCCGAGTCGTCGCTGTCCGAGTCCGAGTCCGAGTCGTCGTCGAGCACGTCATCGCAGTCGACATCGTCCGGCACGCCGTCACCGTCGCCGTCATCCGAATCCGAATCCGAGTCCGAGTCGGAGTCCGAGTCCGAGTCCGAGTCGCTGTCCGTGTCGGAGTCCGAGTCGTCGTCGTGGTCATGGTCAGCGTCATCACAGCCGCACTCGCTGTCACTGTCGCTGTCGCTGTCGCTGTCCGTGTCGCTGTCACCGGCACCGTCGTCGGAGTCGGCCGTGAGCAGGTCGACGTTGGCGCAGACGAACGGGTCTTCCTCGCCGTCGCCGTCGACGTCCTGGTCATCGTACGAGAGCGCGCTCGCGCCGACGCAGGTGAGGCCGGCGCTGCCGTCGTAGCACTGGGTGAGATCGAGGCCGGCGGAGCAGCCGAGGGCGAACGCGCTCATGGCGGAGAGGGCCAGCGCGGTGCCGAACGAACGAAGGGTGGTCATCAGGTTCCTCCCGGAGACGTGGGTGCTTGTGCCACAGCAAGCCCCGTGCAGACCCACCGAATGACGGTTCCGATATGATTTCAGCTACTTGCAAGATGCCGGCGGCGGCGCGCGCGTGCGCCGCCCGTGTGCCGCGCGCGCACCGCACGGCCCCGGCGGTCAGCGGCACGCTTGGTAGGCGAGCGCGCAATAGAGCCTGGCCGCCTGGCAGATCTCGCGCAGCTCCACGTACTCATGACGCGCGTGCGCGACCTCGAGCCGGCCGGGCCCGCACACGAGCGGGTGCGACGCGTCATCGTCCTCGGACTTCAGGTGGCTCGCGTCCGAGTGCGAGCGGAAGGTCTGGGGTTCGAAGGGCAACCCGGCGTCTGCGAAGGCGCGCCGCATGATCTCGAGGTGCGGCGGATCCTCCTCGAGGGCGTAGCCCGGCCCCCAGCAGACGCGCTCATAGGCGAGCTCCACGCGCTGCACGCCGAGCCCGCGGCGCACCTCGTCGACGAGCCGCTCGAAGGCCTCGGGCGCGAGGTGCGCCGGCAGGTGCACGTCGAGGGACGCCTCGCAGCGATCGGGCACCACGAACAGCTCGC
>CAYLZW010000189.1:0-11495 GCA_964388085.1 uncultured Myxococcales bacterium | reverse complement strand
GTTGAACACGTCGGCGATGAGCTGGATCTCCTGGCCGGTCAGCTCGCGCAGGTTCCAGGCGAAGCGCGCGTTCAGGAACAGTTGGTCCGGCAGACGCAGCTCTTTGTCGTCGCTCGGATCGAGCAGGTCCTCGCCTGGATCGTAGCCCCGCCGGGCACGCCGGTCCGCGTAGCTGCCGTAATAGCTGTTCAAGAAGTAGTGATTGTAGGGCCGGCCCGAGCGGTACACGCCGGTGGCGCCGATGATGATGCCGAGCGGCAGCGCGTAGCTCGCGCTGACGCGGGCGTTGTGGCGGATGTCGTTCTCGAGGAAGCCGTACTCGTAAGGCGCCTGGCGCGGGTTGTCCAAGGCGTAGGTCAGGTACGAGTCGTTCGTGCCCTCGAGGCGCGCGAGCGTGTAGGTGGCGAGCAGCGCCCAGTTGTCCGAGAGGCGCTTGTCGAACTTCAGCTCGAGCGCCGTGTACTGGTTGAAGGACTCTTCGGGAGTGCCGAGCGAGAAGATGTACTCGGGATTGCCGTTGTAAAAGCCGATGGCGTCGCTGCCGTCCTTGTTCCAGATGACGTTCGTCTCGTCGTCCTCCCACATATTGTTCTTGCGGCGGAAGATGACGTGCGCGGACACGCCCGCGTTCGGGAACAGCTCGCGCTCGACGCCCGCGACGATCTCGTGCATGACGGGCGGCACGAGGTTGTCTTTCGCCTCCACCGACTGCTCGCCGCCGGTCTCGCGCACGAGGACGTCGTACTCCTGCGTCAGCGGGTTGTACTCGTAGGTGCTGACCCCGAGCCCGCGGCCCACGAAGTTCGGCATCGCGAGGTAGCCCATGTCCGCGTACTGGAAGTAGCCCGTGCGCAGCACCGTCTTGCCGTCGCCGAAGGGATCCCAGGCGACGCCGATGCGCGGCGAGACCCAGTTGAGGTTGAAGATCTCCGCGCCGCCGTCCGCGGCGTCGTTGTACGAGCGCGCGCTGTCGAAGCGCACGCCGGGGCGGATGGTCAGCGAGCGGAACGGACGCCAGACGTCCTGCAGGAAGAGGCTGACGGTGTTGCCCCACACGACCTTGTCGATGGGCGCGGTGACGATATCGACCTGGTAGGGAGCGACCGCGCCGCTGTCGTCGATGGTGTCGAGGTAGAGCGCGTCACCGGGATAGCTGTAGTAGTAGTCCTCCCAGGTGACGGCGCCCTCGAGGCCCGCCTTGAATTCGTGATCACCGAGGAAGTCCTCGAGGAAGTACGACACCGATGACTGCAGCTGCAGGCGATAGCGCCAGTCGTCATTGTCGAGGGTGTCGTTGATCGTCGACAAGCCGCTCGTGATGTTCTGGTGTCCGGCCAGATCGAAGTCGCCCGAGAGCGGGAAGATCTGCAGGCGATCGGCCGAGTAGCCGACCTGTGTCTTCCACAGGATCGCGTCGCTCAGCACCGTCTCGCTCGAGAGGCCGATCTTCGCGCCGCCCTGGAAGCGTTGTCGCTCGGCGTCCGGGTGCACGGTGGCGTCTTGCTGCTCGTTCGTGATCCACGTCGGGTCACCCTGCAGGAGCAAGGTGATGCGCTGCCAGTCGAAGGGCTGCCATTTGAGCTTGCCGAGCATATAGAGCGCTCGATAGGTGCGCGGCGGGATGTTCGGCACGTCGTCGAAGATCTGCGCCTCGAGCGGCGTAGCCACCGTCGAGTCGACGTACTGGCCGCTGACGAAGAACCACAGCTTCTTCTTCAGGATGGGGCCGCCCACCGCGAGGTTCGCGTCGACGGAGTTGCTGTCATTGATCTCGCCCGGATCGAGCAATTGCAGTTGGCTCGGCTGCCAGTAGATCGAGCCGTCCAGGCTGAACTCGTCACCGCCGGACTTGGTGACGATGTTGATGATGCCGCCCGTCGAGTAGCCGTACTCGGCGTCGAAGCCGCTCGTCAGCACCTGCGTCTCGGCGATGGCGTCGAAGTTGAAGTTGGTCGAGAAGGTGTTCGTGACCGGGTCGGTGATGTTGATGCCGTCGAGCAGGTACTGGTTCGAGTGCGCGGTGCCGCCGTGGATCGAGTAGTTGCCGGGCGCGCCGGCGCTGTCGACCGCGCCGGGCGCGAACGCCGCCATGTCCTGATAGGAGCGATCGGTCGGCAGGCGATCGGTCATCTCCGGACGCACCGACGTCGAGGTGGAGGTCTTCGTCGTGTCCACCACGGGCGCGGTGGCCACCACCTGGATCTCGCGCGGCGCCTCGGCGTCCCCGAGGGGACGCGGCTCGAGCAGGTAGTCGCGAATGACCACCGCGTCGATGCTCACCGTGATGCCGCGCTCCTGCACGGGCAGATAGCGCGGGTGCTGCAGCGCCACCGTGTAGCTGCCGGGATCGAGCGAGGGGAAGCGGAAGTCGCCCTCGTCGCCGCTCGTCTCGGTCCTGGCGCCGCCGAGCAGCTGCGCTGAGGTCAGCGTCACGAGCACGCCCGCCACCGGCACGCCCTCGGCGTCGATGATGTAGCCCTGCAGCTCACCGGTCTGGGCCGCCTCGGCCGGCAGCGCGACGAACAGCGACGAGAGCGACAGCGCCACCAGCGACAGCCGCGGCCACGAGGTTGCCGCCTTGCGGCGTGCGCTCATTGAGCGCGGCGCCGCCGTGGAGAGGTCAGAGCGGTGCTGGAGGCTTTTGCGAGCCATGCGAGTCCCCGTCAAAGGCTGCGATGGAAGCGATGGGTCCGCCGGCGCTCGAGCGGGCGAGGTCGGCAGCGATCTCTGGTTCGTCATGGCGCGAAGCCCACCGTGAGGCGGTAGCTGCCGTCACCCGAGGCGCCGAGCGCGTAGCGGATGACCGACAGGTACACGGGCTGCCCCGCGCTCACGGGGAACACCGCCTGCTCGGGCACGTTCACCGTGGCGCCGTCGAAGCTCAAAGCGCCCGCGAAGGCGGCGTCCGGCGGCGCGCCCCAGACGACGAGGTCGTTGTCCGCCGCGGGGTCGAAGTCGAGCTGCACGACGACGGTGCCGTCCGCGCTCGGCAGGAACACCCACTCGTCCACCTCCTCATCGCCGCTCTGGCCGTCCCCGGACCAATCGGTGATCCACCCGCGCGCCGTGCCCGCGAGGTCGCCGTCGAACACCTGCACGGGCGGCGCCGGCAGCACGCCGATGGGGACCACCACGCCGATGTCGGTGGCCGCCAGCGGGTCCGCCCGCTCCTCCTCGACGACGAGCCGGAGCTCGAGCGAGTAGGGCCCGGCCGGCCCGGAGTAGGCGTACACGGCCAGGTCGATGAGCTGCCCGGCCAGCACGGGGAAGCCGATGTGCTCGGGGTTGTTCGTGTTCGACGCCTCGTAGTTGTCCGGCAGGATGACGAGGTCGTAATCGGCGCCCACCACGTCCGTGTAGAAGGTCGCGGTGAAGGTCCCGGCGGCCGGCGCGCGCACGCGATAGATGTCGAGGTCTCCGCCGCTGCTGAACGCGCCCTCGACGACGAGCGGCCGCGTGCCCGGCAGGTAGCCGAGGTCCTGTGGCGCCAGCTCGTCGTCGTTCGGCTCCTGCTCCGGCGTGGTCGGGATGAAGCGCTCGATGTCGCAGGCGTCACCGAGCGCGTCCTCGTCGAGGTCCGCCTGGCTCGCGTTGGCCAGCTCCGGGCAGTTGTCGACGCCGACGCACGAGGGCGTGCCCGTGTCGCGCGCCGCCGCGTCGTTGCACCAGCCGTCACCGTCGAGGTCCGCGTCACAAGCGTCGCCGACCCCGTCGTCGTCGCTGTCCGCCTGGTCGGGGTTCGCGACCGTGGGGCAGTTGTCGAGCGAGCCCACGTGCTCGTCGCCGTCGCCGTCGGCCGCGTCGTTACAGAGGTCGCCGACGCCGTCGCCGTCCGCGTCCGCCTGGTCGGGGTTCGCGTCCGCGGGGCAGTTGTCGGGGGTGGCCGGGCACAGCGGTGCGCTGGCCGGATCCTCGCAGGCGCCGTCGTTGTCGGCGTCGATGTCGGCGCACGAGCCCGCGGCCACGACGCAGGGATCGCAGGCGTCCCCCACGCTGTCGCTGTCGGTGTCCGCCTGGGCGGGGTTGTCGGCGCTCGGGCAGTTGTCGCAGGCGTCCCCCACCTCGTCGCCGTCCGCGTCGGCCTGGCTCGGGTTCGCCGTCGCCACACAGTTGTCCACCTCGTCGCTGTGCCCGTCGCCGTCCGAGTCGTCACAAGCGTCACCGACGCCGTCGGCGTCGCTGTCGGCCTGGTCGGGGTTCGCGACCGCCGGGCAGTTGTCCGCCGCTCCCTCGCAGGTGGCAAGCAGCCCCGCGTCGTCGGCCGGGAGGTCACAGACGCGATCGTTGTCCGCGTCGATCCCGGCGCAGGCGCCCTCCTGCACGGCGCAGAGGTCACAGACGTCGTCGACGCCGTCCGCGTCGCGGTCGCCCTCGTTCGGGGCCAGCGCGCAGCTGTCGCACGCGTCCGGCTGCGCGTCCGAGTCGGTGTCGAGATCACCGCCGGCGCCGACGAGGAGCGAGTATGCCTGCGCCGTGTCGCCGGGGACGCCGTCGGCCACCGCGACCTTGATGAGCGCGTGCTCGCCGAGGTCTACGAGGTAGAGCGCCCCGGGGATGAGCTCGAGCGCGTCCTCCACCGAGATGCTGACCTGGCCCGAGGACACGGCCACGACGCCAAAGGGCGCGTGCCCCGCCGGCGCGAAGCCGACCTCGAGGTAGTCTTCGACGTCGGTGAGGCCACCGACGCTGCCGTGCACGACGAGCTGGTCGCCGGGCGCGAGCGCGCCGGCCGCGCCGCTGCCGTCGGCATAGACGAAGGGGGCGCTCGGATCGGCGGGCAGCCGATCGTCCTCGCCCTCGTCGATGGCGGGCACCACGACGACCGCGTTCGGCACGAGCGGGCAAGCGTCCTGAGCGGCGAGCACGCCGTCCGCGTCCGCGTCGGGGTCGCAGGCGTCGCCGGCGCCGTCGGTGTCGACGTCGCCCTGGCCCGGGTTCGCCACCCTCGGGCAGTTGTCGTCGCCGTCCGCCACGCCGTCGCCGTCGTCGTCGTCGCTGCAGGCGTCGCCCACGCCGTCCGCGTCGGTGTCGCGCTGGTCGCGGTCGCTGTCGTCCGGGCAGACATCGCAGGCCGCGCCGACGCCATCGCCGTCACCGTCGGCCTGGGTGTCGTTGGACGTGCTCGGGCAGTTGTCACAGCCGTCGCCCACGCCGTCGCCGTCGCTGTCGCGCTGATCAGGGTTCCGCAGCGCGGGGCAGACGTCACAGGCATCGCCCACGCCGTCGCCGTCGCCGTCCGCCTGATCGAGGTTGCTCACGAGCGGACAGTTGTCGTCCGCGCTCACGAGGCCGTCGTTGTCGGCGTCGCTGTCACAGGCGTCGCCGCGGCCGTCCCCGTCCGCGTCGCCCTGGCCAGGGTCCGGGACCCCGGCGCAGAGATCACAGGCATCGCCGACGCCGTCCCCGTCCGCGTCCGCCTGGTCGTCGCTGTCGTCCGGGCACACATCACAGGCATCGCCGGCGCCGTCCCCGTCACCGTCCGCCTGGTCCGCGTTGGCGACGCCGACGCAGTTGTCGAACGAGTCCGCGACGTCGTCGCCGTCGTCGTCGGTGCTGTCGTCGCAGCTGTCGCCGAGGCCGTCGCGATCGCGGTCGAGCTGGTCTTCGTTGGCGTGCCAGGGGCAGTTGTCCCCCCCGCTGCCGGGGTTCGTGCACGCGGCGCTGACGACCTGGCCGGGGCACACCGGCAGGTGCGGCGCGCCGCTGCCGTCGGGGCTGCAGGGGTCGCAGACACCGTCGCCGTCGTCGTCCGGATCGCAGGCGTCGCCGGCGCCGTCCTCGTCGCTGTCGGCGTCGAGCGCACACACGCCGGCGGGCATGCAGCGGCCACCGGCGGTGGCGCAGTCGTCGTCGGTGGCGCACGCCGGGGCCGGTGACGCCACGCGCGCGCAGCGGTCGCAGGCGTCACCCACGCCGTCACCGTCGCCGTCGAGCTGGTCGGCGTCGGCGCTGTCCGGGCAGACGTCACAGGCGTCACCGATGCCGTCTCCGTCCGCGTCCGCCTGGTCGGGGTCCGCGAGCGTGGGGCACACGTCGCTGGCGTCCGCGGTGCCGTCGCCGTCCACGTCGCTGTCGCAGCCGTCCGGCGTGCCGTCGTCGTCGCTGTCGAGCTCGAGGAGGCAGAGCCCGCTCTCGAGGCAGATGCCGCCGGCGTGCACGCACTCGGCGTCGCTCGAGCAGGGCACGCGCACGGCGTTGTTCTCGCAGACATCACAGGCGTCGCCGATGCCGTCCCCGTCCGCGTCGTTGGTCGAGCCGACGGCGCGGGTCGGGCACAGATCGCAGGCGTCGCCCACGCCGTCGCCATCGAGGTCCGACTGCGCGGGGTTTTCGACGAGCGGGCAGTTGTCCACCCCGGCGCAGGCGCCGTCCGCCGCCGTGGCCGCGCTCTGGTCGTTGCAGACGCCGTCGCCGTCCACGTCGACGTCGCAGCCGTCCCCGATCTGGTCGCCGTCCAGGTCCGCCAGCGGATCCTCGTCCGCGCGCAGCGGGCACAGATCACAGAGGTCACCGGCGCCGTCCCCGTCCCCGTCGGCCTGGGTCGGGCTCGCCACGGTCGGGCAGCTGTCCTCGCCGTCGACCACGCCGTCTCCGTCGTCGTCGTCGTCACAGGCGTCACCGACGCCGTCGTTGTCGAGGTCGCGCTGGTCGGGGTTATAGACCTCGTCGCAGTTGTCGAGCGTCTCGTCGAGCGCCTCCGCCGGGGTGCAGAAGGGGGTCGAGCCCTCACAGCGCAAGAAGCGCGACTCCACGTCGTCCCGATCCGCCGCGTCGGGCTCGCTGTCGGTGAAGCACTTCTCGGTCGGGTAGACGCCGAAGAAGAACGGGCACTGCGTCTGGCCGTTGTCGTTGCAGGCGTCGCCGCGGCCGACGCCGTCGCTGTTGTGCTGCGCCGGGTCCGCCACGTCCGGACACACGTCGCACGCGTCCCCCACACCATCGCCGTCGGCGTCAGCCTGATCGGCGTTCGGTGCGTCCGGGCAGTTGTCATCCACCAGCCCGTCGCCGTTGTCGTCGGAGTCCGGCAGCCCGTCGAAGTCGCGATCGAGCACGCGCGCGTCGATGACGAGCTCGGGCGTCTCGAGCACCTGGCCGTCGGCGGGGACCTCGAGGTCGCTCAGGCGCGAGACGATGAAGTCCGCGGGCGTCGGCGGGTTCAACACCAGGTTGGTCGGCGCCAGACCGCCGCTGCCGTCGTTGTCCGCGAAGGCGAACAGCCGCACCTGGGTGCCGGGCTCGACGATGTGCGGCGGCAGCAGCAGCTCGCTGAAGGTGCCGCGCCAGTTGCCGTTCTCGTCGATGGCCGGGTCCGCCGGCGTGACGCGAATGGCGCCGAGCGGCAGCTTCGGCTCTGCCGCCGGGTCCGGGAAGAAGGCCGGATGGCCGCCCTCGGCGGAGTAGACGCCGACGTAGACGGGGCCGACCACGGTGCCGCTCACGGCGGCGATGCTGACCTCGTATTCGAGCGACGCGGCGCCCTCGCCGAGGTAGCGCAGGTTCAGGAAGTGGGTGGCGTTCGCCTCCGGGATGACGACGGAGATGGTCTTCGGCGCGCCCGAGGCCGTCTCGAGGCCGAGCACGTTCGAGAGGTCGTCGAGGATGTCCTCGCCCTTCGCGAGGAAGATGTTGGTGTCTCCGCTGCCCTTCGTCGGCGTGAAGGTCACCGTCACCGACGCCGGGCGCGCGACGCGGAAGTAGAAGCGATCGCGGATGTCGTCCCCCGCCATGCGGCCGGTCACGAGCAGCGGCGCTCCGTCCGGCTCGATGGCGCCGAGGTCGTGCGCGTCGGGGAACACGGTGTTCGGCTCCACCTCCGAGATGGCGCCGCCGCCGCCGCCGCCCGCGCTCGCGAGCACGGGCTTGAGCGCTGCCGGGATGAGCACGCTGCCGGAGAGGCGTCCGCCGGGGGCCTCTAGCGCGGGGGGCTCGCAGCCGAGCGGCAGCAACACCGCCAGCGAGGCGAGGCAAGAGATCGCAGACGAGCGAGCGCAACGGAAGCAGTCGTGCATGGCGTTCACCGCAGGGATGCCGGGACCAGGAGTCGAGGCCCTGCGGTATCTGCGTTTCCCATGCACTGTAAAGGGGGGGGTACAGGCCCCTCAGGCCATCAGAACGGCTTCACGATCACCAGCACCACGATTGCCACCAGCAGCAGGACCGGCAGCTCGTTGATGATCCGGAAAAAGCGCTGCGAGCGCGTGTTCTGATCGCGCGCGAAGGCCGTCATGAAGGACGCCAGCCAGATCTGATAGCCGATGAGCAGCGCCACGCAGAGCAGCTTGGCGTGCAGCCAATGGCTCGTCTTCAGGAACGTTAGCCCGTACACGTAGACCATGGCGACGCCGAGGATGATCGTCATGCCCCCGGCCGGCTTGATGATGCCGTTGTAGAGCTTCCGCTCCATGAGCTTGAAGCGCGCTACGCCCCGGGTGTCCCCCTCCTCGAGGGCCATCGTGTGGTACACGAACAGCCGCGGCAGGTAGAAGATACCGGCGAACCAGGCGACCACCGCGACCACGTGAAAGGCCTTGAGCCAGAGCAGCAGCATGAGCTCTCCTTGCGCGGGCAGCCTACTCCGGGCGCTCCTGTCGCGCCGGATCACGGTCCCTCTTGAGCCGGCGAGGTCCGTGCGTTACGTCCCCCCGTCCCAACGAAACTGAGGCATAGGCAATGGCCAAGTCCAACCGCGAGCTCGTGAAGCTCGAGTCCACCGCCGGCACCGGCTACTTCTACGTCACGAGCAAGAACCGCCGGACGTCGAAGGAGAAGCTCGTGCTCAAGAAGTACGACCCGAAGGCGAAGAAGCACGTCGAGTTCAAAGAGACGAAGCTCAAGTAGGGCTCCGGCTCTCTCGTGCCGCCCGTGCTCGGTCTTTCCGTCTCCCAACGTCGTCGTCGGGGTGCGCGATGCCGTCTTTCGATGTCGTCAGCGAGTGCGATCCGCACGAGGTGCAGAACGCCCTCGATCAGGTGCAGCGCGAGCTGACGAACCGTTACGACTTTCAGGGCACGCAGGCGTCCATCGAGCGCAACGAGGCCGGCTTCCGCTTGTCCGCGAACAGCGAAGATCGCGTCAAGGCGATCTACCTCGTGCTCGAGGACAAGTTCGTGAAGCGGAAGATCTCGCTCAAGTTCCTCGACGCCAAAGATGCGCAGCCCGCCGGCGGCTCCATGTTCACGCAGCAGGTCGACCTCAAGAAGGGCATCGACAAAGACAGCGCGCGCAAGCTGGTCGCGCTCATCAAGGGCGAGAAGGCGCTCAAGGTGACGCCATCCATCCAGGGCGACGCCGTGCGCGTGCAGGGTAAGAAGCGCGACGATCTGCAGGCGGCCATCGCCCTCCTGAAGCGCCAGGAGGACTTCCCCATCTCGCTCACCTACCAGAACTTCAGAGACTGATCTCTCTCGACTCGATAGGCCAGCGTCATGCCGACGGCCCTCGTCACCGGTGCTGGCGTTCGGGTAGGGCGCGCGATCGCGATCGCGCTCGCGCGCGAGGGCTACGTCGTCGCGCTCCACGCGAACGCATCGCGCGACGCCGTGCTCGAGGTGCAGGCGGAGATCGAGAGCGCCGGCGGCAGGGCCTCCGTTCACCTCGCCGACCTCTCGCAGACAGGCGAGGTGAGACGCCTCGCCGCCGAGGTGACCGAGCGCGCCGAGGGATCGCTCGATGTGCTCGTAAACAGCGCCGCGCTGTTCGAGAAGGTCGCCTTTCGCGACGTCAGCGAGGCGCAGGTGACGCGCATGCGCGCGGTGAACCTCGACGCGCCGTTCTTCCTCACGCAGGCGCTCCTGCCCGCGCTCGAAGCCGGCGCCGGCGGGCTCGTGGTGAACCTGACCGACATCCTCGCTGAGCGCTCGCCGCCCGGCTTCGCGCACTACGCCATCACCAAGGCGGCGCTCTTGCATCTCACGCGCGCGCTCGCCGTCGAGCTCGCGCCCAAGGTTCGGGTGAACGCGCTCGCGCCCGGTACGGTGCTGTTCCCCGACGACTACGACGATCAACAGCGCGCGAACGTGCTGCGCCGGGTGCCGCTCGCGCGCGCAGGGGAGCCCGACGACATCGCGCGCGCGGTGCTGTTCCTCGCCAAGGACGCGCCCTACGTCAGCGGGCAGGTGCTCGCCATCGACGGCGGCAGGAGCTGCGTGCCGTGACGCCCCCCTCGCGCCTCGACACCCTGTACGACGCGAGCGGGCGTCCGCTCGACGTCATCGAGCTCTCGGGCCTGGTCGTCGACTGCATCGTGGGCGTGTACCCGTCCGAGCGCGGCACGCCCCAGCCCCTCGAGGTCGGCCTGTCGCTCTTCCTCGACACCCGCGAGGCCGCGCTCGGCGGAGGGCTGCGCTCGACGGTGGACTACGCACGGCTCACGGGAGAGCTGCGCTTCCTCCTCGAGAGCGCGCGCTTCCTCTTGCTCGAGACGGCCGCCGACGCGCTCGCGCGCTACGTCCTCGCCCCTGCCACGGACGACGTCCCGCACGCGAGCATCGCGGCGGTCTCGCTCACCTTGCGTAAGCCCCTCGCGCTGAGCGGCGGGGTGCAGCCGTCGCTGACGGTCTTTCGGCGCCGCGAGGAGGTCGCGCTCGAGATCGAGCACAAGCCGTTCGGCCGGGTCGACATCGTGCACGTCTCCCCCGGCTGCGGCATCTATCGCCTGCGCGTGGCGCCCGGCCGCTCGATCCCGACGCACGTGCACCGCGTGATGGACGAGCGCGAGCTGGTGCTCGGTGACGGCCTCTTGCTGCAAGGCCAGCCCGTGACGCCGGGGACGGGCATCTCGTGGCCGAGGGAGCTGCCGCACCGCTACGACAACCCGACGACGACCGAGCAGACCATCCTGTGCGTCGACCGCCCGGCGTTCATCCCCGCCGATGAGGTCGAGGTGCCGGAGCCGGCGGGCGGCCTCGTCATGCCGGACACCGCCTTCTACTACCCGGCGGCGTCGCTGACGGCTTGAGCCCGAGCACGGCTCACGTCTTCGCCAGCACTTTGGGGTCGAGGCCGTAGCGCGCCAGGATCTTGTGCAAGCTCATGCGATCGATGCCCGCCTGCCGTGCCGCGGCGGACACGTTGCCGTGATGCGCCCGCATGAGCGCGCGCGCGTAGCGCTCTTCGAAGTCCGCGATGACGTCGGACTTCTGGTCCTTGTAGGGGCGATCCGTGACGACGGTAAAGGCGCCGCGCTCGTCCAGCGCGGCGCTCTCCTCGTCGTTTATAGCGTCAGCGCGCGCCGACGGTAGCGAGGCGAGCGATGATGAGGACGCGATCTGAGAGCCGAGGAACTTCATCTCGCCGAGCACGACCGCGCGCTCGACCGCGTTCTTCAGCTCGCGGCAGTTCCCCGGCCACGAGTGCTCGAGGAAGCGCTGCATGGCGCCGGGCGGCAGGTCCTCGAGGCCGGCGTTCATGTCCTTCAAGAATTGCAGCACGAGCAGCTCAATGTCCTCTCTGCGCTCTCGCAGCGGGGGCAGCTCGAGCGTGACGACGGCGAGCCG
>CAYLZW010000188.1:0-11566 GCA_964388085.1 uncultured Myxococcales bacterium | reverse complement strand
GAGGAGACACGGCGGCGCAAGAGGTGGTCCATGACGCCGTTTGCCGGACGCATACTTCCGGGACGAGCCCGAGCTGGCCGCCCGCTTCCAGGACCGCCACGCGCTGCGGATCTCGTGTAGCTACTACCGCCGGCACGCCGCGGCGCGGCAGCCGCTCAGGCCCACGCAGGTTCGCCCGACCCCAAGACAATCACGCTTCTTCCAGCACTTCCGCGGTTCGGTAGGCCTGGCTGGGGTGGCTCGGGGTGTCCGGGTATCGCAGCGCCAACCGACCGCTCTGGACCAGCGGTGGCAGGTAGTGGTTGCGCACCGTCCCCTCTGAGCGCTTCAGCGCGGTCGCGATGTCCCCGACTGTTCGATGCGCTCCGCGGCAGACAGCCAAGATGGCCGCCTGGATATCCTCCTGACGGGACCACTTCTTCCCTGCGACCTTACGTAGTGTTTCCAGTATCTTATCGGGATCCCACGGCGTGTTGTGGGGTAGGCTGGCCTCCCTTTGTTGAGAGCTTTGTTGAAGGCTTTGTGGAGGGCTCGCGGCAGCGTGCGCGCTGGGGAGCGTGTACCGTCGCAACTGGCGTTCACCGAACGCCTCCAGAAAACCATCCTCGACGAGACCGCGCAGCAGGAACGTCAGGTCGCGGGGGTGCGACTCGGTGAGATCTTGCAGTCGCCGGTTCGTCACCTGCCCGTCGGTTGCGGCCGTCGCTACCGCGATCCGCCCGTCCTCCCCGAGGGCGTCCAGCTTGTCGCCGAAGCGCGAGCGAAGCTCCTCTAGCGTCTCGGGCGGGAACAGGCTCAACATCCGAAGCTCTAAGCGGGTTTCGCCTTCCTGGATGTCTTCGGTCAGCGCGGGCAAACGCCAGTGTCTCTCGCGCCACGCTCGCAGGATCGAGGGCACCCCAGAGCCGGCTTGTTCGCCAATGCCGACCATCCGAAACATGTGCTGGAGCGTGGGATTGCGACACTCACTCTTCCCACCACGGCGAACCTGTTCGAGAGGAAGCAGCAATGTACCGGGATTGTAGAGCTCGTAGCGGTCCGGATGTCGAAACACCCGAACGCCGCCCTTGCCTCGAAAATCTGCGTGGACGAGCGCATTGACCAGGGCCTCGCGAAGAGCCTGATGGACCCGCGTCTCGTCTTGTCGTGTGAGATCCGGAGACACTCGGAATGGGACCTTCAAGCCGTCGGTCAGCTTGGGCATCACCCGGCGATAAAACGAGAACAGGTTTCCTGACCATGTACCGTCGGGAACGACCCGATCGATCCAACGCGGAGAGCTGCCATCGTCCGCGCTATCCCGGGCGATCTCCCGGAAGTCAAGCTTCCAGTTCGGCAGATGCTCTTGAATCGCCGACCATCTCCCGAACATGAGCAGCGCCGCCTCGGTGATCTCGTCTCGTCCGGTTTCACGATTCCAGCGGAGGCCGCCAAGCTGGCGCAACATCTCGGTATCGTTCTCCGCCAGGAACGGATGGTCCGGGGCGTTCGAACGAAATACATTGCGGTACGCGACGACGGTCCCATCATCGAGGTCGGCCAGCGTGAACCTCTCGAGCGGCATCGCGTCGTTCGGTCGTTCGTCGGCGTCCGCGAGCATCCGCTTGACACCCGCCTCGTCGAGAAGGCGATCCCCTTCGTGGGAGCGGACGTATGTGCCTCGAAGCGGATTTCCGTTCAAGTAAACCGGGCGACGACGGCGGTCCGCACGCGGCACCCGGATGACGATGACCACGAGCGAGCCAAGCCTCTCGCGCGCAACGGAACCCTCGTCCAGAAGGTTCACGCTTACCTTGCTCGGATTCCACAGTGTGTTCCAGAGGTCGGTCTCAACCCGATCCGCGTCCACGATGCCAGTGGCCTCGAAGTTGCCGTCTTTGCGTTGCTTCACGCCAAGAACGATGACGCCGCCGCGCGTGTTCGCCATCGCGCAGTAGGTCTCCCAGAACGAGCGGGGGACCTCGCCGCGACCGTCCTTGCCGGCCGCCAGCTTTCCTTCGAAGTCCCAGCCCTCACGCAGGGCGTCGAGATCAATCGTCATGCATCTTCCGGCGGCCGTGGTCGCCTGCGCGGCGGTTGTTCGGTTCCCTGAGACTCGACCCCCGAGCGAACGGCGCTGACGTGTCGCTTAGACATCACAATCCGTTGTATCCGCTGCGGCCGAGGGAGTGAAGCCGGGTACCAGGTGTCCCCAACTGGCCCCGCGCCAGGCCTCCAGCAGGTTGTACTCGTGGTTGCCGAGCAGCGCGCATGCACGCCCGTCCTCGGTGAGTTGCCGCACGAGGTCCGCTACCTCCAGCGCGGCGGGGCCGTAGTCCACCAGATCGCCGAGAGAGACGAGGCGCCTGCCGTCGGGATGCGTCCACCCACGGTCGACGTCGTAGCCGAGTGACCGGCCTAGAGCCGTAAGCGCATCGAGGTGCCCCATGTACGTCGCCCACGATCTCCAGCATGTCGTGTCTCTCCGGGGCAAATCAGGAACAGCCACTCAGAGCTTATCGAGCGAATCCATCGTCTTGTTCGTCTTGGCTTTCGCGCGGTTTCGGGCCTGCACAGACTCGGCATTCCTGTTCGTAAAGACCAAGCACACTGTGAACATACCATTTAAATAGAACGAATCGGCTCGCAGGCGCCATGCTTTATTGGAAACAAGGGCGTGATAGGCGGACGGCCATGACGCTGGTGATCGTCGTCGTCGAGGGCCAGATGGCGGAGGCCATCGTCAAGAACGTGCTGACCGGGCACGATTACAGGTGGAATGGCGCTCGCCGTCGCCTCATCCCTGACTTCCTGAATCGGCTCGCGAACGGGAAGAATGCTCGTGCTCGAGGGGAAGGGGCAGGACTCGCCGCAGAACAAGGCGAAGCGCGAGGACTCGCGCGCTGGGTGCTCCCCGTGAACGAGAAGGGCGGCTTTGGCACGTGGGCGTGGGACGTCGTGTTTGACCCTGCGAAGATGCCGGACGTCATTCACACGCATGCGGGTGCGGCGACGCCTGCCCCGGAGAGCGCTTCCTTGCCGAGCGTGTCGGCCTGACGGGCGGGTCCGCGCGGGCGCAGAGGCAAGACGCAGCCTCATCTGACGGTCGATGAAACTCCCTGAAACCCGCCGACCGCCCGATGCCCAGCCAGCGACGAGGGCGCATCCTTCCCTACATGCGCCCCCAGACCACCTTCGCCGCCCTGTGCTCGCTCGCCTGCCTCACCTTCCTCGCGGCCCCGCCCGCGCTCAGCGTGAGCATCACCTCGCGGACCAACGTCACGCCGTCTGGCCGGCCGGGGCTCAAGCTGACGAAGATCCGCACCGCGAGCCCCGCGACGAACGCGTGGGTGGCCGAGATCGATCTCTGCTCGCCCTACGTGCACATCGACGCCACCTCGTCCCCCACCTCGCTGAAGACGGCGGGTAGCGTCGGCAGCGCGCTCGGGGCGCAGCTCGTCGTCAACGGGGACTTCTACAAGACGACGCCGAAGGTCCGCGTCTACGGGCAGGCGGTCGGCGGCGGCAACGCCTGGCCCGACGATCGCACCGGCACGGACGACGCGTACGCGTCGGAGTGGTTCTGGCGCGACTACGGCTGGATCGCCTTTGGGCCCGGCTGGGCCGACTTCAACCACACCAAGTACGAGAAGACGCACTCCGCGGCGCCCGATGTCGTGCAGGGCTTCGCCGTGGGCGACGTCACGCACGACATCCCGCCCGACACCGAGGCGCTCGTGAGCGGCTTTCCCGCGCTCGTACACGAGGGCCGCGTGCACACCTGCAGCGATCCCACGGCCACGAGCTGCTTCCCCGATCGCGGCGACGCCGCAGACCGCCACCCGCGCACGGCCATGGGCCTCTCGCGCGACAAGCGCACGCTCTACCTCGTCGTCGTCGACGGCCGCACGGCGTCCTCGGCCGGCATGCGCGGCGCCGAGCTCGCCTGGCTCATGGGAGAGATCGGCGCCTGGCAGGCGTTCAACCTCGACGGCGGCGGCTCCACGCAGATGTGGCTGTCCGGCAGCGGCTACGTGAACAACACGAGCGGCAACAACGGCGGGGGCGTGCGCGCGGTCGCGAACCACTGGGCGGTGTTCCTCGGCGCAGGCTCGGGCAAGAGCGAGCGCCCCGGCCACTGCCTCGACGACCTCGAGCAGGGGGGCCTCGCCGCCATGCACACGGACGCCGATCTCTTCACCGACGTCGACGGAGACGGCAGCGCGGACGCCTGTCTGCGCACGTCGTCGGGCTTCGAGTGCGCCAGCGGCGGCGACCTCTCCACGCTGGCGTCCTACGTCAACCTGTCGGACGGCAGCGGCTGGGACGACGCCAGCAACTACGCCACCCTGCGCATGGGCGACATCGACGGCGACGGCAGGGCCGATCTGTGCGCGCGCGCCAACGCCTCCGTCACCTGCCGAACCTCCGGGACGTCTCCCCTCGGCACCTCCGTCGCCGGCCCGCCGCTCGCCGACGCCGGCGGCTGGTACGCGCCTTCGTACGGACACACCCTGCGCCTCGCGGACTTCAACGGCGACGGCAAGGACGACGTATGCGCCCGCGGCTCGGCCGGCTGGCGCTGCTACCCCTCGACGGGGAGCGGCTTCGGCGACGTCGTGCAGAGCAGCGCCTTCTCCGACGCCGACGGCTTCGTGCCCTCCTCCCGCTACGGCACCCTCGACATGGCCGACGTCAATGGCGACGGCAAGGACGATGTGTGCGGCCGCGGCGAGAGCGGCGTGGCCTGCTACCTCTCGAACGGCAGCGGCTTCCCGACGCGCATCGAGGGCCCCGCGTGGAAGGACTCGAGCGGCTGGAGCCACGTCCGCTATTGGAGCACCATTCGCGTTCATGACGTGGACGGCGACGGCCGCGCGGACATTTGCGGGCGCGCGGCGGCCGGCTTCCGCTGTCACCTCTCGACGGGCGCCGGCTTCGGCCCCGCGCTCTCGGCGCCCATTTTGACCAATGACGACGGCTTCACCGCGGCCTCGCGCTACGGCACCATTCGCCTCGGCGACATTGACGGCGACGGAGACGCGGACGTTTGCGGCCGCAGCGCCAGCGGGGTGACGTGCTGGCCCTTCGTCGGCGACGGCTTCGGCGCCGCCGTCGACGGACCGAACCTCACGGACGCGTCCGGCTGGGGAGATCTGCGCTTCTCCTCGACCATCCGCCTCGCGGACTTCAACGGCGACGGGCTCGCCGACCTCTGCGCGCGCGGCAGCGCCGGCCTCCGCTGCTGGCCCTCGACGGGCAGCGGCTTCGGCGGCGCGGTCACTGGCCCCGCTTGGGGCGGCGCCGGCTACGAGCACCCGAGCGTATGGGGCACGCTGCTCTTCGGCGGCGTCGTGCCTTTGGAGCCTGGCGAAGGCGAAGGCGAAGGCGAGGGTGAAGGTGAGGGTGAAGGTGAAGGTGAAGGTGAAGGTGAAGGCGAAGGTGAAGGTGAAGGTGAAGGTGAAGGTGAAGGTGAAGGCGAAGGCGAAGGCGAAGGCGAGGGAGAAGGCGAGGGAGAAGGCGAGGGAGAAGGAGAAGGAGAAGGAGAACCTGCCGTCGTCGACGATCCTGGCAGCTCGGTGACGCCCGGCGGGTGTGCGCAAACCAGCGACGGCGGTCCGGGGTGGCCGCTGTGGTTGGGGTTGCTCGCGTGGCTCCGCGGGCGTCGGGTGCGCGGCCCGAGGCGCTGAGGCGGCGGCGACGGCAACAGCGACGGTCAGCAGCGACCGTCAGATTCCTGTCATGTTCCCATCGCCCTAGGATGACGAAAGGCCCCGGAAGCAAAGCACTCTCCTACAACAGCCCACCCGGCACCCCACCTGCAAACCCCACCGCCATGAGCCGCAGGATCCCCATCATCGTCGCGCTCCTCCTCGTCACCTCCTGCGACGAGCTCGGGCAGGTATCGACGCTGACGGCCTCCCTCACCGCCGCTCCGGCGTCCCTGGTCGTCGATCCGCTGTGGGCCGGCTATCCAAAGACGCTCACGATCTCCGTCACGAACACCGGCACCGCTCCGCTCGGGCCGCTCGACGCCGAGGTCACGGGCGAAGACGGCCCCGCGCTCATCGAGGCCGACCTGCACAACAGCGCGGTGAGCCCCGGAAACTCGATCCTGCTCGACGTCATCCTCTCCGCGCCCGCGGGCACGAGCGGACCCGCGAGCGCCATCGTCGTCGTCGACGCCGGGGCGGACGGCGCCATTCAGATCCCCGTGCAGGCGAACGTGCGCACGCCGCCGAGCTGTGAAGACGGGAACCCCTGCACCAGCGATCGCTTCGACGCGGAGGCCGGGCTCTGCCGGCACGAGACCCGGGACGACGGCAGCTCATGCGACGACGGCAGCGCCTGCACGACGGGCGACGCCTGCCTCGACGGCCGCTGCCTCGGCGCCGCCGTCACCTGCCAAGACGATCAGGAGTGCACGGCCGACGTCTGCGATCCGAGCGTGGGCTGCGTGTTCGAGCCGCTGCCGAGCCGCTGTGACGACGAGGATCCCTGCACCGCCGACGTGTGCGAGCCCTTCGCGGGCTGCTCGAACCCGCCGCTCGGGGACGGCGCGCTCTGTCACTTTGACGGCTGCAACGAGATCGGGCTGTGCTTCCTCGGCCAATGCGTGCTCAGCGACGTTCCCGACGGCGTGCCTTGCGAAGACGGGGACGCGTGCACCGCGAACGACACCTGCCAGAGCGGCGCGTGCGCGTCTGGTCCGGAGCTCGGCGTCGGCGCCGGGCCGCCGTTCTCCTTCACTCCCTCGAACGTCAGCGTCGATCTCTGCCTCGGGCCGACGACGGGGGGCGACTGTTTCAACGCGCTCCCCGAGGAGCTCAGCGTCGAGCGCGTGCTCGCGGCCGATGTGCAAGGGAGCCGGCTGCGCTTCGTCTGGCAAGGCATGTACCTCGACAACTGGGGCTCCGCCTGTAACCCGACCGATCCGTTCTATCAGCCGCTGAACCTCGACCCGCCGGAGGACGAGGCGCCGCCTCCGCCGCTCGAGGACGCCGGGCCCGGAGAGCCGGAGGGCCCAGGCGCCGGAGCGAGGCCGGGCGGGCTCGTGTGCGCCGCCGGCGTGTATCTGACGACGGCCGAGCTCGGCCCCACCTGGAGCGGACCCACGACGACGCAGCTCACAGCCGTGCGCGGGCCGGCCGCGGCCGCCTTCCCCATCGGCGCCGACCCGAGCGACGGCGGCGGCATGATCGAGGGGGCCGAGGATCGGGAAGATCCCGCCGAGCCGCCGCCGCCGCCCCCGAGCGCGGACGTCGTCGTCGTGCACCCGGACTTCTTGCGCGCGTCGCTTTGGATCGAGGAGCGCAACGAGGACGGCAGCCTCGTGCGCTCCGTGCGGCGGGCTCCGGGCGACAGCACCATCTACTTCGAGCGGCTCGCGCACGTAGCCGTCGCCGCCGACCAAGAGCTCATCACCGTCGTCGCGCACTCGGACGAGCTCACGATCCCCGAGAGCTTTTGTGACGCGCCCGGCTGCAATGTGCTGAACGTGCCGCTCTGGGTCCTCGAACAGCCGAGGTTCTACAACGTCACCGGCGTCGATCGCGTGCTGCACCTCGAGCGCGTCCTCGACGACAGCTGCGCCGAGACGACGCCGGGCCCGGTCCCGCTGAGGGTGCACGAGCTGAGCGTGTTCGCGACCTCCCCGCAGTCGATCTCGTTGCGCATGAGCCGGTCCGCGTGCGGCGACGTGAACGGCGCGGTCACGAACGCGTTCACCACGCACAGGGCCTGGCGCTTCGAGCTCGGCACGTGGTCGATCTTTCCGGTCAGCGTCCCGCCGCTCACCTCGCCGCTCGCCATCGGCAGCGAGGAGGGCTCCTTCGCCTCGTTCCGCGCGACGGCGGACGGCGCCTTCACGGCCGTTCGTCAGGTGCCCGTCGACTGCGGCTGCGAGGAGTGTCTCGACCCCTCGCTCGAGTGCGCTTGCGTCCCGATCGAGGGCACCTGCTTCGACACCGTCGTACAGCGAAGCAGCGACCCGAGCGCCGCCGCGCCCGAGGAGCTGTTACGGCTCGAGCGCTCGATGCAGGGAGGCCAGGCCGTGCCGCTCCGCGTGGAGGGCGAGCTCCGCGTCGTCACGCTGCTCGGCGATCACGTCGAGCTGCTCGGCGTCGACGACAACGGCGTGCTCTCGCGCATCGCCGCGCCGGCGCCGACCGGCTTCCCGTGGGAGCGGCACGCGCCGCTGCTGCCGGGGCCGCCCGACAGCATGCTCGTCGTCGGCCAAGGCGTGTCCGTCGAGGTGAACCTCCCCACCACGCGAGCCGCGCTCGTGCAGGTGTTCGGCTGCGGCCTCGGCGGCGGCGGCGGCGGCGAGGAGCTCTGCCTCGAGGAGGTCGACTGCGACGAGGGGCGCACCTGCGACCGCAGCGTCTGCCTGCCGGGACCGGGCTGCGAGCAGACCGGCACCTGCGATCTGTGCTGGGGGCGCTGCGCCGAGGTCGTCAGCGCGGGGGACGCAGGGGTCTCGGAGCACGACGGCGGCGACGATGGCGGCCCCGACGACGACGGCGGCAGCGATGGCGGCGGCGCCGAGGACGGCGGACCCTCAGCGGACGCGGGTGAGGCGGGCTGAGCTCACTCGCTGTCGGGCGGGACGGTCTCGAGGTGCTCGAGGTGGGGCATGACCTCCTCGCGCTTGCGCCACGCGTCCCGCAGCGTGCTCGTGGACGCGAGCTCGAATTGGTCACCGACGTGGGGCGAGCCCGGCTGTGACGCGTTTCCGTAGCCGAGCAGGACGCGCGCGCGGACCGGCGTCGTCATCTCGACGGCCGCGACGAAGGTGTCTCCCGAGGCCGCCTCGTAGGTCGTCCCCGCGGGCGCGAATTCCGTCACGCGAAACACGCCCTCGTGGTCCGGCCCGCCATTGGCGGGATAATCGGCGGCGCCGCGGCGGAAGCGCGCGACGTCCCCGAGCGCGGCGTCGGCGAAGCCACCGGGCCCTGCCCCGCCGAGCTCGTTGAACACCGCGGCGAGGGTGGCCACCGCGCGATCGGGATCGCCGAGCCCCCGCGGCGTCGTGAGCGGATCGTCCTCGGACCACGGCGTCGCCCAAGCGAAGGGAGGACCGAGCACGACCGCGAGCGGGTCCGCCGCGTAGAGATCATTCTCCGCCTGCTCCGTCATCGCGATCGACCAGAAGGCGAACAGCACCGCGCCGGTGGCGTCCGAATCGTAGCGACCATTCCAATCGGCGAGCACCGCGGCCGCCGATTGTGCGCTCGCGTTCGTCGACGCGTTGGCCGCGCTGATGAGCTCATCGAGGACGCGCTCGGCCATCTCCGATCCGGTGTCGTGCTTGAGCGCCTCGAGCTCGGCCAGGGTCAGCGTGGCGTCGGACGAGAGCAGCGCGAGCGAGCGCTGCTCGCGGAGCGTCGCCGGGCCGCGTGGCGCGATCCACGGCGGAAAGTCGCCCGCGCTCTGGCCCGGCACCGTCGCGAACCAGGGCGGGCTGTTGGCGTTCTGCACGTACCCCGACGAGGGATCGCGAACGCGAGGCAGCTCGGCGGCCGGATGGAACGACTCCCACAAGAGCGCCGCGTCGCTGCCGTCCACCGGGTTCGCCCAGAACGTCGCGTCCCCGACGCCTTTGTCGGGCACGCGGCCGCCGAAGCGCGTGACGATGGCTCCCTCGTGATCGGCCGCCAGCACGGTGAACAACGGGAGCCGCTGCTGGTCGAGCGCCGCCTCGAGCTCCGTGAGATTGGACGCCTGCGCCATCTCCCACCATTCGGCGAACATGCCGGGCTGCGGCAGCGCGGCGGGCGCGATGCGCACGGCATAGAGATCTCCCTGGTACGGGAACACCGGCCCGTGCACCGAGCGACGCAGCTCGATGTTGACCTCGTTGACGACGCCCGACGCGCTTCTTACCGCGAGCGTGTCCGTCACCACCTCGAAGGCGCGCGGCTCGCCATCGAAGCGATACCCGTCGCCCTCGGGCACGAGCGCGTAGGTGTCACACGCGTCAAGGGTGTTGATGGTGTGCGTCCAGGCCACGCGCTCGGTGAACGCGATGGCCAACGTCGGGAAGCCGACCAGCGTGGCGCCGCTGATGTTCAAATCGTCACCGACGACCATGTGCGCCTCGAAGAACGTCTGACCACCCTGGTATTGCAGGTGCGGGTTCGCGAGCAGCATCGCCTCGCCGCTCTCGGTCCGCGCCGGTGCGATGGCCCAGCCGTTCGAGCCTGGCTGGCTGTAGAGGTTCAAGCCCGGCAGCCCTTCGGTGCAGCCGTTCGGCGCCGCCGCATGGACGAACAACGTCATCATGCGCACGCCGTGGCGGGTGACGTCTTCGGGCACGAGGGGCAAGAGCTCGAGGAGCCGTGGGTCGAGCTCGTCCTCATGGTAGCTCGCGTACAGGTTCGCCCCCTCGACGAACGCCTCGAGGAGCGGCGCGAAGGACGCGCTCTCGGCCGCGAACGCTTCGGCCCCGATGCGCGGCAGATCGAACGCGCGCGTCACTTCGTCGGAGGCTTGGAACGCGGCCCCAAGGTAGCGCGCGCTCTCGCCGCGAGCCTGCGCGTAGAGCTGGAGCAAGAGGTCGCCGTGGCTCTTCATCTGCGCCCACCCGAAGGCGCGAAAGGCAGCGGCGGCGTCCTCGGCGAAGATGTGCGGCACACCCCACTCGTCCCAGAGGAGCTCCGCCCGCGTCGGCGCCTCGACGGGGCCGCCGGCGTCGGGCGGCCCACCTGCCGTACAGCGCGCGAGCGCCAGGATGAGCGGGAGCAGCAGGCCGACCGGTGCAAGAGCGCGCTTCATCCGCAGCATGCTACCCCCGCCCCGTGCACCGGTAGGATGGCGGCGCCTTTCATGGCATAGTCGACGGCTAAGAGCGTGGATCAATGAGCGAAGCGGCGAAGCTGAAGCAGAAGGCCGAGGGGGAGGGCGCGGGGAACGCGTCCGCCTCGCGCTCTGCTGATGCCCCGGGCGCGACCGTGCTCGAGGCCGCCGAGCGCGCCCGAAAGCGCTCCCGCGCGCAGCAGGAGGAGAAGAAGGCCGCGCGCGAAGAGGACCTGCGCCTCGTCGGCCTCGCGAAGACGGGCGACGCGCGCGCCTTCAAGAGCCTCGTCGAGCGAAACCAGGGCCGGCTGTTCGCCGTCGCCTTCGGCATGCTGCGCGACCGGGACGACGCCATGGACGTCGTGCAGGACGCCTTCATCAAGGCGCACAAGAAGCTCGCGGAGTTCGAAGGGAACGCGGCCTTCTCGACGTGGCTGTACCGCATCTGCGTGAACCTCTGCATCGACCGAAAGCGCGCCGAGGCCCGCCGCCGCTCGGTGGACATCGACGACGTGCGCGCGTCCGATCTCGGCGAAGGCAACATCTACGCCGGGGTCGACATCGCGCCCAAGCTGTCGGCGACGAACCCGCTCAAGAACGCGAAGGACAAAGAGCTCGGCAAGGAGATCGGCCGGGCGCTCGCGGAGCTGTCCGAAGACCACCGCGCCGTGCTGCTGCTGCGCGAGGTGGACGGGCTCTCCTACGAGGAGATCGCCAGCGCGCTCGAGATCCCGCGCGGCACGGTCATGTCCCGCCTGTTCCACGCCCGAAAGAACATGCAGAAGCTGCT
>CAYLZW010000187.1:0-11664 GCA_964388085.1 uncultured Myxococcales bacterium | reverse complement strand
GGTGCTCGGCGCCATGCAGGTCTCGCACACGGGCGACATCGCCAACTGGATGATCCCGGGCAAGATGGTGAAGGGCATGGGTGGGGCCATGGACCTCGTGGCCGGCTCGCCGCGCGTCGTGGTCGCCATGGAGCACACCAGCAAGAACGGTGAAGCGAAGATCGTGGAGCGCTGCTCGCTGCCCCTCACCGGCGTCGCCTGCGTCGACCTCATCGTCACCGACCTGGCCGTGTTCGCCGTGAAGCGCGGCCAGGGCATGACGCTGCTGGAGCACGCGCCCGGCGTGAGCGTCGAGGAGATCCAGCAGAAGACGGCCGGCCCGTTCCAGATCTCGAAGGATCTCAAGGCCATCACGCTGGGCTGAGGGCCGTCGCGACAGGCTCCGTCGGTTTGGTGTAGATTGCCGGTCCCGGGGGGGAGGACAAGCCGTGTTGGTGCTCGTCGTCGATGATGATCCGGACTTCCGCGCCTTGCTCGGCAAAGCGCTGCGAGCCCGTGACCATGACGTCGAGATGCGCGACTCCGCCTTTGGGCTCGTCAACCGCGTCGCCGGCTTCGATCAGGCCGGCGAGCCGCTGCCGAAGCCGGACGTCGTGGTGCTCGATCACATGCTGCCCGGCCTGCCTGGCGCCGACTCGCTCGACCTGCTCGCGAACAGCTCGCGCACGCGCCACGTCCCCGTGCTGCTCGTGTCGAATGGCTTTCGCGAGGAGCTGAGCGCGCGCGCGACGAAGCACCCGCTCTGCCGCTTCGTCCCGAAGACCGGCCGCATGATGTCGCTGGCGGACGAGGTGGAGGCCATCGTGGAGGCCGCCGTCCCGGTGCGAGAGAAGGCTGGATGATCGCGCCCGCCGCGGCGGTCATCATCGAGCGCTCGCTCTCGGCCCTCGAGCATCTGCTCGACGAGGAGCGCCCGGGGTGGGAGTCGGACGAATCCCTCGTGCGCGGCGCGCGCTCGCTCTCCGAGGGCTTCACCGGCGAGAGCCCGAAGGCGACGCCCGCGGCTGACGACGGCGTGGCGCACGCCTACCTCGCGTACTTCGCGCCCCGCACGGTGGCGGCGGTGTCGTCGGCCCTCGCCTTCGCGGAGGTGCCGGAGCGCATCGTCGACGTGGGCGCCGGCACCGGGGCGGCCGCCCTCGCCTTCGCTGCCGCCGGCGCCCAAGATCTGCTGCTGATCGATCACGACCCTCGTGCCCTCGAGCGGGCGCGCGCGCTGCTCGCGCGACTTCCGTCCGCACAGCGCCCCGGCAGTGTGCGCGCGCTCCCCCTCGACGTGACCCACCAGGACGCGAGCGTGCCCGCGGCTGAGAGCGTCGACGGCGCCACCTTGGTGTCCGCCTTCACGCTCGGCGAGCTTCGGCCCGACGAGGAGCCCGACGTCGTGCTCGCGCTGCTGTCCTCCTTGCTGCCGGCGACGCCGCGCCTGTTCCTGCTCGACGCCGGCGATCGTCGTCGTGCGCGCCGGCTGCAAGGGGTCCGGGAGGTCGCGCTCGAGCGTGGTTGGCACGTCCGCGCGCCCTGCCCGCAGGAAGGCCCCTGTCCCGCGCTCGAGCGACGACGGGACTGGTGTCATCTGCGCGCCCCCCGAAGGCTGACGCCGCGCCTCGAGCGCTTCGCCGCGGCCGTCGGGCGCGACCCGCTCGCGCTCTCCTACAGCTTCGTCGACCTCGTGCGCGACCCGGTGCCGCGAGACGATCAGCAGGTGCTCGTCATCGGGGAGGCTCGCAAGGAGAAGGGCCGCGTGCGTCTGCCGGTGTGCGGCGCGGGCGGCCTTCGCTTCCTGCAGGCGCTCAAGCGAGACCGCGCGATCCACGACGCGTTGCTCCGCGTGGAGCGCGGCGCCGTCATGCGCGATGCCGGGTGGGAGCGTCGAGCCGACACCGCGCGCGTCGAGGACGCCAACACGCTGCACGAGGGCGGCGACGATGCAAAGCTCCCGCCGTGAGCCGCGCGCCAACCCATGTGCCGGGTCCTCTCGAGAGGTCGCTCGACGGCCTCTGGGAGCGCACGCGCTATCGCTTACACAGCCCGCGCTACCTATGGACCTGGCTCGAGCTGCGTCGTCGCTTCGAGCTGCGCCTCGTGCAGCCGCAGTCGGTGAAGGTGATGGTGCCGCGGGGCCTGCTCCCCGACTGTGAGTCCTGCGTCGACCTCTGCTGCACGGGCCCGAACGCCATCGTGTCGCTGCGCTTCACCGACATCGCCGCGCTGAAGGACGCCGGCCTCGAAGGCGCCATGACGCACGAGCGCCCCGACGTCGAGCGCGACGACAAGAGCTGGGCGCGGCTCGAGGCGGACTGGAGCGTGTTCCACCGCGCGTTCCCCGTGCTGCGGCGCGACGGAACGGGCACGTGCTCGCTGCTGAACGAAGACCGGCAGTGCGGCGCCTATCCGTCGTGGCCGCTCTCCTGCGCGCGCTACCCCTACGCCTTCGACGCCTTGAACAACCGGGTGTTCCTCGCCAAGGGCTGTCAGTCGCATCGCCAGATGACGCTCGACGACGTGCCGGGCAGCGTGCGCTTGCTCGTCGACAACGCCGTGCGGGCTTACAACGAGCGGGTGAAGGACGTCATCCTGCTGCACATCGCGCCCCTCGAGCTGCACGAGCTCGGGCTGCTCCAGCACCTGCAGCTCGAGGGGCGCCTCGCGCGGCGGGCCTCGGAGCTTGTACCCTCGTCGTCATGAGCGCCGTCACCGCCGCCGGACCGCTGAGCATGACGAACGTCTGCGTCGACGCCGGCTCCTTTCGCATCCTGAAGTCGGTGAAGCTCGAGCTGAAGCCGGGGCAGCTGTGCGCGCTCATAGGCCCCTCGGGCGCCGGCAAGAGCACGCTCTTCAAGGTGCTGCTCGGCTTGCGGGAACCGTCGTCCGGCGTCGTGCGCATCGGGGGAAAGCCGGTGTCGCAACAAGGCCCGCTCGGATACGTCCCCCAAGACGACGCGCTGCACCGCACGCTCAGCGTCGAGCGCGAGCTGCAGTACGCCGCCGAGCTGCGCATGCCGCACGCGAGCGAGGAAGAGCGCGAGCGCCGCATCGCCAACGTGCTCGTGCAGGTGGGTCTCGAGGAGCGTCGCGAGGTGAAGATCGCACGCCTCTCGGGCGGTCAGCGAAAGCGCGTCAGCGTCGCGCTCGAGCTCTTGACCAGCCCGGGGCTGCTCATCCTCGACGAGCCGACCAGCGGCCTCGATCCCGGCCTCGAGGCGCGCATGATGGCGCTGTTCCGCACGCTCGCCGAGAAGGGCCGCATCATCATGGTGGCGACACACGCGATGCAGAGCCTCGAGCTCTGCCACGCGCTCGTCATCCTCGTGAAGGGGAACGTGGCCTACGCCGGGCCGCCGAAGCGCGCGCTCTCGTACTTCTCGGTCAGCCACTACGCGGACATCTTCCGCGCCCTCGACAAGCGCGACGGTGACGCGTGGGGCGCGTCCTTCGGCGGGCAGCTGCCATGCTGAGCGTGGAGGTGAAGCGACAGTCGCGCATCCTCGGCGCGCGCTACCTCGACTGCCTGCTCGGCGACTGGAAGACCGTGCTGCTGCTGGTCGCGCAGGCGCCCTTCATCGGCTGGCTGTGCACGCTCGTGTGGGGCTCCATCGAGAAGGACACGCCCACGCTCTACTTCGTGCTCTCGCTCAGCGCGGTCTGGTTCGGCTGCATGAACGCGTGCCGCGAGGTCGTGAAGGAGCGCGCCATCCTCGAGCGCGAGCGCTTCTTCGGCCTCTCGTTGTGGGCCTACGTGCTCTCGAAGGTGAAGGTGCTCGCCGGGCTCGGGCTCTTGCAGGTGGTGCTGCTGCAGCTCGCCGTCGAGTGGAAGCTCGCCTTGAAGGGGCCGCTGCTGCTGCAGCTCTGCGCGCTCTTTCTGGCGTCGCTCGCCGGCACCGGCCTCGGGCTCATCGTCTCGGCGCTGTCGTCGCGGGAGGCGCGCGCGGTCGGCGCGGTGCCGCTGTTGATCCTGCCGCAGATCCTGTTCTCGAAGTTCTCCATCCCGGAGGACAAGTTTGGTGACGTCGTCAAGGTCGTCGAGAAGGCCATGCCGGTGCGCTGGGCCTTCCGCGTCTTCGAGGAGGGTGCGGCGACCGAGCCCGCGTGGCACCTGGCAGGCTTCGCGCTGCTGGTGCTGCTCGCGATCTCGGCCGCCCTCATCGCCGGCGCCGTCGTCGCCTTGATCCCCCGTCGGGAGGCCTAGGTCGACGAGCGCCGCGCTCGAGCCGCCGGCGTCACAGCCCGACGGAGATGATGCCGAGCACCCTCAGGCTGTAGTCGACCCGCAGCTTCGCGTCGCCGTTGCCGTCGTCGGTGAGCTCGGGCAGGTCCGTCAGGTTCACCTCGAGCTGGGCGTCGCCGTCAGCGCCGAGCGGATCCTCGTCGTCGATGGCGCGCTGCACGGCGGCGGCCAGGCCGGCGTGGTCCTCGGTCGTGACGATGGTGGGCTCGAGCGGATCGCCCTCGCCGTCATGCGTGACGTCGACGACACCGTCGATGCGCGGCGGATCCCCGGCGGGCAGCACGGCGTTCACCGTGGCGCGATAGGGCCCGAGCCGGCCGAGGTCGAAGGGGCTGTCGGCGGCGGTGAGGAGCGTGAGCTGCACGTCCGCGATCTGCACCTCCGCGAGCGTGACGGTGGCGTTGTCGGGGCTCAGGCCGGCGGCCTCGATCTGCGCGTCGATCTCCTCGTTCACCGTTGAGAGATCGGCCATCTGGCCCTCCCAGCTGTCGATGACGATGGTGCAGGCCCCGTCGCTGGCGCTCAGCTCGTAGTGATATTTCGCGACGCCGTTGTCGCCGGTGGAGGTCGCGTTGTTGTCGGAGTCGAGCTCGGTGCCCTCGTCGAAGGCGCAGTCGGGGTCCGAGCCGAGCGGGATGATCACGCTGCCCGCGATCTCGTGCTCGAGGGGGACGTCGCACTCGCAGGCGCTGATGGTGACGGCGCCAAGCACAGCGACGAGCAGGGCGCGGGGGGCAGTGGAAGGTCGAGCTTCGTTCATGGGTTCCTCCAGGTCGAACGACTGGCGTGAGCGATCGTAGGATCGTTCTGATGCAGGGAGCCCGATGAGACAACACTGGCCGGTACGATCCCCCAGCGCGATACAGTCGCTGCCGTGAAGAAGCTGCTCATCCTCCTCTGCGTGCTCGTGGCGGGCGGCGGCGCCTATGTCGCTGCCGCGCACCTCTCCGGCGGCGCCTTCCCGACGCCGGGCCTCGAGCTGGGCGGCGATCGCGGCGAGCTGCGGCGGCAGGCGACGTCGTTCCTCGAGGACATCCAGTTCAAGGACTTCGAGACCGCGGCCAGCTACCACGCGCCGGAGAAGCGCGATCAGGTCGACATCCCGTTCCTGCTGCAGCGCCTGTTTCAGGTGAAGCCCGAGGCGCTCGACATCATGTCGTACGAGGTCGTATTCGCGGACATCGACACGACGGGCAACCGCGGCCGGGTGAAGACGCGCGTGAAGGTGAAAGAGCTCATCCGGCAGGACATCCGCGATCAGGAGATCATCTTCTACTTCGATCGCGTGAACGCCTCCGCCCCCTGGTACATGAAGCTCGAGGACAGCCTCCGGCAGCTCGAGGCCGAGAAGAACAAGAAGCACTGAGCTCCGTCCCTTTCATTGGCTCTCCACCGCCTGCACGCGCAAGGTCACGCTCCCTTCTCGGCAGGCGAGCGTGAGCCGGTCACCGACGAGGACCCAGTCGCCCGGCACCTCCTGCTGCTCATCGAGCGCGAGGGCGTCGAGGCAGCGCAGGGTCAGCTCGCCGGCCGGATACAGCAGCCGGTTCCAGCGGCCGACGCCGCGCACGAAGGCAAACAGGCGGCGCGCCTCCCACGTAGCGTCGATGCGTAGCTGCTGCGCCGTCGGGCGTGGGGCGTGTGTAGCGCGCGCGTGGTCCTGCTCGTCGCCGACAGCGCCGCCGCGCTCGAGCTGCGAGAGCGCCGCGAGCACTCCTTCGGTCGCCGCCGCGGCGAGCGCCGGGACGAGCGCCTCGCCGCGCGTGCCGAACGGAATGTCGACCTTCGTCCGCTGGAGCACGGGCCCGGTGTCTTCTCCGCGGGAGACACGGTGCACGCTCACCCCCGTCGTCGTGCGCGCGTCGTAGAAGGTCCAGAACAGAGGCGCCGGTCCCCGATATTCGGGCAGGAGCGAGGGGTGCGCGTTGATGGCGCCGAAGGGCAGCGCCTCGAACGCCTCCGCGCGCAGCAATTGGTTGAAGAACGCCACCACGAGGACGTCCACGCGCTCGCGCCGGTAGAGCGAGCGCGCGCGATGGCAGGACGCGTCACCCACCCAATAGCGCGGGATGCGCTCGCGCTCCGCGACGACGAAAGGATCGCAGCGCATGACGTCGTGCGGACGCGCTCTGCCGAGCGAGACCGGGTCCGCCCGCTCGAGCCTCGGCGCTCGTCGCTGCTCCCGACCCATGGGGCGCACCACGAAGCGCACGTCGTGGCCTGCCGCCAGCAAAGCCTCGAGCGGCTTCACCGAGAACTCGCTCTGCATGCATAGATAACCGACGCGCACGACGAGATGGCCCTGGTTTAGCGTCGACGAGCGCACGGCGACGCGCCGCTCGGCGCGACGATGCGAACGACTACTCGAGCGACAACAGACGGACGTCGCCCGACAGCTGCGTGAAGCCTGAGTCCGCGCCCGCGACGATCAGGTCCATGTCACCGTCGTCGTCGTAGTCGCCGCTCGCCAGCTTGCCGCCGCGCACGAAGAGGTTTCCGAAGGAAGGCGCGTGCGCGGACGCGTCGACGTAGGTGCCGTCGCCGCGGTTCACATAGAGCCGCACCACCAGCCGCCCGCCGACGTCACCGGTGAACGCCAGCTCGAGGTCGCCATCGCTGTCGGCGTCGAAGAGGTGCACGCCGAACATGCAGCCGCCCTTCTCGGACGGCATCGCGCTCAAGGACTGCACGAGGCTGCCGTTGACGCCGCGGAAGACGAGCTCGCTCGAGCCCACGGGCGGGTTGCAGGACGGCACCACGGCGTCCTCCTGACCGTCGCCGTCGATGTCGCCCACCTCGATGTCGAACAGCTCGCCGACGAGGCCGGCGAAGGGGGACGCGTCCTCCTCGAAGCCGAGGTTCTCGTTCACGCGGTTGTAGAGGATGCGGTGACGGTTCGGCACGCCGCCGAAGCCGCCGCCGAGGGAGTTGTCCGCCAGCACGATGAGGTCGTTGTCCCCGTCGTCATCGATGTCGGTGACGGCGAACTTGTGGTCGTGCACGAGCCCGATGTCGTGCGGGATGAGGCTCGTGCGATCGCTGAAGGCCCCCGCTCCCGTGCGCTCGAACAGCCCGTCGCGGCCGACCGAGAGATCGTTGCAGTCGCTCAGATCGTCGTCGGGAGAGCCCGAGTTACAGCCGATGGTCAGCACGAACAGGTCATCGCGGCCGTCGCCCATGAGGTCGGCGAGCTGCGCGTCGAACGCCCCGAGGGAGACGCCCGGCGTCGCGAGCTGCGAGAACGTGCCGTCGCCGTTGTTTTCGAGCAGCACGGCGCCGCCGATCTGCGGCCCGCTGCTCGAGATCACGAGGTCGGGCAGCGCGTCACCGTTGAGGTCGCCGAAGTCGCTCGTGTTGCTGGTCTCGAGGTGGGTGCCGAGCGCCTGGCGCGTGAAGGTCCCGTCGCCCGCGTTCAGGAAGATCTCGTCCGTCTCGGGGCCCGCGGGCGTACCGTTCGAGGCGATGACGTCGAGGTCGCCGTCCGCGTCGACGTCACCCGCCAGCACGTGGTTCGTGTTGGCGCCGCTGCCGGGCAGCCGCCCGAGCGTGCGATCGACGTACTCGCGGTAGGAGAAGATGCCCTCGCCTTCATCGCCGGTGCCGTCGGGGTTCGCGAAGCTCACGTCGACGTCGCCGAGCGCGTGCGGCGGCGTCTGGCAGATGATCTCGCGATCGGAGACGCGCTGGCAGTCGGTGGCGATGACGCCGCCGAAGCGGAGGGTGACGCCCGACTGCATGCCGGCCGCGAGCACCCGCACGCGAGTGAAGCCGACGGGCAGGCCATGGTCCGGCTCGACGATGACGCCGAGGTACTCGTAGTCGTCCTCACCGACGCCGAGCTGTCCGTCCGGGTTCGTCACCACCACGTCGACGAACCCCTCTTCGCCCGGCGGCGTGGTGCACTCGAGCTCGCTCTCGGAGACGAACACCACGTCGGCGCAGGGCTGCCCGCCGAAGCTGACCACGGCGCCGCTCTGGAAGTTGTCGCCGATGACACGCACGCGCTCGCCGCCGAAGGTGGGCCCGTCTTCCGGCTCCACGCGCTCCACCATGGGCGGCGGGACGTACTCATAGCCGGCGAGCAGCGTGCCCGACGAGACCGCGAGGTTCTGCACCGTGACGTCGACGAATCCCTCGGGCGCCGGCGGCGTGACCGCGCGGATGAGCCCCTGGGAGAGGACCTCCACGTCGAGCAGCGCCAGCGGTCCATCGATGAGCTCGTGCGTGAAGGTCACGAGGAATTCGCCGCCCTCGACCTCGCGGAAGAAGCGGCCCTCGATGAGCACCTCGGTGCCGCCCGCCGTGGGTCCGCTCGGCGGCGTCACCTGCGTGACCTCCGGCGGCCAGAAGTAGCGGAAGCCGTCGGGCAGCGTGTCGGAGCGCCCGTCGCTCGGGTCTGTGTTGACCACCAGCACGTCCACGCTGGAGACGCCGCTGTCGGGCGCGGGGCTCCCCACGAGGGCGCTCGGCGGCAAGAGCACCACCAGCTCGAGGCCGTCCACGACGTCGATGAGCTCCGCCTGCACGTCGCCGAAGAACACGGCCGTACCCTCGGTGAAGCCGGCGCCCTGGACGCGCACCGGCACGCCGCCGGCGAGCGGCCCGTCTTCGGGGACGACCTGAATGACGACCGGCGGGCCGAGGTAGCTGAAGCCCCCGATGGCGGTCGCGCTCTGACCGTCCGGGTTCGTGACGACGACGTCGGCGACGCCTGGCTCTCCCGGCGGCGTGACGCAGGTGATGCGGCTGTCGCTCTCGACCACGACGTCTATGCAGGTGAGCCCGCCGACGGTCACGCTGGCGCCCTCGCGGAAGTCCACGCCCTCGATGACGAGCGTCGTGCCGCCGAGATCGCTGCCGGAGTCGGGGCTGACCGAGTCGACCGCGGGAGGCGCGATGTACTGATAGCCGGCCTCGAGGACGGCGAAGCCGAGCTCGGCGTGCGCGACCTCCACGTCGACGAAGCCGGGCCGGCCGGGCGGGGTGTCGCAGGTCAGCTGCTCGGCGCTGACGCGCACGAGGCGCCGGCAAGGGACGTCGTCGAAGAACGCGCGCACGCCCTCGAAGAAGTTGCTGCCGTGCAAGGTGACCGACGTGCCGCCCGACGACGGGCCCGACGGTGGATCGAGCGCGAGCAGCGACGGCGACGGGAAGTAGCGGAACGCGTCCGCCAGCAGCGCCGCCTTGTCGTCGGGGTTTCGCACCTCGACGTCGACGGTGGCCGGTACGTGCGGCGGCGTGAGCGCGACGACGAGGTCGCTGCGGATCCATTCCGTGTGGCTCGCCTCGACGCCGCCCACGAACACGCGCGCGCCGGCGCGAAAGTCCGAGCCCGACACCTCGAGGCGGGTGCCTCCGCTGGCCGGGCCCTCGTCCGGCGTGACCGCGTCGATCTCGGGACGAGACGGCAAGACGCCGACGCGGAACTGATAGGCGTCGTGCGGGTACACGAGCGGATCGGTGCGGCAGTTGCCGCGCTGATCACAGACCTCGACGCCCCAGCGGATCACGGTGCCGATGGCGTGGCCGGGGATCTCCGCCGTGTAGCGCACGCTGCCGAGGGGCTGCGCCTCGAGGAAGCCCTTCTCCAGGCCGAGCTCCTCGAGAATCGGCAGCATGGCGACGCGCTCTCCGACGCCGCCGCTCGACCAGAACAGCGTGGCGGACGCCATCCCCGCGTCGTCGCGCGCGACGGTGAGCACCTCGTAAGGGCCGTCCTCGAGGTTCGTGTCGGAGACCACGCGGGTCTCGAGCAGCACCGGCGGCGACCCGTCACAGGCCGTCAGCCCGACGACGACGCCGGCGAGCACGGCGAGTCGCCACAGGTTCCCCGATCGCGGCAGCTTCGTACTGCTCGTCATGAGCCCTTCCGTCCACGTCCGGAGGGCAGCATGCCATGCAGGCGCGCCATGCGCGGATCGGGCGGCACGCGAGGGAGCGGCGGCCCCTCGGCGATGTCCACCGGCGCGGGCGCGGCCTCGCCACGTTCGGGCTCGGCGCCGGCGTCCTCCGACGAGGCACGCGGGTCATCCCGCTGCTGCCCCCGACGTCGCCGGCGCTCTTCGAGAGCACGCTCGGCCTCGGCCGCGGCCTCCTCCTCCTCGGGCGAGCGCGCGGGCGCCTCGCTCAGGACCTCGCCGAACTTCCGCTTGGGCGCCTCCCGCCACGAGCGCTCTTTGCGCTCGGCGTCCTGCGCGAGCTGCTCGATGCGCTCAGGATCGGTCAACATGCCGGAGCCCACGACCCCGCGCGGCTCCACGCGTCGATGCTCGTCGGCCACCGCGTGCTCCCTCCCCGTCGAGACTACGCAGTCAGGGACGAAAGCTCAAAAGGCCGACCCGACGCCGAGGAAGAAGTCGAGATCGTTGTCACCCGGCCGCTTGTTCAAGGGCAGGCCCCACTCGAAGCGGAACGGCAGCACCGGGGTCTCGAGCACCAGGCCGAAGCCCGTGGAGAGGTGCAGGCCGAGCGGTAGGGCCGACGGGCCGAGGTGGTAAGGCAGCTGCACCGGCCCGCGCTGCACGTCGGGGCTGAACCAGGGCTCATCCTCGCCGTACGCGTTGCCGGCGTCGAAGAAGACGAAGCCGCGGAAGGGCGTGCCGGGAAAGAGCGGGAACTCGACCTCCGTGTTCTGCAGGAACGAGAGCACGCCGCCGGCGGTGATGGTCGTCGTGCTGCCGCCTTCGAGCGGCACCTCGAGGCGCGGCCCGATGCTGCGGATGGGGAAGCCGCGCAGCGAGCCGAAGCCGCCGAGGAACAAGCGATCCGTGACGGGCACGGGGCCACCGTGAGGGTTCGTCACGAAGCCCACCGTGGTGTTGCTCTTCAGCGTGATGTCGAACAGCGGCGTCCAGAACAAGCGTACGTTGGCGGACGTCTCGAGCGCCTCGATGCCCGAGAGCGTGAATGGCCCGCCGTAGCTCACGCTCAGCGACGCATAGGCGCCGTTGCGCGGCGCGAGGAAGCTGTCGCGCTGGTCCCAGAGGACACCGCCGCTGACGAGGTTGCGGAATTCGTTTCGCGGCAACAGCGGCGTCTGCGCCAGGGGAATGTCGTCGTAGGGAACGACGCCGCCGTACTCGACGAGCAGGTTCGTGGAGAGCGAGAAGCCGAAGCCCACGGGGATGACGGCGCCGACACCGCCGCCGCCTTCGCTGCGCGTCCTGAATTCGCGATAGCCGATCTCCCGCCGGTGGCCCTCGATGGAGGCGCGGATGTGCGTGCCGAGCAGGCGCGGCTCCACGAGCTGCACGTCGAAGAGCTGCCGCAGCCCCGAGAACACGCCCTGGATGGAGCCGTAGATGCCGGTGCCGAGGAGGTTTCGGTCCGCGAGGATGAGGATGCCGACGAGCCCCTCGGACTGTCCGCCGTAGGTGGGCGCGAGGCTCGCGATCCAGGTCGGCTGCTCGGTGACCGTGACCTCGACGTCGACGAGC
>CAYLZW010000186.1:0-11676 GCA_964388085.1 uncultured Myxococcales bacterium | reverse complement strand
TGTTCAGCCAGTCGCGCGCGTCGGTGCACACGGCGCCGGGGTTGAAGCGGCTGTCCGAGTCGGGGATGCCGTCCGACAGGAACAGCACCACGTAGCGCGCGTTCAACAGCTCCTCCTCGTCGCTGCTCGACATGTCCGAGGCCAGCATGGACACGGCGGTGTCGAGCGCGATCAGGAAGTCCGTGGTGCCGGCGCCTACGCCCGCGTTCGCGGCCGCGGCCAGGGCGTCGTCGGTGTCGGAGGTGAAGCCGGCCACGCAGCCCTCGCGCGTGACGTAGTCGTCACAGCGCTCGGTGTAGATGTTGGCGCCGAGCCCGAAGGCGACCACGCCGAACTCGACCCCCTCGATGAACGGGCCCTGCTGCGTGGCGTCGTCGGGATTGAGCTGGCGCATATTGTCCATGACCTGGAGCATGGCGTCCACGCGCGCGCCCTCTGGATCGGTGGCCGCCATGGACGAGCTGGCATCGATGATGAACAGCACCTTCACCGGGAACTGCAGGTCATCGGGGTCGGTGGTGCAGACCTCGCCGGTGACGCGCAGCTTGTTGTCCGCCGCCGCCTTCTCCGGCGCCGGCACGGGCTCGAGCTCCGCGTCGGTACACGACGACGACAGCGCCAAGGACAGCGCCAAAGGCAGCAGCCACACAGGCGCCACGGGCAGGGCCAGGGAGGGCGCACGCCTCATTCGATCCGCCTGCCCACGCACACATCCTCTCCGGCCGCGAGGCGCGCGAGGTCCTCGGGGTTCGCCAGGTCGACGAGGTCGTCCTCGCTGAGCGAGACCCTACCCTGCGGCGGATCCTTGTAGGAAGGCGCGATGTACTGCGCGCGCACACAGCCAAAGCGCAGCTCGGTGCGGCCGGTGGGGTTGTCGAGCGGCGCCTCGGCGATCCAGAAGTACAGGTCGTTGTAGCCCGAGCGCCCGCCCGGGACGCGCGGCCCCGTCGACACCAGGCGCACGTCGCGCGCGCTCGCCGTGTAGCAGCGGCGACCGTCCGCGGTCTCCTCGCCTTCGATGAGCTCGTAGCGGATGGTCTCCCCGTCGGCGAGGTCGGCGTCGGGCTCCACGGGGTTTGTGCCCTTGCGCACCTCGTCCAGGTTGCGCACGCCGTCGAAGTCATCGTCCGCGTCGCGCTCGGGGCGCGTCGGATCGAGCCCGGCGCGCACCTCGACGAAGTCGCTGAGGCCGTCACCGTCGCTGTCGGGCCGGTCGATCTCGGTGCCGTAGAGGTCCTCTTCGCAGCCGTTCAGGCCGTCGCCGTCGAGGTCCGATCGATCGACGCCGCCTCCCGAGGGATCGAAGGCGGGGCACGCGCTGACGGGCAGCGAATGGTAGCGAGGGTCGTAGCCGGTGTTCCGGCGCGTGTGCTCGACGAGGTCGCCGTAGCCATCGCCCCATTGGTCCTCGGGCAGCGTGTCCGGCACCTCGGTGGGCAAGGGCGCGTCCAGCAGCTTGTCCGAGTCACGCAGCATGGGGTCGGTGCCGAGCTCGTCGAGCTCGAGCGAGTCGGGCAGCCCGTCGCCGTCGCTGTCGGCGGAGAAGGTGCCATCGACCCCGACGACGGCGTTCGCGTTCATCGCCAGCGTCTGCACGAGGCCGTAGCCCTGCTGCAGCGACGTGAAATTGAAGGAGAGGAAGTCGATCTCGCCGCTGCCCTCGAAGTCGCGGAACACGCCGCCGCCGAGCTCGGCCATGCGCTGCATCAAGCTCTCGGCGCGGCAGCGGTTCAGGCGGTAGATCTGCTTCACCGCGTCCGGCAGCGTCGAGTCCCACAGCAACATGGTGTGCAGGCGGATCTCGCCGACGCCGAAGGTCTCGCCGAGCTCCATCATCTCGCTGGTCAGATCCTCGATCTGGTAGACGCGGTTGTAGTTGTCACCGGCCTCGAGCCCGTCGAGCGCCGCGATGGTGTCGCCGCCGTAGTCGGGCGTGGCCGCGGGATCCTGCTGGTTCACGTCGCGGAAGTTCTCGAGCCACTCCTCGAAGTTACAGACCGGCACCTCCTCCTGGCCCTCGCAGAACGGCAGCGTGTCGTCGAACGTCTCCCACGGCTCCGACGCGCAGCCGAAGGGATGGTTCAGGGCGCCCTGGTCCTCCTCGGCGCTGATGCAGCACACGGGCGAGGGCACGCCGTCGGAGAAGAACAGCACCACGTACTTGGTGCGCGCGAGCTCGCCGGGATCCGAGCGCAGCATGTCGTAGAGCAGGTGCGAGTACGCGGCGCTCAAGGCGCCCTGGTAGTTGGTCTGGACGTCGGCGGTGTTCAGGAACGCCGGCTCCGCCCACTCGCTGGCGGGGATGAACGCGGGCTCCGAGCCCGTCACCGCGGGCTCGACGTAGAGGTTCGAGCCGAACACCATCGTCGAGACGTAGACGTCCTGCTGCGTGCCGAGGGCGCTCATCAGGTCGCGCACGGCGACGCGCCGGCGTCCGCTCTGGTCGGTGAACTGCAAGGAGCCCGAGCCGTCGAGCACGAGCAGCACCTTCACGGGGAACACGGTCTCCTGCGCCTCGCGCGTGCAGAACTCCACATCGAGCTGGATGCGATCGTCGTAGTTGTTCACGCGCGCGTCCTCGACGGGCACGAGCTTGCGCTCGCTGCACGCGCCAACGAGCACGAGCGACAGCGACGGGAGCAACAGGAGGAGCGACAGCGACGAAGATCGCCTGATCGTCATGTTTCACCTCTGCGCGAGCGCGCTAGACGAAGGCGAGGAGAGACTACACGAGGGTACCCCGTGAATGCCGAAACGCCCGCCGTGGCACCGTGCTCGTACACAGTGTCCAGGGCGGGCGCTCCAGCGAGACGCGGGGGTCAAGGGTCAGGGTGCGAGCGACGCGGACGCTCAGCGACGGCGGCGCCGCACGAGGGCGAGGCCGAGCAGGCTGAAGGCGGCGAAGGCGCCGAGCAGCGTCGTGCGAGGCGTGGACGCGTGGCTGCAGCCCAGCACCGGGTCACCGACGACCTCGACGGTCACGCGGTGCTCCGCCACCGTCTGGCCGGAGTAGATGGCGTCGTCGAAGGCCAGCTCGCCCTGGAGCTTCAGCACGTAGATGCCGGGGACCTTCGGGGCGAACTCCGCGAGGTAGCCCTCCTCGTAGAAGTAGAGGAACTCCTGCGAGTAGCTGACCGAGCCCTTCGGGTTGATGAGGTCAGCGGCGCCGTCCTCGGGCGACTCCTCGACGGTCCAGGTGTAGCGGATGGCCTTCATGTCGCGGTTGGCGAAGATGCGCAGCGGCAAGGTTCTGCCGGTCTCGACGACCGCGTCCTTGCCGGCGTGCACCGCGAAGGGGGCGGTCGGGTCGAGGCAGCTGTCCTCGTCGCTGACGACGTAGCAGTAGACGGGGTCGCAGGAGTCGCCGCGGCGGTCGCGGTCGGCGTCGAGCTGGTCGCCGTTCGGCAGGTCGGCGCAGTTGTCGAGGTGGTTCGCGAAGCCGTCGCCGTCGCGGTCGGGGTTGCAGGCGTCGCCGAGGGTGCCGCCGCTGGCGCTCTCCTGCCCGGGGTTGGCCGCGCCGGGGCAGTTGTCGAGGTGATCGGGCACGCCGTCGGCGTCCATGTCGGCGAAGCACTCGTCCGGCTGGGCGCCGCCCGTGTCCATGCAGTCCGCCGACGCGCGCAGGGGGCAGCCGTCGACCGCGTCGAGGCAGCCGTCACCGTCGTCATCGTCGTTGCAGGCGTCGCCGAGCGCGGCGCCCGCCGTGGAGACCTGCTGCGGGTTCGGCACGCCGATGCAGTTGTCCTCGAGGTTCGGCACGCCGTCGCCGTCCGCGTCGGGATCGCAGGCGTCGCCGATGCCGTTGCCGTTGACGTCGAACTGGTCCTCGTTCGGCGCGTTGGCGCAGTTGTCACAGCCGTCGCCGTAGCCGTCTCCGTCGGAGTCGACCTGATCGGCGTTCGCCGCGAACGGACAGTTGTCGTGCGTGTCCTCGAGGCCGTCGTCGTCGTAGTCGTCGGCGTACTGGTAGGAGTCGCCCTGGTCCGTGTAGTTGATCAGGATGGCGCCGCCGCCGCAGCCGCAGCCACCGCCCGACTGGTCGGGGGCGCCGCAGGCCGGATCGGTGCTGGCGCCGGTGCACTCACCGCTCGGCGTCTGGGCGTTTCCGAGCGTCGGCGCGAACAGCACCGCGAGAGCACCGAGAGCGGGGAGAGAGATGAGGCGCATGTCGACTCCTTCTAGCCGGGGATCGGGCGGGAACTCCGCTGGACCCCGTCACGTTAAGCGAGAATCGGACCAACGCGCAGCCCACCTGTAAAACCATTGAACTTCAATACCTTGTGAACTGAGTCAGTGTCCTTGGGGAGCGGAGTCCACACATCTGCGCCGAACGCGCTGTGGATTTAAGTCTACATGAGCCGCTTGCACGGGCGCCAGTGAGGGAAAGTGTGGACTCGACTCCACGGGTTGCTCGGAGCGTCACGCGCTCCTCTGTGCTCCCCGGCCGCTGTGCTCCCCGGCCGCTGTGCTCCCCGGCCGACCGCGGAGAGCCCGTCGGATCGCCGGACGCCCCCGCTCTGCAGCGCGAGCCGACATCTTGCATACTGCCGGCGTCTCTCGGAGGAGAACGATGCTCTCGCCCGCCCGCGCCTTCGCTTTGGCACTGCTGTCGTCGTCGTCCCTCGCCTGCTCGCCGGGCGACGAAAACGTCCCGAGCCCCGACGGTGGATCCGCCACCGACGCCGGCGGCGAGGTGAGCGACGACGCGCTCTTCACGGTCGAGACCCGCTTCCTCGAGGAGGTACAGCCGCTCGGCAACCGCGGCCTGGCGGTGGCGCTGCGCGACGACGGACGCTGGGCGGTCGCCTACGTCACGTCCGGCACCGGCTCCTTCGAGTGCCAACTGTTCGGCGGCGGTGAGGTGGAGGCGGGCGAATTCGTCGACGTCACCGTCGCCGAGCCCGCGGGTGACGCCGTGACGACGCGCGTGGTCGAGAGCGTCCGCGGCGCGGCGACGCAGGCCGTCGACATGGCCGTGACTCCGGCGGGAGAGCTCGTGCTCGCGTACGGCGGCGGTGAGGACGCGAACGGATACTGCGGCGCCTCGGACCTCGCCTTCGCGCGCGAGTCCGGCGCAGGCTTTCAGACGCAGATCGTCGCCACCGACTCCGCCACCGGCACGCCCTGCCGGCTCGACGCGGGCGGCGAGGACCCCTACTGCCAGATCGGCGACACCGTCGGCCTCTATCCGGGCATCGCCGTGTCCGACGAGGGGGAGATCGCCATCAGCTACCAGGACTTTCACAACGGCTTCGCCGACAAGGACATCTACGGCGCCGACCTCGAGATCGCGCGCGGTGACGGTAGCTTCGCGCTCGCGAGCATCTCCACCGAGGCGGGCGCGGGCTACCACTCGAACGTCGCCTTCGGCGAGGGCGGACGCGTCATCACGAGCCACGAGATCCTCGGCAGCAACGTCTTCCCGGACGGGGAGGGCGGCAGCTACACGGTGGGCGCCGGCCTTTACGTCGCCGTCGAGCAGACCGACGGCTCCTACCTCGAGGTGCAGCTCGTCGATCGCAAGGAGACCGACTACCGCGTGGCCGTCGGCTGGCACGCGTCCCTCGGCTGGGTGGCCGCCTACCACGACAAGGACGCCGATGACCTCGTGTTCTGGGTCAGCAGCGACGACGGCGCCACCTGGACCGCCGAGCCGGTCGATCAGATCGGCCTGACCGGACGCTCCCCGCAGCTCGGCTTCCTCGGCGACGGCACGCCCGTGCTCGCGTATCGCTACTGCGGCGGCCCCACGGACGGCACCTGCAACCCGGCCGTCGACGGCGTGCGCGTCGCCGTGCGCCAGGGATCGTCGGTGTGGAAGAAGCAGGACCTCGGCGGGGACGACGAGGAGCTCGAGGGCCTCGAGATCGACATGGCGGTGGGAGCGGACGACAACATCGCCATCGTCTCCCGCAACGCCGCCCGCGAGCGCGCCGTGCTGCACCTGCTCTCGCCGCGCTGATCCTGCCGCCCTCGTGCGCACCCATGAACCCGCGCTTCCTTTCGGAGAGCCTGAATGCGCCTCGTGACCGCCGCTGCTTCGCTCGCCTTCGTCGTCGTCACCGCCGCTTGTGGCGACCCGCCGAACCACCTCGAGGGATCCATCTCGAGCAACGTCTCGCTCGCGTTCGACCACACCCGCCTCGTCCGCTACCAGCCGACCCTCGCGCTGCAGCTCGAGTACCTGCAGACGCTCGAGGGCGGCGGCGGTGACGACGTGGTCGCGAAGATCGTCCTCGACACTCCCGAGGGAGGCATCGTGAGCGGCGAGCCCATCGATCTGGCGGCGCACGGCGGCGTCGTCGAGCGCGTGGTCGCGGCGGGCGACACCTTCCCTGCCTATGACACGGCCCACATCACCTTCGACGAGGGCGGCAACGAGCCCGGCCCCGCCAAGGGGAGCTTCGCCGTCACCTTCGATAACGGCCGCACCCTGAACGGCCTGTTCGACGTCGAGCTGGAGGACGTCGAGCTGTAGAGGGTCGAGCTGTAGGACGGTCGAGCTGTAGGCCGTGGCGGCTCCAACGCCGAACCGGAAATTTCACACAACGTCGCAACGCCGCAAAGGACCTGTCGCGGTTCCGTTGCGGCGTCGCGTGAGAGTTGCGGGAGGATCGCGTTCGTCGCTCAGCGACGTCGACGACGACCCACGAGCGCCAACGTCCCAAACAGCAGCGCGAGGCCGAAGAGCGCAGGCATACCGCTGCCCGTCGTCGTCGTGCAGTTGCAGTCCTCGGGCGCCTCGGGGTTGACGCCGCCGTCGGCCGGGCCGTCCGTCGCGCAGGCCTGGTCGGAGGTGTCGATCTCGACGCGCAGGTTGCCGAGGCGCACGGGCTCGGCGCGGTTCACCATCTGCACATGGAAGGTGCGCGCGGCGCATGGGTCGCTCGTGAGCTGCACCGTGTAGTTGGCGTTCGACACGCCGTTGTTGTTCGGCGTCCCGACGACGGCGTTGGTCTGCGGATCGAGCGCGTCGAAGCCGACCTCGCTGCCGTCGTCGAACACGGCCTTGGCCGCCTGCTCGACGCCCTCGTAGACCCACTGCACGGGCTCCTCCGACTCCACGGACAGGATCTGCACGACCACCGGATCGCCGCTGCCGGTGAACTGGCCGGCGCCGGCGTTCGACTGCTCCCACTTCAGGGCGAAGGAGGTGGCGCCGCGCGGAAGCTCGAGGCGCAGCTGCACCGCGGCGGGGGCGACGTTCGAGGTGCCGACCTCCGCGGGGCCGTTGATGAACAGGGCCTCCTTCGGTGTCACCGTGGCGCTGCCGTCCTCTTCGAGCGTCGAGAGCGGCCACACGCGCTCACAGGAGGTGATGCCGTGCGCCTCGAAGGCGGCCTCGGCGCTCGCGCGCAGATCGGCGTCGAAGGTCGACTCCACGACGTCGGCGACGCGCGCGGCCTGCGCGGCGAAGCTCTCGTTCGACTCCGACTCGGCGAGCGCGAGCAGCAGCGCCTGATCGAGCGCGTCCACGGCAGCCTCGCCTTCGCTGGCGATGACGGCCTCCCGGAGGTCCCAGAGCGCGCCGGCCCACGGCTGGCTGTCGTCGTGCACCTCGCCGGTGATGTGGTCGGGACAGCGCTTGTCGTTGTCGGCGTCGCGCAGCGCGAGCTCGCCGCCGCTGATGGCCTGGCCGCCGTACTCGCCCGTGCCGGAGTTGCCGGTGAAGGAGGCGGAGAAGTAGTCGGACCAGCCCTCGTTCATGGCGCCGGGCTCGGCCATGGAGCCCTGCGCGTCGTGCCAGAGCGAGCCGAGCTCCGGGACGAAGCTGTGCACGACGGCGTGCGTGAACTCGTGGAACACGATGTCGCCGTCGTAGGCGAAGTCGCGCTTGCCCTGGAAGTACAGGTTCGAGTCGAACTCGCGGTTGAACACGGCGACCAGCTCCTCGAACTCCTCCGGCACCTCGATGGGAGAGCCCGACAGCGCAGGCACGAAGGCGGCGTTGTCCATGCGCTGGTAGTCGTCCACGATGATGGGGTTGCCGGGATCGCGGCCCTTGCCGCCGAGCAGCTGCTGCAGGAGCGCGGTGGCGTCGATCTCGGGGATGAGCAGGTTCGTCGACACGTGGTAGGGGCGCAGGGGCTCTCCGTCGTCACCGAGCGTGGGCGAGCCGTCCGCCTCGCAGCGCATGGACTCGCCGCCGAGACACCAGGTCGCGTCGCCGAGGACCTCGCGCAGATGCGCGAAGAACTGCATGGTCGAGTAGTAGGCCTGCACCTCGGCGAAGGCGTCCTCCTCGGAGGCGAGGCCGCCGAGCTCGTTCGTGGCGCGCTCGACGTCGACCGGATCCGCCGCCCAGCCGTCGGCGTCGCTCTGGATGCGGGGCAGCTCGGCGCAGAACACCGTGCGCGCGTAGAGCACCTCGCCGAGGTCGACGCCGGCGGGGATGGGCAGGTTGTCCGTGGGGATCTCGAGGAAGAGGTCGCTGTCGATGGGCTCGGCGTCGTCGGCGCGCGCGCAGCGGCGCTGCTCGGGCAGGCAGTCGTCGGAGCCGTCCGTGCAGACGTACTGCTTGCAGCAGTTGTGCGTCTCGACGAAGTCACCGCGCAGGTAGCCGCCCTCGAAGGCGGGGCGCAGGGCCGCGAGATCCACGTCGACGAGGTCGCCGGTGTCGACGCCGCTCGCGTTCGGCGCGTAGGCGAACACGCGCGCGGCCGTCGGCGCCGCCGGCAGGGGGCCGGCGTCGCTGCCGGTGGGGCCGCTGTCCACGACGTCCACGCCCGCGTCTACGTCGCCGATCTCGCCCGCGTCCTCGTCGCCGGCGTCGCTCACGCCGCCGTCCGCGAAGCGCGCCACGGGCACGCGGCGCAGCACCTTGCCGGTGCTGGCGTCGACGTACACATCGGAGAGATCGCGCAGGTGCAGCGTCGGCACGCGCACGCGCCAAGCCGCGTAGAGGCCGTCGTCGTGGGCGAGCCACACCTTCCGGGCGAAGCCGCCGACGCGCTCCACCGTCACGTCCCGGAAGAGGCCGCCCGGCACGCTCTCGGACGCGACCAGCAGCGCCTCCTCGCGCGAGATCGTGAAGCCGGTCTTGGCGGCGAGCGCGGCGCCCTTGCGCCAGCGCACGAGGCGGCCGGCGTCGAAGGTGGCCAGGCGATCGGCGCCCTCGACGCGCACGCCGTCGACGAGCGGCACGGCGCGCAGCAGCACGCGATCACCGAAGCGCCCTAGGCGCACGTCCACGTCCGAGGCCTCGCTCATCGTCGGATCGAACGCGCTCCACGAGGTGGACAAGAACAGCTCGCGCGCGTCATCCCGCGTCGGATCGAGCGGAGCGTGCGGCGCCACCGGCGCAGGGATGTTCGTCGACTGCGCGTATCCGGCGACCGGCATCAGCAAAGAGGTCACGAGGCAGAGGCGTGCGAGGGAGGAGGACGCTCGGGTCATGTCAGTAAGCTCCGACGAGGCTGGACCGCAGTCACCAGGGTGCGCCTCGGGCACGGCGGCGCACGGGGCGCGGCACCCTACCAGGCTTTGGCGCCGCCCACAGCGCGGGATCGCCCGACGCGCACCCCGGCGCGCCGCCGTAAGAACCGGCCTCGCGGCGCGATCAGCGCCACCGGGGTCCGTGAATGCACGAGGTAGCGGCATCGTCGAACGGCTGTTCGGTGGCTCGGGCGCGCGACGTCCTCGCGCGCTTGACAGCGTGTTCTCGCCATCCCTAGCGTGTGCCCCCGTCGTCGAGCGGAGGAGTGAAGTGCCCATGCGTCGTCGCCATCGTCGTCCCCCCACCGTGCCCGCGTTGCTCTGCCTCTGTCTCGCCGTGGCGCTCAGCGCGCCCGCCGCGAGCGCGGCGCCCGACGTGAGCGGCGAGGACTTCCGCGTGTTCTGCGGCTACCTCGACGCGCTCGGCGAGCCGAAGGTGCAGAAGATCAAGAGCGAGCGGAAGCGCGATCAGAAGATCGCGCGCATGGCGAAGATGAGCGTCAAGAAGCTCAAGGCCTCGGTCGCCAAGGTGGAGAAGATCGGCGCCACCTGTGACGAGGTCGGCAAGAAGCTCGAGAGCGACGCCGCGGTGGCCCTCAAGAAGGCGCTGCCCGGCCGCGTGGCCGTGTACCAGCTCGACTACAGCGACCCTGACCACGTCGTCGCCCTCATCACCTGGAAGGGCGGCGACAAGAAGCTGCTCGAGGAGGAGGCGGCCCTCATCGCGCGCACCCTCGCCGACGAGGTGCCCATCGTGCGCACCATCGCCGTACGCGGCGTGAACCCTCTCGTCGCGGACAACGAGAGCGACGCAGCCACCTGGTTCGAGGCCAAGATCACCCGCGACCGCGCCGCGCGCATTGATCCGAAGTCCATCAAGGACTTCGCGGACACCCGCTACATCCGCCTGTTCGACAACGTCGTTCGCAACTGAGCTCCCAGGAGAGGCGCAGGCTCCTCGTCGGATCTCGGGCTCAGCTCCCGGAGTCCTCGCCACCCTCTCTTTCGCTCCAGGCTCGCGTCACGAGAGCCGCCGCGCGGGTGCTGGCCGTGACTCCGCGCTACGGCTCCGGCTGTTCCTTCTGAGCCGCCTGCGCTAGACACGTCGCCCCACGACGAGGGACGACGCATGGCCGCGCGAAAGAAGAAGCAAGACGAGCAGGCGCCCGAGGCTCCGGCGCAGCAGACGCCGCCACCGCAAGCCGCGCCGGCGGGGATGCCGCAGATGCCTCCCGGCATGATGGCCGCGATGCCCGGCGCCATGCCCGGCATGGTGCCCATGGGCCAGCCGATGCCGGGTCAGCCGATGCCGCAGGCCATGCCGATGATGCCGCAGCAGGCCATGGGCTACCCCGGCATGCCGCCCATGGGCGTGCAACCGAACCCGATGATGGCCTTCATGCAGATGATGCAAGGCTTCATGGGGGGCGCGGGGATGCCGGGAGCGCCCGATCCCGCGTCGCTGCCCTTCGCGGCCGCGCCGCCGGTACAGGATCAGGATCGCGGCCTCGACTCCGAGGTGATCCGGCCGCACCTCTTGGACGACCGCGTGAAGACGCAGGACGCGGTCCCCACGGGCACCGCCCTCGACGTCATGTGCCTCAGCGAGGACGGCGAGCACAGCCTCGGTGGTCTGCCGCGCGGCTGCACGATCGCGTTCGCCGGCCCTCCGGGCAAGGGCAAGACGCGCTCGTCGCTGTCGACGCTGGCGCGGGTGGCGGCCGCGGGCTCGAAGGTCGCCCTCATCGTCGCCGAGGAGGGCTTTCACGACGCCACCGGCTCCGGCCGCGACGACCTCTGCTCGCGCTTCATCAAGATCGGGCGGCAGGTCACCGGCCTCGACGACGCGCGCTTCGAGAAGGAGGTGCTCGAGCGCCTGTACGTGCTCGAGGCGCAGTATCACCGCGGTCAGACCTGGGACGACTTCGTCACCCGCTACCGTTACCTCGTCGAGAAAGAGGAGATCGACTTCGTCGTCATCGACTCGCTCAATATGCTCGACCCCTCGAAGGCGCGCACGGCGGACAACCTGTCCGCGCTCAAGACCTACAACCACGAGCAGGGCGTGACCTGCCTGTGCGTCGGCCAGATCAAGGAGACCGGCCAGCCGGTCGGCGGCGAGGCGCTCATGCACACGGCCGACGCGGTGTTCCTCCTCGAGGAGATGTCGCTCGGCTCCAAGGAGATCGCCGAGGAGTGGGGCGGCAAGTACCGCGACCGCATCGACGTGCTGCGCGCGGT
>CAYLZW010000185.1:0-11699 GCA_964388085.1 uncultured Myxococcales bacterium | reverse complement strand
TGTGCCCTGTGCCCTGTGCCCTGTGCCCTGTGCCCTGTGCCCTGTGCCCTGTGCCTCTCGCCGAAAGGCTGATCATTCATCAGATTCGGCCGTGAGGCTCAGTCCTCGCCCCTCGGCTCTCGATCTTCAGTCCTCTTCATCGTGCATCAGTGCTCGGAAGGCACCGACTCCACGAGAGTGCTCCTGCGCGATCTCCATCGTGGCGGCGTCCTCGACGCCGTCAAGGGTGAAGCGCGCAAGCGCGCCGGCCACCAGGCTTACACGCAGGTCCACGAGGGGGGCCGCCCTTGACTGCGCCTCCGGGCGCCGCGTTGGGAGTCCGTTCGCAGAGCGGTTCGGCGAACGGAGGCAGCAAACATGTGGTTCAACGAAACTGAGATCTACAAGAAGTCACTCGAGCTGACCGAGGTGGTGCGCGAGGCAACGAGCTCGATGCCCATCGGGTACGCGTTCTTGCGCGACCAGCTCGTCCGGGCGTCGGCTTCGGTGGTGCTCAACTACTGCGAGGGGTTCGCTCGCCGAACACCGCGAGACCGGCGGCGGTTCTTCGACCAGGCGAGAGCGAGCGCGGTCGAGGTGATGGGCGGGCTCGACGTCGGGGTGGCGTTGGGGGTCATTCGTCCGACGCTGCGTGACCAGGGCGCCGAGCGGGCGGGGCACGTCGCGAGCATGCTGCGGCGCTTCAAGTAGGGGTTCGGGTCGGCGCTCGGCGGGTTCCGCCGTCGAGCGTCGATTTAGCGATGCACGATGATGAGGACTGATCACTGAGAGGCGAGGAACTGAAATCTGATGAGTGATCGGCCAAAAAGAAGACAGGCCGCGCACCGCCAGTTGGCGAAGCGCGGCCCTCTCACTTGACCCACGGTACCCGAGAAATCAGCGCTCGAAGCGGTACCAGTTGAACATGCGCGTGAACACGAACAGGTCGCGGTAGTCGACGACGCCGTCCGGCGCCGCGACCAGGTTCGGCGCGGTGCCCGAGGCGGGGCCGATGTCACCGCCCGTGGCGCCAGTGAGCGTCGCGGACGTAGAGCCCCAGTTGGACACGAGCGTGTTGAAGTCCACGAGGTCGATGTCGCCGTCCTGGTCGAAGTCGCCGAGCAGGGTGGACGCCGTCGAGTCGACGTCACCGTTCGAGACCGCCGTCACGCGGATCTCGGTCAGCGAGTTGTCCTCGAGGTAGACGCCGCCCTGGCCGGTCACGAACACGAGGTCGTCCGTCTCGGTGTCCGAGGCGTCAGAGGCGGCGGCGGCCGTGAGCGTGAAGGTCAGGTGCAGGAGCACGCCGGTGCCGTTCGTGCCCTCGGAGCTCTGGCGGGCGATGTCGAGCTCGAGCCTGCCGTTCGCCGGATCGTGCCCGATGCCCTCGATGATGATGGGGGCCGACACCGCGCCGGTGGACGCGTCACGCGCGAGCAGCTCGCCCGGCTCCGCGCCCACGAACGTGAGGTAGCTGTCGTCGAAGTCGAGCACGATGTGCGCGTTGTGCAGCGCGCTCACGGAGTCGGCGACGACGTCCACGGTGAAGTCGGCGCCGACGTCCGCCACCGAGAAGGCGGGCTCGATGCGCAGCGCGCCCCCCTCGATGAAGTACTGATCGGTGTCCTCGCCGCCGCGGCCGTCACCGGCGTCGACCTCGATGTTGACGTCGCGCCAGGTGTTGTCGCGCAGCGGGCGCGGGCTGTCGCAGCGCACCTTGTAGCGGTTGATGATCTCGTCGCGCAGGTCGTCGAGCACGGCGGCGAAGCTGCCGCTGATGTCGAAGAACGAGCCGCCGCTGCCGCTGACGAGCGCGTCGTAGTCGGCGTTGAGCTCCGGCAGGGTGGCCGCGTGCAGCCGCACCGAGTTCGACGTGAGCGCCTGCAGGGCCTGCGCCTGGGTGTTGCTGACGACGTTGAAGGTCTCGTCGGTGGCCAGGATGAAGATGCGGTCGCTGTTCTCGCGCAGGTCGAGCGTCACGGCCTCGACGATGGCGTCGAACGGGTTCTCGACGGAGCCGAAGTCCGTGAAGATGGACTGAATGAGCGCGCGGAACTCGCTCACGTCCTGCGTCATTCCGTAGGTGCCGGTGACGAAGTCAGAGTAGGTCACGAGGCCGAGGTTGTAATCGACGTTCGACAGCGCGAGCTCATCGGCGAACGCGATGATGTTCGCCTTCAGGTCGGCGATCTCGTCGTCCATGGAGCCGCTGACGTCGAACAGGAAGACGATGTCGGCCAACGACGCCGAGGCGCTCTCGGACAAGAGCTCCACAGTGCAGTTCTCCATGGGGACGCCCTCCTCGCTGACGTTGAAGTCGGCGGCGTCGAGCCCGTCCACGAACACGCCGGTGTCGCTGTCGTTGACGCTCACGATCATCTCGACGGTCTCGAAGTCGGCCGGATCGGTGGAGTGGATCAGCACGTCGAGGCCGTCGAGCACGCCGTCATCGATGGGTGGCACGCGCACGTCGCGCGACGCGCTGTAGGGGCCGGCGTCGTTGTCGGCGCTCACGTCCACCGTGTAGGTGTAGACCGCCTCGCCGCCCGCGCCCGCGTAGCCGTTGCCGATGGCGTAGGTGGCGATCTGCGTGAGCGTGCTCGGCCCCACGAAGGAGATCGCGTCGAGCTCCGCGATGGAGTCGAAGAGATCGTCGTCGGCGGTGCCGAAGGTGCCGTCGCTGCCGTCGCGGTGCGCGATGATGTTGCTCGCCGCCGTGCTGATGATGGCCGCGTCGACATCGAGGCGCGTGAAGTTGGTGCTGGGGTCGTTCACGAACGCGAGCGTCGCGAGCGCGGCGGGGCCGCCCTCGCTCAGATCATTGGCGTCCGCGGTGCCGCTGCCCGAGCCGGCGGCCGGCGCGGTGGCCTCGACCTGCCAGGTCACGAGCGCGGTGCCGCCGGCGGGGATGTCCCCGGCGTCGGCGATGGCGGCGCCACCGACGAGGGTGAGGCCCGCGGGCAGGGAGAGCTCCGCCACGACGTTGGTGGCGGTGAAGCCGTTGTTGTTCTCGACCACGAGGTTGACGTCGAAGGGGTTCGGCGTGAGCTGGTTCGTCACCGCGTCCACGGTGAGCACCGCCGGCGAGGTGAGGTTCAGCGCGAGGTCGCCGGCCACGGTCGTGCCTGACCCGACGCCGTAGTAGGTGACGAGCTCGAGCGCGCCGCCGGGGACCAGCGTGCGATTGTCCCACCAGAGCGACACGGCCGTGTCGGTGGTGGAGATGGGGCCGCTGTCGCCGAGGTAGCTCGCGTCCTGGCCGACGCCGTTCGGCCAGCCGCCGAGCAGGAAGCGATCGGGCTTGGTGGCGTCGCCGCCGTCGAGGATGCCCATGGCGGTGAGGCCCGGCGCCGCGACGTCGTTGACCTCGAAGGCCTGCCACGAGCTCGGGATCGCCGCCGCCGCGAGCAGCGTCTCCGTCTCGATGATGCCCGAGTTCGTGTAGAGCGGCGCGCCGTCGTTGTCGCCGATCATGGTGTCGATGCCGAGGAACAGCGACACGACGTGGCTGCCGGCGCCCGAGTTCTGCAGCGTCGTCGAGACCCGCATCATGTCGGCGTTGCCGCTCGACGAGCGCGCGAGCGACCACTCGCGCGTGACCGTCAGGTCGCCGGTGCGCCAGGTGAGGGCGACCGTGTCGTTCACCGCCAGGACGGACTCGGGGATGAGCGCGTCGAGGTAGCTGCGCTGCCCGTCGATGGTCACCGCCGAGCGTGAGGTCGAGCCGGTGCCGTAGATGAGCGTCTTGTCGTTGTCGCTTCCCGCGAGGGCGTCGCCGTCGGCGCCTCCCGTCGTGCGCAGCGCCGTGTCACCGTAGGTCTCGTTGACGCCGATGGACACGTACTCGTTCGAGAGCGTGCTCTGGGCCGCGGCCGGCAGAGACAGGCCGCCCACCAGGATGAGCAGGAGGAGCGATGGGTTCGTTCGGATCGTCATGTCACTCTCCCTCAATGGCGACGAGCGCGTTCGTGGTGGTGACGTCGAGGCGCGCGCCGCTCGCGTCGAGCAGGCCGCGCATATCACCGCTGGTGTCGAGCGAGACGCGGACCTCGTCCGAGGTCGGCGCGAGCGAGAGCGTGAGCACGCGCTCGCCGTCCTCTTGCTCGGTGGACACCGGGGCGGTGGTGCCGACGACGACCGAGAGCTTCGAGCCGTCGAGGCGGCTCTCGAGCGCGACCAGCTTGCCGCCGCTCGAGCGCAGGAACGCGTCGTCGCGCTCCCACTCGATGACGTCGGCCCCCTCGACGGTGACGTCGAAGCCGAGCGTGCGCAGGGAGTCGAGCCGGCCGACGCGCACCTCGAGCTGCAGGAGCCCGTCGTCGCTGTGCGCCTCGGCGCCGCCGAGTCCCGTGACGCGCAGGAACGGACCGTCCACGTTCGGCTGCGGGTCCGTGTCCGGGCGCTCACCGCGTTGCCCTTGCGCGCCCTCGACGACGGGAGGGGCGCTCGGCCCGGTTTCCAGGCAGGCCACGGAGCCGGCGAGGAGCGCGCTGGCTCCGAGCAGGCGTATGGTCGACGCGGCGCGCGGCCGCGAGAACAACGTTCGATTCATCTCTACCTCCGAAGGACGGCGCTCGGCGCCATCGTGATGACAAAGCTCGCGCAGCGCTCCTCCCTTCGAGGAGCCCGCGGACAATGGTGCTGACCAGCCCCCCTCTCGAGAATCAGTCGCTGTGGACCGAGAGCGACACGGCGGTGACGTCGTCGATCGCGCCGCTGTCCGTCACCAGGCTGTCGTCTCCCAATTGCACGCCGATCTCGGTGGAGGCGGGCGCGCCGGCGAACGAGAAGGCGACTCGATAGATGGCCTCCGACTCCGTCGTGGAGACCTGCACGTCGTCCCCGACGAGGGAGAACGCGACGTGGACGCTGCCCGTCTCGGCGTCGAGCGTGTCGCTGAGCAGCGCGACGCTGCCGCCGTTGCCCGTCAGCCAGTCGTCGATGCGCTCGCGCTCGACGTGGGCGACGACCGCGGGGTCGAAGGAGATCGTGAAGCCGAAGGTGCGCACGTCCGTCACCTCACCGACGCGGACCTGCACCTCGAAGCCGGTGGGCGCCGCGCTGAGCTCGTCATTCTCCGCCGCTTGCGAGGCGACCACGGGAGAGACCAGCACGTACGGCCCGGTCGGCGGCGTATAGGGGGTCGTCTCGCCTTCGCCTTCTCCTTCCCCCTCGCCTTCTCCCTCACCCTCGCCTTCTCCTTCCCCCTCGCCTTCTCCTTCACCCTCGCCTTCGCCTTCGCCTTCGCCTTCGCCTTCACCTTCGCCTTCGCCGCTCGCACCCGCGTCGTCCCCTCCGCCGGTGCCGGTGTCCGCGGGGGTGCAGGCAGGCGCGCTGAGGACGCTCAAGGCCAGGGCGACGGCGAACAACGAAATGGGCGAGCGAGACATGAACGGACCTCTTTCGTGACCAGGCGCGCGCAACGGAGACCTCTATGCGAGCGACGCGACTTATGGACGAGGTCCAGTTGAAAGGCGTTGATGCGAGTCACAGAAGACCCTTTCATCAATCCAAAAGCGAGACGCGGGTCACAGGAACGGCCCGTGACCCGCGTCGGTTGTATCTGCGGTCACACCCCCGCCGGCGACCGTCAGTGATTTCCTTCGGCGATGGGCGGCAGCGTCGTCAGGTAGGCGAAGATCGCCTTCACCTCGGTGTCGGTCATGTTCGACAGCGCGCGCCACGGCATGATCGGGTTGAGGTCGCTGCCGTCGGGGCGCTTGCCCTCGCGGATCGCCTTGACGAAGTCGGCCTCGACCCAGCCCTTCAGCCCGGTCTCGTGCGGCGTCAGGTTGGTCGCCGGTGGCCAAGCGGGATCGGCCCCGGGGATCGGACCGCCGGAGAGTTGCATGCCGTGGCAGCCGACGCAGACGCTGGCGAGGTGCTTCCCGAACTCGGCGTTCACCTCCGCCGTGGGGGGCAGGGCGGCGCGCTCGCGGTCGTGGTCGATGAGCTCGGCGCTCATGGGGAAGCCGCCGGTGGCCATCAGCACCTTGAAGATCGGGCCCATGGTGCTCGGTGGGTTCTCTCGGTCGACCGGCGGCTGACTCCGGATGTACGTGATGAGGTCCGAGACCTCGCGGTCGGAGAGGTAAGCGAAGTCGATGGCGGGCATGGTCGCGGCGGTGCCGTTCTTGCGAACGCCGTGTCGCAGGATGCGGTCCCAATCAGACGCCGTGTACTCCTTCGTCACGCTGCCCTTGCCGGTCGTCAGGTTGGGCGCGACCCAGCGGCCCATGGGGGCGTTGTCGAAGATGATGCCTCCGCCGAAGTCCGCTTTATGACAGTCCACGCAGCCCACGCGGCTCTCGATCAAATGCTTGCCACGCACGAGCGCGCGCTCTTTGGCGATGGCCGTCAGGTCGACGCCGGCGAGCGGATCGGCCGCGACCTCGTCGTCACGGGCGGGCTCGCCCTCTCCCGCCGCGCCCGCGCGCTCCTTCGCCAAGGTGTCGCGCAGCGTCGCGATCTCGGCCTCGCTCAGCGGCCACGGCACGGGGACTTCCTTGCCGACGACGTCGACCGCCATCTGGTTGCGCGCGTTCGCCTTCATGTGCGCCCAGCCGAACGCACCGGCGATGACGACGACGAGCGCAGCGAGCGCGACGCCCGCCCATTTCAGTACCTTCTTCATGCTCTCTCGCTCCCTCCCCAGCGGGGTGTGCGGTCGATGGGTCCGACCGACGCGGCGGGAGATCCGTCCAATCGCCCTCGCTGTCAACTGCGACCGGGTGTAGGGAACGTCAGCAGGTCGACGCCGTGGTGGCAGGTCCGGGGACGGCCGACGCACGTCGAACATGCAGCGGAGCGCGTCGCGAGCAGGTCGTGCCCGAGGCAGAGCCGCACACCGTCGACAGAGCGGGGGCGGGTCTCTGGCGGCATGGCGCTTGCGACCGTGCGCGGCCATGACGACGACGATGACGGCCGACGACGTGGAGCAGGGAGACGTTTCCACACAAGGTGTGTTCGCGGCCCTGCTCGCCGAGCTCCGCGCCGAGGCCGACGCGTCGTATCGCGCGCTCGAAGCCCTGCCAGGCCCGGCGCCATGCCGCGGCAATCCAGCGACGAGCAGCGCGGACGTCGCTGCCGCGGGCGAGCGTTGGACCGCTCGAGAGCCGCTCGCGGAGCGTAAGCGGCCACAGCGACGGCGAGGGGTTCGGCTGCAAGCGCTGAAGGCGCGTCGCGTCCTCCTCCATCGCGCGCGCCCGGAGACGCTCGGCCTCGAGGACCTGTATCCGCGCGAGGAGTCGCTCGCGACGAGGTGCGTGCGCCCGAGCCTGCGCTTCCTCGCGCACCACGACGTCGTCGTCGTGCGCGAGCCTCCGGGCGACGCGGGCGGAGGGGGCCGTCTCGAGCTGCGCGAGATCGAGCCCGCGGCGGTCGAGTCGGTCAGCGCGCCGCTCGTCGAGGTGGAGCGCGTGCGCGTGCTGAAGCCCGCGGGCGTGGTCGCGCATCTGCAGGCGCTCGACCTCGCGCTCTCGCTCGCTGACGGGGCTCACTGACGGAGCTCACCGACGGAGCCCACCGTCCCTGAGGCAATTCGCCATGCGGGGCCAGTCGCCGCCACACCGCACCCTGCAGCGCCGGCGTTCGTGCGCAAACCTTTGAACCCGCCGCGGCGGTACGCGAGGCGTACCGCGCAATGACGACGACCCGCCTTCATCGCCAAGGGCACATTGCTTGCCAGACGTAGCCCGGCACAGGGACCCGGCACAGGGAGGTGCGTCCATGCCCGCCAATACTCGTGAGCTCTCGTCGTGGTTGGAGCCTCCGCGCGTCCTCGAGCAGGTGCGTATCCTGTTGGCGGAAGAGGATGACTTCTTTCGCTGGGTGCTCGACAGGCTGCTGGCGGAGCAGGGCTACGAGGTGACGCCCGTGTCCACGGGCCGCGGGCTCTTGGCCAGCCTCGCGCGCTCCTTCGAGGGGCCTTGGAGCCCCGTACCCCACGTCATCGTCGCCGGCGCGAGCTTGCCGGAGGTGAGCGGCCTGCTGGTGCTCGAGCGCCTGCACGCGGCGGGCTGGCGCGCGCCGTTCATCGTCGTGATGGAGCAGGACGACGAGGACGTCCGCCAGCGCGCCTGGCGCTCGGGCGCCTCCTACCTGTTGCAGAAGCCCTTCGATCCGGAGCGGCTCATCGGCGCGGTGAACGATGTGGTGAACGGACGCACGCGGAAGGCGTGACGGCGCGCCCCGTCGGGGCAGGACGCCTCGGAGCGCCTCGCCGAGGAGGTGCTTGGCGCGCGTTTTGCGGCGAGCCGGTCGAACAGGAGACCCCATGCAAGCGCGAGAGAAGAAGATCCAGGACGTCATGCACCCGAGCCCTATCACCTGCAGGGCCGAGGATTGCCTCGACGCGGTGGCGAAGCTCATGCGCGATCACGACTGTGGCGCCATCCCGGTCGTCGACGAGCGCGAGCACCTCAAGGGCATCATCACAGATCGCGACATCACGCTGGCGGCGCTCGACCGCGGCACGTCGCTGCACGACATCAAGGTGCGCGACACCATGAGCAAACAGGTCGCGGTGGTGCGCCCGTCGGACGACGTGCAGGAGGCCGAGCGGCAGATGAGCCGTCACCAGGTGCGTCGCGTGCCGGTCGTCGACGATGCCGGGCGCGTCGTCGGCATGGTCGCCCTGGCGGACCTCGCGCTGCACGCGGACAAGAGCAACATCCGCAATGACTTGAACCGAGACGCGGTCGGCGCCGTGCTCACGGCCATCAGCGAGCCGCCGGGATACGAAGGACACCCGCAGCGGCCGTAGCCGTTTACCCCCCGACCCCTCGCGTTGATCCCCCCTCGCTCGGTCTTTCGCCCGCTGGCTGCGTTGCGTGCTTGTATTTCAGTTCCAGGGGACTAGCTGCGAAAGCGCGTCTCGGGTGTGAACTCGCCGAGCACGCGCAGGACCGCCCACTCCTGCTCCTCCGCGAGCTCCGCGTTCAAGACGCGCTCGACGCCAAGGAGCTCTGCCGCGACGATGAGCTCGTCGCCGGGACGCAGGGGCGCTTTTCGGTCGGGGAGCTCGAGCAGCACGCGCTGCCCCGTCAGCACGGTGGGGAAGCGCGCTTCGTTGACGGGGGCCGCTGTGGCCTCTTCATCCTCGAGCAGCGCGTCATCGGGCGTCAGCGTGGCCTCTTCGAACACGAGCTGGCCGGGGACGCCCTTGCGCGGCTCGAGGTAGCGGACGCGCGCGATGAGGACCTTGCCGCGCGCCTGCTCGGGCTGCTCGAGCGCCTGCGAGAGCGCGAGCACCTCGACGTCCCGCTGCTGCAACACGCTCAGGTCGTCGGCGACCCAGCCGCCGCGGTTCGCGATGATGCGGGCGAGATCCGTGAGCGATCCCTCGTCGGTGAGCAGCGCTCGCCACGGCGTCGAGACGTAGGGCTCGATCTCGCGGAAGTCGGCGCGGTCGAGGCAGGCCTTGAAGAGGGCGACGCCACCCCGCTCGTCGAAGGTCTCGACGCGGCGCGCCTCGATCTCGCACTCGGCGCTGGAAGGGAAGCGCGCCGCGTACTCTCGCGCGGTGAGCTTCTTCTTGTCCGCCTTGACGCTCTCGCCCGTGTAGTCGCTGTCGCCGGCCTCGCTCCAGGTCTGCGTGCGCGTGCCGAACTTGTCGCCCGCGCAGCCGCCCGCGAGCAAGAGCGCGCCGAGCAGCCAAGCGAGGGAGCGCGGCTGCGCGGCGCTCCAATAGCACTCGATCGTCGAGGAGCGGACAACCCGGGGAGCGCAGCGTCGCGACTTCACTTTGGCCTCCATGTCGACCTGGCATCGACGGGGCAGCGTAGCGCAACGCAAAGCAGACGCGCAGGACGAGGCGGCGAGCGAGACGCTCACGCGCCGAGCTTGAGCCCGACCGGCAGCGAGTCGCCGAGGATGGTCGCGTTGTCATCGGACGTCAGCGGCACGACCTCGTTGACCATGCGTACCCAGGCCTCGGGCGACTCCAGGTTCGAGAGCCTGCGCGCCACCTGCTCGCGGCACTCCTCGGACACGTCACGGCCGCGGTCTCCCGTTCGGCGCGCGATCTGGGCCGCGGCGAAGGCGGCCCCTTCCGTCTCCTGCCAGTCCTGGCGCAGCACCTCGCGCAGCCACCCTTCGGCGACGCCGGCGGGCACCACGTCTTCGACGCCGCCGCTGAGGGGCTGCCGCGCGCCGAGCCGGCCGAGCGACCACCACGAGCGCAGGCTCTTGTGCTGCAGCATGTGGAGCACGCCCTGGCCGAGCCGCTCCTTGTCCGCCGGAGGCAAGCGCTCGAGGGAGGCCGCGAGGCGCAACATCTCGTCCTGGCCGTGCGGCTTCGCGCCGGGCGGCGCTTTCCCCTCGCGCATGGACTGGGGCAGCACGTGCCAGAGGATGACGTCGAGGACATGCCGCTGCTGCTCGGCGCTGAGGCCGCCGGCGACCCGACGCCACATGAGCCAGAAGGCAGACCAGTTCTTCTTCTCCTTCACGTACTGAACGCCCTCGTCGAACAGCTCCCACAGCTCGGACACGCGCCAATCGTCGAGGGGCGCGCCGGTGCCGGGCCGCAAGAGGTGACCGGCGAGGTGAAAGAACACGCGCTCGTGATCGGGCGTGCGCCGCCGCTTCTTCTTGCCGGCGATGAGCACACCGAAGAGCTCGCGGCAGACGGCGATGGGCCACTCCTCGCGCGCCCCGAGCAGCACCTCGAGGCGAGCGCGCGCGTTCTTCACGGCCTTCGGGTCCGCGTCCTTCTTGGCCTTGCTGCCGTAGATCTCCTCGATGACGTCCTTGGCGTCGTCGAGCTTCTTCATCATGCCGGGCGCGAGCGAGGGCGCGGCCTCCTTCGCCTCGCTCTCGGAGGCCTGCTGGCGCGCCTGGAAGTGCAGGCCCCAGCCGGTCAGCGCCTCGGGCGTCATGCTGAGGCCGACCTTCAGCGTGCCCACCTCGGTGAGCTCGACGTGCAGCTGCACGGGCACCTCGGTGGGCGGCCGCAGCACCGTCTGCAGGGCCGGCAGCGACGACAGGCTGGCCTCGCGCGAGGCGAGCGAGACCGTCTCGCCGACGCGCGCCGATTCGTCAGCTGTGGAAGTGTAGATGTTGAACGAGACCGGCTTGCCGAGCAACACGCGGAAGGTGCGATCGACGGCGTAAGCCTCGCCCTCCTCGACGCCGCGCGGCACGACGCAGAGCGCCTGCTGCTCGCCGCCTTCGCCCTCGACGCCGATGAAGTAGGTGCGCGCGGAGCCGCCCTTGATGCGGACGCCGAGCCCCTCGCGCACGAGCCCGTAGTAGGCCGCGCCGCGCGAGACCGAGAGGTCGAGGGAGCCGGCGTCGAGGTCCTGGTTGAGGAACGGCACGGTCTCGCCGAACCAGCCCCGCAGCACCTCGGCGAAGCGCTCGCGCAAGAGCGGGCTCCGAAAGACGCCGCCGTTCAAGAGCACGGCGTCCGGGCGCGGCAGACCCTGCACGACGGCCGCGCCCGCCTCCTCCGCCACGCGCCGGTGACGACGGAGAAACGCCGCCACCCAGCGGGGCACGGCGGCGTCCTGCGCGTAGGGCAGCGAGAGCTCGGTGAAGCCCACCTTCTCGCGCTCCTCGGGCAGCTCGTCGGCGCTCGTGCGCGGGAAGAACCCGTCGATGAGCAGCGCCTCCGCCTGGGCGCGGCGCAAGTTGTAGGTCTGTCCGCCGCCGACCATGCGCGTGCCGCGGCCGACGAGCGCGACGCCGTACTCGTCGGGCGCGTCCTTGCCGAGCAG
>CAYLZW010000184.1:0-11794 GCA_964388085.1 uncultured Myxococcales bacterium | reverse complement strand
TCGACCTGCTCGCGTCGGCGGGCATCGTGACGACGGTGTTCTTCGGCGGCTGGCTCATCCCCGGCGTCGACCTCGAGGGCACCACGGCGCTGCCGCTCGAGGGCGCGGCCCTGCGGGTGGGCGTCTTCGTGGCGAAGCTCATCTGCTCCGCGGGCATCATCCTCGCCGTCCGGCGCTCGCTCCCTCCGCTCCGGCACGATCAGGCGCAGTCGCTGGCGTGGGTGCTGGTCGTCGTCGCTGGCGCCGCGCTGGCGCTTTCGAGCGCGGTGTTTGCGCGCCTGCTCGGGTAAGGGCCCGCGAATGCACAAGTCGATCGCCCTCGCGGGCGATCCATCCCACATGCCTGCGTTGCTCGCTCCGCTGCTCGGATCACATCCGTCGAGGATGCTCCCTGCGCTGCTCACTCGCGCCTTGCCCTGTGCGCGCCTCGCCCGCGATCATCGGTCGACTTGCACCTTCGCGGGCCCTAAGGGCCAGGATCGCCTCATGACGGATCCCGCGCCGCCACCCGACCCTCGCCCGCCGTCGTTCCACGAGGACGTCCGCGAGCGGATCCTGCCGGAGCTCGCGCGCCTCGACGGGCTCGGCGAGCGCCTGCCGGAGATCCAGCGCTTCTTCGATCTGCTCGCCGGCCGCGACCTCGACTTCGACGTCCGCGAGCGTCCGCCGTTCTCGTCGAACCTCTGCGAGCAGGACTGCGCGCTCGAGCTCGCCTACACCTTCGGCGGCCACGACGACTGCGGCGTGCGCTACTCGTTCGAGCCCACCTGCCGGCGGACGGCGCTGAAGAACCGCTACACGCTGTGCCGAGACCGCATGAAGGCAGCCATGCGCGCCGCGGGCGATGGCTACGACGTCGATCTCTTCAGCGAGCTGTTCAAGATCGGCGTTCCCAACGACGTGCTGCTGGCGCCCTTCCAAGATCCGACGGCGACCATCGGCGCCGTGCACCACTATCGCGACCGGCCGCCGCGCCTGAAGATCTACTTCAGCGTCGACTATCCGACGGAGCCGCCGCGCGCGCTCGCGCAGATCCGCCGCCTGGTCGGGCGCCTCGCCGAGCCACGGCTCGACGAGCAGGTCGAGCGCTTCCTCGCCGCCTACGATCCGCCGGGCGGCGGGCGCATGGTGGGCTTCGACTTCGCCCCGCACACGCCCACCGAGGTGAAGGTCTACAAGGAGGGCAAGGGGCTGTCGCGCGCGGCCCTCGCGGCTGTCGTCGAGGACGCGGGAGGCGGTGACGAAGCACGCGCAGGCATCGCGCACTTTCAGGACATCTTCCTCGACGGAGACCGCGATCCCGCGCGCTTCGACCTCGTCACGCTCGCACCCTCGCGCGAGCGGGCCGCGCGCTTGAAGCTCTACATCCGACCGGTGGACCTCTACTCGGACGCGGAGGCGCTGCGCCGCCTGCGCGCGTGGTACCGGCACCTGCGGCGCGAGGACGAGCTGGCGCTCGTCGAACGTGGCCTCGCGGCCGTGGCGCCGCTCTCGCTGCTCGACGCCACGAAGGGCTTCTTCAACTATCTGTCGGTCGATGTAGGTGCCGCTGGCGTCGCGAAGACGAGCGTCTACTACGCCCCGCTCGTGTCCCTGCGCGCTCGCGAAATGACACAGCCCCGTGGCCTCCGCCCCCCGGCCGCGAATTCGTAGCGGGCGTCACTGCCTCCGCTGCCGGGAATCCGGCTAGGCTCGCAGCGCTCGCAGGATGATCCGCGAGCGACGGGGAGCGCGAATGAACGCTTTGCACAGAGTGTCGGCCCTGGCGGTCGCGTTGACGGCTTTCACGGCTTGCAGCGTCGAGCCCACGAACGCCTGGGATCCCGAGACGCCGGTCGGCGAGCAGCAAGAGGCGCGCGTCATCGGCCGCGTCGTATTGCCGTCGCGTGACCTGGAGCAGCGCCCGGTCGAGCTCGTCGTGCTGCAGAACGGCCGCCTCCTCGAGCAGGACGGCAGCGCGAAGGTCTTCCGCACGCGCACCGAGGCCGACGGGCTGCCCGCGGGCTGGCGCGACGACGGACGCGCCGGCGCCGAGGGCACCTTCGACATCCCCCTGCCGCCGGGCACGTGGAGCGTGCTGTTCTCGGCCGAGCGCAACGGCGAGGTGCTCTACGACGACGCGGCGACGCCGAACCTCACGCTCTCGCCCGGTGAGACCGCGTTTCAGCGGCTGCGACCGGCGCCCATCTCGAGCGATCGCTTCGAAGGCGTCGTCAAAGGCACCGTCGAGGGCTTGAGCCCGGGCCTCTCCTACGTCGTGCGGCTCGTCCCCGTGGCGGGTGACCTCGAGGAGCGCACGCTCGTCAGGAGCGGCGACAACAGCTTCCAGTTCAACGCCGTCGTACCCGGCACGAGCTACCGCGTGCGCATCGAGGGGGACGGGTATGCACCGGCGGTGTCGTCCAGCTTCGAGGTGACCGACGAGCACTCGTCGGCGAACCCGCTCGTCGTCGCGCCGCTCCGGCTCGTCTCCATCGGAGAGCTGTTCGAGGTCGCGTTCGACGACACCGGCACCGAGGCGCCCTACGTCGGTGACGCGCGCGTGCCGGTGCGCCTCGCGGCCGCGCAGATCTTCCTGCAGTCCTCCGACGAGCAGGGGCTGCACCACGCCGAGATCCGCGCGCTGCCTGAGCCGTTGCTCCTCGACATCCTCGCCGACGAGGCGCTCGGCACGAGCGTCGACGGCCGCTGGAGCGAGGTGGGCGGCGACGCCCAGCTCGACGTCGATCTCGCGGAGGGTCTCGCCGAGGCCGGCGATGGCTCGCACCGGATCCTGGCGCAGCTCCGCCTCTGTATGCAGGAAGAGTGCGAGTGTCCCGCTGACGCTCCGCTCTCCGCCTGTACGCCGCCGCTCATGAGCGGCATCGCGGAGCTCTCGGTAACGCTCGACACCGAGGCCCCCGCGCTGGTCGAGGCCGACGTCGCCGGCGTGGTAGCGCGAGCGTCCGCCGACGCGGCGCCGCTCCTCGTCGTCAACTGCGCGCGCTTCGGCGCCGGCTGTCCGGTGGCGGCCGAGGCCGACCCGTACGCGCCGCTGGTCGAGGTGCAGGTCAACGATCGCACCGGCCGAGTCTCCGGCTGGGCCGTCACGCTCGACGACGAGGCGGCGCCGAGCACGTTCACACAGCTCGCCTCCTCGCCCGGCCTCGCCTCCTTCAGCGGGCTGTCGCCGGGCATCGCGCCGGCGGACGGCAACCGCACCCTGCGCGTCTGGGCGCGCGACGCCGCCAACAACGTCGGCCTCGTGCACGAGCGCACCGTCGTCGTCGACGTGACGCCGCTGGAGCTGGCCGATCCCGCGCTCTCGCTGACCGGCACCGAGCCCTACGACAGCGAAGGCCAGGCGCTCGAGATCATCCCCGGCGACCTCGTCACCGTCGACGTCGTCACCACCGGCGAGCAACCCGTGCGCTGGACCGTGCGGCGCAGCGATGGACCGCTGCTCACGGGCCTGCCGGCCGGAGCGCTGGCCCCTTACGAGGGCCCCATCAGCGCTTTCGTGTCCGGCGTGCACGCGGACGTGGTCACGCTGCAGGCGCTCGTCGAGGACAGCGCCGGGAACGTGAGCACGACGGCGCCGCGCGATCTGCGCTTGTGGCGTACGGGCCGGGTGCTCGGCAGCGTCGTGCTCGAAGGGGGCGGCGCACCTTCGGACCTCTTGCCCGCGCTCATCGACGCCGACGGCGAGCGCGTGCAAGGGGACGCGTTCGGAGACGGCACCTTCTCGTTCGCGACCGCGCTGCGCGGCGTCTACACCCTCGAGCTCGAGGTGCCCGGCTTCACGAGGTACGAGCGCTCGGGCGTCGTGGTGCAGGCCGCGCGCGACACGGTGCTGGCGCCGGTGCAGATGGCGTTGCCGCGCGGTGACCTCGTCGGGCGCTTCGAGCTCGAGGGGCGAGAAGGCGCGAGCACGAACACGGGCATCCAGGTCTCGCTCTTGAACCAGGGGGGCGACGCGGTCTCCGGCACGACCACGTTGGCGGACGGCACCTATCGCTTCCGCGACATCCCGGCCGGCACCGGCTACGTCGTCGTGGGCGCCTTCGAGGGCTATGTGCCGGCGGAGTTCCCCGGCGTCGCCGTCGCGGCGGACGCGGAGACGCCGGTGAACCCGGGCGACGACGGCGCCCCCACGCCGGTGCTCTTGCGCGAGCTGGTCGGCGACTTCCGGCTCTGCGCTCCGAGCGGCGTGCTCTCGGACAGCTGCGAGCCGCTGCTGTGGACCCGGCTCACCACGGTCGACGTCGGCGGCGTGGATTTGAGCGGCATCAACGCCTACCGCGTCGGCACGGCGCCTTTCTCCGACGACGGCACGGGCTGGCAGCCGGTCACGCTGAACGGCCTCGGTGAGATCATCCCGCCGCAGGTGACGCTCGGGGGCGACGGCGAGGGCCGCTACACGGTCTACCTGCAGCTGCGCGTCGACGAGACGAACACCGGTGAGCCGCTGACCGCCGAGATCGTCTACGACGCGACCGCCCCCTCGGCGGTGCAGCTCGTCCTGCGCAAGGGCGCGCGCGCGCTCCTCGACGGCTTCACGAGCGACTCCACCGTGACGGTCAGCGTGAACGCCGACGCCGGCAGCGGCGACGTCGCGCCGCTCGGCGACGCCTTCGTGCAGTTCGCGAACAGCGCGCCCACGACGCCGCCGCCGAGCACGCGCTGCTCGCACGGCGGGAGCTGCGGCGTGCCCCTCGACGACGTGCAGGAGCGCCTGCACAGCGCCTGGGCCTTCTCGTGTGACGCCGCGGGGAACTGCTCGGACACCCCGGTGCAGGGGAAGATCGTCTACGACGTCACCCCGCCGCGCGCGCTGCACGGCGTCACGTTGACGCCGAGCTCCGCCGCCATCCGCCAGAGCGGCGGCGTCACCTACACGCGCAGCGCGCAGTACAGCATCGACGTGAACGTCGGCGCGGCCGAGAACGCCGCTGGTGTCGCCGTGCTCGACGCCGCGGGCGCGCCGGTCGCCGACGTCGTCGGCTATCGCTTCGGCGTCGCCGAGGTGCCGCCGTCGGGAAACGGCAGCTTCGCCTTCGACGGCATCGCCTTCTCGCAGTTCACCTCGCTGCTGGTCGCCGACGCGACGCTCACCGCCGCGGGGCCGTCGCTGCCCGGCGTCGAGGCTCCCTACCGCGTGTACGCGCAGCTCCAGGACGCCGCCGGCAACGTCACGGTGCTCGAGGACAACCCCTTCCACTTCGATCTGGTGCTGGACGAGACCGCTCCCGGCGCCACCTTCGAGCTGAACCACGGCGCCGACTTCACGCGCGATCCCGTCGTCAGCCTCGACACCACCGCGTCCGCGGTGGACCCCCCGGTCACCGCGCGCATCTCCACCGACAACGGCCTGTTCGACGCCTATGTGGACCGCAGCTATCCGTTCGAGCCGGGCGAAGACACCTGGAACCTCGGCGCGAGCGTCGCGGACGGCGCGAAGACCGTATACGTTCGCTTCCTCGACGCGGCCGGGAACGCCAGCGAGCGCAGCGACTCGATCTTCCTCGACCGGACCGCGCCGCAGCCCCTGCTCGTCTCCTGCAGCACGTGCTCCTTCCACGCGGGGCTCGCCTACACGAACGATCCCACGCGCCAGGTCGTGCTCGATCTCCTGGCCACCGACAACAGCGGCTGGGTCGAGCTCGTCGACGTCAGCGGCCTCGGGGCGCCGGCGCCGTACGCGGCGATCCTGGCCGTCACGCTGCCGAGCACGAGCGACGGGAGCCAGAACCTCGACGTCAGCTTCCTCGATCCCGCCGGCAACCGCAGCGCGCTCTTGACGCTGCCCGTCGTGCTCGATCGCGGCGCGCCCACGCCGACGCTCACCATCAACGGCGGCGCCAGCGCCACCGGCGATGCCACCGTGCAGCTCAGCATCGCCGCCAGCGACGCCACCTCCCCCGTCGTCGGCATGCGGCTGTCGAACAGCGCGGCCTACGCGGGCGAGATCCAGCCGGTCACGCCCGAGGTCGCCTGGACGCTCGCCTTCCCCGACACCGACGCGCCGAAGACGGTGTACCTCGAGGTCTATGACGCCGCCGGCAACCGCGCGGAGACGGCCGCCGGCATCACGCTCGACACGGCGCCGCCCACCGGCACCGTCACGCTCGCGGGCGGCGCCGCGCGCACGAACGCGCTCACCGTCGACGTGGCGCTCGGCTTCAGCGCCGACGCCGTCACGCACGTGCTCTCGACCACGCCGCTCGACGCGAGCTGCGCCACGGCGGCCTTCCCCGCCACCGACACGCCGCCGCCCGCCACCACGCAGGTGACCTTCGCCGCCACCGAGACCGAGGAGCCCGAGGCGCGCTCGCTCTACGTCTGTACGCGCGACCGGGCCGGCAACGTCGCCATGACGTTCGACACCATCGTGCTCGATCAGAGCGGCCCCGCGGGCTCGCTGGTCATCGAGGACGGCGCGCCCTACGCCACGGCCGGCACCGTGTCGGTCGCCATCGTCAACGCGCCGAGCGACACCACCGAGATGAAGACGGCCGTCAACAGCGCGCCGAACTGCGGCGTGAGCACCGGCTACGCGCCGTTCTCCTCGTCGTTCAGCGCCTCGCTGGCGAACACCTCCGGCACGCAGACCGTGTATGCCTGCCTCAAGGACTCCGCCGGCAACGCGCTCGGCACGCCGCTCTTCGATCGCATCATCCGCGACCGCCAGCCCCCGGCGGTCACCCTCACGCTCGACGGAGGCGCCGCCTATAGCGCCAGCTCCGTCATCACGCTGAACGTCTCCGCCAGCGACGATCTCACCGGCGCCGAAGGTGGCGTGACCGGCATGCGCGTCGCGAACAACACGGTGCCGACGAGCGGCGCGTTCGAGGCCTTCCAGGGCGCGCGCACCTGGACGGTAGACGCTCCCGGCGTGGCCGAGAGCAAGACCGTCTGCGTCGAGGTGCAGGACGCCGCCGGCCGCAGCGCGAGCGCCTGTGACAGCATCGTCCTCGATCTGGCGAACCCGACCGGCAGCGTGACCCTCGCGGGTGGCGCGGGCTACACGACGAGCACGACGGTGAGCGCGCGCTTCGTCGGCGACGGCGGCGCCGGCTACCAGTACCAATACAGCGAGGCCGTGCTCGACTGCGGCGCCACCTCGGGCTGGGCCGCCTTCGACGGCGACGAGACCGTCGACGTCGCGCTCGGCGGCGATGGCTTCCAGGAGGTCTATGCCTGCTTCCGCGAGCCGTCCGGCCGCACGACGCTCGCGAGCGACGGCATCGTCGTGGACACCGCCGCCCCGACCGCGCCGCAGCCCACGTCGCCCGACGCGGACGCCTGGGTCGCGAGCGCGAAGCCGACCTTCCGCTGGAGCGCGGCGTCGGGCGCGGACCTCTACCGGCTGACGCTGCGCGACAGCACGAACACCGTGGTGCTCGGCCCCGTCGACGTCTTCACCACCGAGCACACGCCGGCGGCGGACCTGCCCGCGGGCGCGCTCACGTGGTCGGTCGTCGCGCGCGACAACGCCGGCAACGCGAGCGGCGTCGGCGCGGGCTTCCCGCGCGCGCTCAACGTGGACGTGCTGCCGCCCACGGGCCTCGGCAACCTCAGCGTTCAGGGCGGCACGATGACGAACGATCCGACGCCCACCCTCGGCTGGAGCACGGCCAGCGACACGCAGACCGCCGCCGCGGATCTCGTCTACACGCTGCAGGTCGCCGACGGCGCGAGCTTCTCCGCCATCCTGCTGACCGCGGAGCTGCAGAACACGAGCGCCGCGGCGAACATGACCTACACGCTCGAGGCGCCGCTCGGTGAGGGCAGCTACGCCTGGCGCGTGCGCGTAGCGGATCGCGCGGGCAACAGCGCTACCGTCACGGCCAGCGCCTTCAGCGTCGACGTCACGCCCCCCGCCGCGCCTGCCTTCGAGTCCGTGGCGAGCCCCACCACGAGCCCGCTGTCGCTGAACTGGACCGCGGTCGCCGGCGCGGACGCCTACCGCGTGCAGGTCGCGCAGAACGGCGGACAGTCGGGTTGCGGCGCCTTCACCCCGGTGAACACGCTGACGGCGACGACCACCTACAACCTCGTGGCGCCGAGCACGGCGGGCTGCTTCTACACCGCGCGCGTCAGCTCCACGGACGCGCTCGGCAACGAGAGCGCGCCGGCCAGCGTCGGCTTCCTCGTCGACACCGAGGCGCCCGTATACGCCGCGCTGCCGCCGCCTGTCCTCATCGAGGGCGGCGCCGCGGCGGTGTCCTCCGAGGTCATCACCCTGGCCCTGAACGCGAGCGGCGCCACGCAGGTGCGCATCAAGGACTACGAGAGCGGCAACTGCCTCACGCCTCCGACGCCCACGGCCGCGCAGCTCGCCGCGGTGACGGCGCAGCCCTACTCCCCCGTCGTCACCTGGGTGCTGCCGCCGAACAACGCCGCCAGCAACACCGGCCCGGCGCCGAGCGACGAGTGCAAGTGGATCGCGGTGTCCTTCGGCGACGACGCCGGCAACTTCACCACGCCGAGCACCACGCAGATGGACGGCATCCTGCTGGACACGCTCGCGCCCGACGCGCCGCAGATCGGCAGCGAGACCGCCGTCGTCGACGCGACCAGCATCACGTTGGCGCTCGCGCAGGACGCCGTGGATCATCACTTCGCCAGCTACCAGCTGCGAAACAGCGCGCTGCAGTCGTCTTGGGTGAACGCGACCCCCATCAGCAGCTCCTGCCTGACGGGCGGCGCCCTGTGCTCGTTCACGGTGCCGCTGCGATCGAACACCGAGAACCGCATCAGCGTACGCGCGCTCGACACGGCCGGGACGCCCTCGGCGGAGGACTTCGTCGTCATCCGCGAGGACAGCAGCGCGCCTCTGCCACCGAGCTCGCTCAAGCTGACGCCCTCCGATCGCCGCATCGACGTCTCGTGGATCGCCTCCTCCGCGAGCGATCTCGCGGGCTACCGCCTCTACTACGGGACGAACACGAGCGCGGGGAGCTGCAGCTCGAACGGCGCCGACTACACGGGCCGCTTCGCGGAGCAGGGGGCCTCCCCCATCGACGTCGGCAGCAACACGTCGTTCACCCTCACGGGGGTGCCCAATGGCGTCGAGGTGTGCGTGGGCGTGCTCGCCTACGATGAGACCGAGAGCCCCGGCCCCCAGCAGTCGTCGCTGACGCGTAGCAGCGTGACCACGTGGGAGCTGTCGCCCGTGCTGCGCGCCGAGCTGAGCTACACACAGCTCGGCATCGCGTCGACGAGCGACGTCGGCGCGCTGGCGCTGAAGGAAGGGATCCTCTACGTCGCGGCCAACGGCGAGGGCCTCATCGAGCTCGACGTCAGCAACGAGGACTGCTTCGATCTCAGCGACGCCGCGAGCTTCGCGAGCTGCACCTCACGGGTCGAGGCGAGCACCGCGATGACGACGCCGCGCGACATCGCGCTCAGCGGCGCCTTCGCCTTCGTGGCGGACAGCAGCTACGGCGTCTACATCTACCGCATCCAGACCACCGGGGCGCCCGCGTACATGGGCCGCATCTCGCTGGCCGGCGCGTCGGCGGTGGCCGCGAACGGCGACGTGCTCGCGGTCGGCCGCACAGGTGGCTACTCGCTGTACAACCTCGCGTCGCTGCGCACGGGCGCGCTGCCGGCGCTCACGCAGTCGATCAGCAGCACGAACGCCTACGACGTCGACCTGCAGCACGACCTGATGGCGCTCGGCAACGGCAACGCCATCACGCTCTACCGCGTGTCGTCGGCCGGGATCGCCACCGCGCTGGCCACGCAATGCGCCACCGGCATCAACCAGGAGGGCGTCAAGCTGAGCGGCAGGACGCTCTACACGGGCCACACCTCGGACGACATCGAGATCTGCGATCTCAGCACGACCTCGGGAGGCCAGTACGTCGCCGCGGGCGGCGTGCAGACCGACCGCCGCTGGCGCCTCGAGGTGTCGGGCCCGTACCTCTACGTCACCTCGCGTGGCGGCGTCACCGTCGTCGACGTCTCCGATCGCTACTCGCCCCGGCTCGTGGGGAGCTACCAGCACGCGGGCTCGAACAACACTCGCTACGGCGCCATCACCGTCGACGGCTACCGCGTGTTCTACTCGAGCGGACTGGACCCGACCGTTCGGGTCCTGCACACGGGCACGCCGAACGCCCTCGAGCTCGTCCGCACGGACAGCTCGGCGCTCGGCACGACCTCGGCCGAGCTCATCGGCGACTCCATCATCAACCCCGCGTCGGCGTCGCAGGTGCTGCATGCGCGCATGGACGGCATCGAGATCGACGACGAGGGCCCAAACATCGGCGAGATGATGAGCAGCGAGAACGCCTACGTGCTCTCGTTCAACAACACGAGCTACTACGTGAGCTACCTCGGCGAGACCGGCGGTCTCACGTCGCTGTACAGCGACAACATCTCGCCGCGACGACCGGTCGCCGGCGTGCTGATGTGGCCGTACGCCGTCATGCTGACCTACGTCAACAACTCCTCGTCGCACGACCTGCGGATCGTCTCCTACAACGTCGAGACCGGCGGGCTCGCCGGCATCGGCACCATCGACGCGGCGGCGGCCGCCAGCTTCTATTCGGCCGGCTCACAAGTGGCGCTCTACAAGGGCCACGTGTTCGTCGTCGTCAACACGGCGGTCAGCGACAGCTCGGAGGGGATCTGGCGAGCCTCCGTCAACAACTACAGCGGCGTGCTCTCGACCCCCGTTCAGGTCGTCGCTCACAGCGACGTGCGTGGGGTGGCCGCGTCCGGTCACGGCGTCTGGTGGTGGACGCAAGGCAATTACCCGGAGACCCCCGAGCTGCACGTGCACCGCGGTCACTTCCCGAACGCCTGGTCGGCGGCGAACATCTCCAGCCTACCGGTGTCGCTGGCGGACACGCGCCTGCGCTTCGATGGCGGGTACCTCTACGCGCCGGCGAACTCGTCCGGCCTCGACCTGCTGCAGCTCACCTACGACGGAACGAGCTACAAGCCGACCTCGCTCTCGGCCGTGACGTCGTTCCCCTCGGGCTTCGCGCTGACGGTCATGACCGCGGGCGATCGCGTCTACGTGAGCAACTACGTGCGACCGTTCGAGATCCTGAGGCTGCGTTGAGCCCTCGCGCTCAGCGCTTCGGATAGCGCGCCAGCCCGCCGAGGGAGCCCCGCAGCACGACGCCGTCGTCGTCCTCGCTGACGACGGCGCTGGCGTGCATGGGCACCTTACCGAGGCCGCCCGGCACGTCGATGACGAAGGTCGGCAACGACAGCCCTGACACCTGTCCGCGCAGCTCGCTCACGAGCCCCTGCGCGCGCGCGAGCGGCACGCGGAAGCGGCGGGTGCCCGGCGCCAGATCGCATTGGTGCAGGTAATAAGGCCGCGCGCGCAGCCGGGTCAGGTGCCGAAAGAGCGCCGCCAGCGTCGCCGCGTCGTCATTGATGCCGGCGAGCAGGACCGTCTGGTTCAGCACCGGCACGCCCGCGTTCGTCAGCCTCTCGACGGCGAGCGCGGCCTGCTGAGAGAGCTCACGCGGGTGATTGAAGTGCGTCAGCACGTACACCGGATGATGACGCCCGATCACGTCCACGAGGCCGCTCGTCACCCGCGTGGGGGCGAAGGCGAGCATGCGCGTCGCCAGCCGGATGATCTCGACGTGCTCGATGGCGCGCACGCGGGTGAGCACGTTCGCGAGCCGTTCGTCGTCGAGCATCAGCGCGTCCCCGCCCGAGAGGATGACCTCCTTCACCTCCGCGTGCGCGCGCACATAGTGGAGCGCCCGCTCGAGGTCGTCGTGCGTCGGCGTCGGCCCCTGTCCGACGAGGCGCTTGCGCGTACAGAAGCGGCAGTAGG
>CAYLZW010000183.1:0-11903 GCA_964388085.1 uncultured Myxococcales bacterium | reverse complement strand
TCGCTGTCGAGCAGCGCCCGCTCCGCCTTCTTGCGCTCGGTGATGTCGGCGATGACGCCCAGCATGCGGCGCGCGTCGGCGTCGTGCGTGCCGGGGAGCTGGCTGCCGTGTACCTCGATCCAGCGTACGGCGCCGTCTTGGCGACGCACGCGACACGCGAAGGAGACGTCGCTGGCGTTCTTGAGCGCGCGCCGCAGCTTGCGATCGACCGCGTCTCGGTCCTCGGGGGCGATGTGCGCGAGCAGCTCTTGGTAGGGCCACTCGCCGCGGTGCTCACGCACGCCGAAGATCTCGTCGTGGCGGGCGCAGGTCTCGAACAGCAGCGACGTGCTCGAGAGCTCCCAGCTGCCGAGCTGCGCGCTCTTCAACGCGAAGCGGTGCCGAAGCTCGCTCTCCATGAGCGCCTGCTCGGCGCGCCGCGACTCCGCGCGCGCGAGCGTGAGCTGCCGCTCGAGCTCCGCCTCCCGCTCGACGCTGGGGTCGACGCCGAGCGTGATCGTGGTCGGCGTCGTGTTCGTGCTCGTCATTCGCCCCCTCTCGCCTGCCCGTCGACGTACGTTCGCATACGCGCACGACGGCGACCACACGTTCTCCGTCGAGGGCGGCTGCGAAGTTTGCGGATCAGCGACGAGGAGCGACCTGGCGCGCGCTCCGCCTATGCCGCTGAGCGCGCTGATCTAGAACGCCGGCAGCGTGCAAGGACCGCCGCAGGGCGACACGATGCGGCCCTCTTCGAGGAACACGCGCATCTGCTCGATGGGCTCCGGATGCATGCGCAGCTCGTCGTGCACGACGGTCTCCTCGGCCGCCGGCTGTGCCTCGGCGTAGAAGCTCGGATCCGCGCCGAGATCGAACTGGAACAGCCCCGAGCCGTCGTAGGGCGCCGTCGTCTCCTCGAGGCCCCAGACGCTCTCTACCTTCGGCAGCACGAGCGGTACGCCGAGCGCGCGCGCGTGCAGGTAGGTGGCGAAGTTCGGCACCTGCGTGTCGGCGATGCCCGGCTGCAGCAACACTTGCCGCGTCGCCGCGCCTCCCGCGGGGCCGCTCGGCAGCTCGTCGTCGAGCACGTAGCGGGCCCAGCTGATGGGATCCACCCGATCGAGGTGGCGCTGCATGGTCGCGCTCAGCTTCTGCTGGTCGAGGGGATCGGGCAGCGAGTAGTTCATGATGAACAAGAAGCGCTCGAAGGGCAGCGCGCGGAACATCATCTGGCTGAGGCCCGCTCCGCCGACGTGCAACACGGCGCGCTCGATAGCGGGGTTCAGCGCGATCAGCGTGCCGCCGAGGATGTGTCCCATGCTGACGCCGATGAAGTGCGTGCGCTCGGGCGCGTACAAGAGCGCGCCCGCGTTGTCGCTGCCGGGATCGTCGGGATTCACGACGACACCGGGCGCGCCTGCCTCCGTGGGGCGACGGAAGGCGGGATCGTGCTGCAGCGCGCCCGCGATGGCCTCCGTCAGCACGAGCCAGTTCACCATCGCCTGCGGCACGCGCTCGACGAACGCGGTCGAGCGGTGCACCTGCTCGCCGATTGACGAGACCACCTCGCCGATGTCGCCCGAGCTCATGCCGACCCAGTCGATGGCGAACGTCACCGCGCCGGCGCCGTTCGCCATATGCAGCGCGCCCGGTCCGTCGACCTCCTCGAGGCCGCCGAAGAAGCCGTGCCCGTAGTGCACGAGCAGGCCGGGCGCGTAACGATCACGCACGCTCGCGGGCACGATGGCGCGGAACTCGAACGAGGTCTCGCCGTTGAGCTTCACCTGTCCTGCGTCGTCGCGCGCGAGCTCCTGGCCGGGTAGGTCGGCGACCATGACGCTCGGTCCGGTGATGCGCCCGTCGATGTTGCGCCACACCTGCGGATCGTCCACGGGCTCGTACACGCTCGTCACCTCGACGACGGGATCGTTGTCGGCCAGCCACTCGAGCGCCAACGCGCGCGCGCGCAGCATGTCGTCGTGCACGACGGCGTCCGCGCCGGTCGTGAAGTCCCAGGCGAGCTGCAGACCCTCGCGCGCCACGCCTGCCTCCTCGAGGACGGGGAACACGCTCTCGTCGAAGCGCGTTTGCAGCGCAGAGAGCGCGGGATCTTCGCCGCCGCGCTGATCGCGCAAGCGCCGGAAGCCCTCGGGCGCCGGCACGACGGCCCCGTCGTCGCCCGTAAAGCCCTGCAACGCCACGACGTAGCGGCGCTGTTCCTCGAGCACCACGCTCGGCCGGAGGATGATGGCCTGCCGAGCGCGATCGGTCGCGCGCGGATCGAGGTCGGCGAAGTGCGGTATGAACGCGCCCGTCTCGGCGTCGATCAGGATCGTCTTGCTCGTGGCGCGCGCGCTGTCGGATTTGTCGTCGAAGATGTGCACGAGGCCCTCGTCCGCCACCGCCACGCCGAGGATCGCGAGGATCGGCGGCGCGCGCGACGCGCCATCGGTGACCCGGAAGTCGTTGACGTCGGCGCTGTAGTTGAGGTCCGTCAGCATCTTCGCGGAGCCTTGGTGCTCGACGCGAAAGCCGCCCGGCGCGGAGGCGTCCTCGCGGCGAAAGAAGTCCGACGGATAGGGCAGCATGCAGTCGGCGCCCGCGAGCAGCGGCTGACAGTGCTCGTCGGGCAACGACAGCGGCTCGAGGGGCTCACAGCCCGTACAGCCGCCGAGCCCAAGCGACGCAGCGAACACGAGGGCGACGGCGAGACGAAAGCGGACGCTCATCCGCTGACCATCTCGCGCGAGAGCGATCCCGGCAACACGACGCCCCATCGGACAACGGGCCTACCCGAGCGGGCCGGGCCGCTCGATCCTTCGCCGTCTTCCTGCGCTGCTACGAGTCGCCCATCATCTCCGAGAAGCGCCGCGCCCCCTCCCGATGCCCGCGCGCCGCCTCCTCCAGCGACGACGCGATGCGGTCCGCCATGTCCGCCGGGCGGAGCACCTGCACCTCGGGCCCCCACGAGCGGACCCACGACTCGAACATGATCGTCTCCCCCGAGAGCCGCAGCGCCATACGCAGGCCGCCGCCCTCGTCGTCGGGCCACACCTCCATCTCCGCGCGCGGGTGCCACGGGCGGGCGAGCACGTACGGCGCGGCGTGCGCGCTGAAGTGCAGCGTGATGATCTGCTCCTCGTCGTCGTTGTCGCGCGGACGCGCGGGCCCCCAGCGTCGGGCGGCCTCGTCGACGGCGCGCAGGCGCACCTCGGCGCTCAGCGTGCCCGCGTCAGGGGCCACGTCCGGCGCCTCCTCGATGCGCTCGACGGCGCGCCAGATCGGATGCGTCCCGTCGTCTCCTTCCGGTACCGCCAGCGCGTAGAGGCCGCCGCGGTAGAGCCCGATGGTGGCGATCCAGAAGCGCTCCTCGCGCGCGTGCTCGAAGCGCGGCGATCGATAGCGCACGCGCACCAGCTCCCCGGCGAGGCAGGCGTCGATGAGCGCGCCGAACACCTCGCCCTTGCCGCCGTAGTCCTTGGCGTCGTTCTCGAGCACGAGCACCGCGTCCTCGAGCTTGCGCAGCTCCGACGAGGCCTTCAGGCCGCGCAGCCGCAGCGCCGCGCGCACGGTGCTGTCCACGGCCTCGCGCACGCCGAGGTGCGCGGGCAACAGCGCCGCGGCCACGAGCAGCAGCGAGAGCGGTCGCGCGGCAGCGGGCGGGATGTCGACCGCCTCGAGCTTCAGCGAGCGGCTGCGCAGGTCGTCGAGAGCGAACACCGCCTGCCGTCCTTCGCGCTTTGTGCCGAGCGGCAGGCCGGCGTCCTTCAGATCGCGCAGGTAGCGCTCGGCCGTGCGGCGCTCGAGCAGGAACTCCTCCATGAGGCGCGCGTACGAGAGCGTTCCGCCCGTGAGCAGCACGAGCGCGAGCTGCAGCAGCACCAGCTCCTTCTTCTGGCGCTCCTTCGGCGGCTCCGGCGAGGCCGCCTTGTTCGTCTTCCGGGGTTTGTGCGACGTCATCGGATTCGAAGCCGTGGCAGGCGGAGTGACTGGCTTACGGGCGCCCATGCGCGACGTTATAGGACGACGTGGTCTCGTCCGTGAGCGCCTACCTCCCCTTCGTCTTCGCGTGCGCGACGGCGCTGGTCGCCTCATGTGCCGGCGCGGGCGCCGCGCGAGAGGCCGCGCCGGATCGCGCGCAGGAGAGCCCGGCGCCCGCCGCGCGCGTGGACCTCGCGCGGGACGCGGACGCCCGACACGCGGCCGCGCTCGAGGCCGCGCACCTCGACGGGCTCGACGAGAAGGTGCAGGCGCTCGCCTCGCTCGACGACATCCTCGCGCAGAGCTTCCGCGGCGCCTTCCTGCGAGACCTCGATGCGCCCGCGCGAGGCCTGCCGCCCGCGGCGCGCGCGCGCCTCGATCAGATCACGCGCGTGACGAGGGAGGCGTACGCCAGCGACTCCTTGCGCGCGGGGCTCGCGGCGCGTTTGGCGGATCGACCGGGCGCGGCTCACCTCGAGGAGATCCGCGCGTTCTTGCGGGGCGCGTCGTGGGGGCGACTCGCCGAGGCCCGGGCCTATATCCGCACGCGGCCGGGACAGAAGGCGCTGGCGGCGTTCCTCGGCCAGGTCGCCGCCCGCCCGCCCGACGAGGCGCGGCTGGCGCGCGTGAAGGAGCTTCTGCGAGCGAGCCGCGACGTCGAGCTCATGAGCGCGCTCTCGTTCGTCGCCACGCGCGCCGCGCTCGAGGCGGTCGAGCAGACGCTGCCGCGCGAGCTGTCCGGCGGCTTCGATCGCTGGCTCGAGTCCCAGCCCGCGAGCGCCGACGCCTTCACGCAGGAGATCCAGCGTACGCTGCTGCTGCAGGACTACTTCGCCTTCAGCGCTCTCGAGGAGCGCCAGCTCGACGACGTGCTCGCCTTCTGGCGGTCCGACGCCGGGCGCTGGTGGGCGCACGCGCGCGTCGATGAGACCACCGACCTCGTGCAGCAGCGGGCGCTGCGCATGAAAGCGGCGCTCGCCGACGTTCGCGAACGAGCCCCCTGAGCGCTCTGCTACCGCGCGCGTTCAGCCCGCCAGATCCTCGCCGAGCGCCGCGCGCTGGCTGTCGCTCAACTGCACCTCGAGCTGCAGGCCGTCCATGTCGACGCCGAAGCCCTTGGGCGGCGCCTGCCCGACCTTGAACTTCAGGTATTGCACGCTCGAGAGGCGGTCCTCGCCGACCTGGCGCGCGTCGAAGGTCGCTGGCACGCGCGTGCCGTCGTCGAGGAGCGCGTACAGATGCGAGGGTAGCCCGAGCCAGTCGCGCAGCTTCACGTTGCGCTCGTCGGGGTCGTCGATCTCGATGAGCAGCGTACAGCCCAGCTCACCGTCCCCGCCGAGCAGCTCGTTGTAGGTCTCGAGCTCGTGCAGGATGTCGGCCTCCTTCACGATCTGCTCCGCGCGCATCATCTCCTGCACCTGGTAGCGCACGGTGTCGCGGTTCTCGAACAAGAACGTGAGCGCCTCCCCGAGGTGGACGCGGCGCTTGTCCTTCTGCTCGATGACGCGCTCGCGCACCTCGGCGCGCTCTTCGCCGTAGCTCACGTAGTCGACGATCTCCTGACGAGTGACCGGCTTCATGGTGTCCCCTCCCCCTTCGTGACGTCGAGCTCCCCGCGGTTCACCTTCTGCGGAAAGCCGTCCTCCCGATACGCGCGCGCGAGCACCGTCATGGGGTGCAGCGCCTTCTTGCCCGCCCACTGCTCGAACTGGGTGGCCGCGAGCGGACACTCCGTCGCCCACACCGCGGCCTCGGCGGACTTCATCTCCTTGAAGGAGCGCTCGCCGACGCGGCCGGAGGCCTCGAAGGTCTCGACCTTCATGCCGAAGGTGCCGTCGTGCCCGCAGCACTCGAGCACGGTGTGCGGCGTGACGCCGGGGATCTTGCGCATGAGGTCGCGGCCTTTGAAGCCGATGCCTTGCGCGCGCAGATGGCAGGGCGCGTGGTAGGCGATGGTCTCGCCCGGCGTCGACTTGAAGTCCGTCGAGAAGCGCTCCTCCTTGCGGATGGACCAGAGGAATTCACCCGCGTCGCGCACGGCCTCGCCGACCTTCTCCGCGCGCGCGCGCTCCTTGCCGGTCATGAGCTCTCTCCACTCACGCCGCGCCATCATCGCGCAGGTCGGGTTGAGCGCGATCACCTTGGCGCCTTGGTCGACGTAGGGCTCGAGCACGTCGAGGTTCTGCTTCACGAATTTGCGCACCTGCTCGAGGTCACCGTGCTCCCACGCGGGCATGCCGCAGCACTGCAGGCCGGTGGCGCAGGCGGTGTTGACGCCGTTCTTCTCGAGCACCGTGAGCGTGTCCTGCCCGATGCTCTTGTCGTTGCTGTTCACGAAGCAGGTCGGGTACAGCACCACCTCGACGTCGTCGGCCGGCGGCTTCACCTTGGCGCTCTTCTCGGCCCACTTCTCGAAGGTCTGCTGCTCGAACATGGGCAGCTTCTTCTTCCTGTGGATGCCGGCGGCCTTCTCGAAGAAGACGCGGTGCAGCTTCACCTTGTTCATGGTGTTGGCCACACCGAGGGAGGCGCGCGCGAGCTTCGCCATGCCCTCGGGGTTGCCGAGCATGTGGTCGCGCGGCGTCAGGCCCTTCTTACGGGCGCGCTGCGCGCTGTAGCGATGCACCATGCGCGGGAAGTCGAGCTGGAACTCGTGTCCGTCGCGCGGCGTGTATGGACACTGCACCTCACAGAGCTTGCACTGAAAGCAGTCGAGCATGAGCCGGTCGGTCTCTTGCGCGTTCACCTTCTCGACGTCACCGTCGTATTTGTCGTCGAGCAGCTTGAACAGCCCGGGGAACACGTCGCAGTACTTGAAGCACATGCGGCAGCCATGACAGATCTCGAACACGCGCGTGATCTCGCCCTGTAGCGCGGCCTCGTCCCAGTACTTGTCGTCGGACGGGTCGTACGTCAGCCCCGCTGTCGGCGCGTACGAGATCCTCTTCTCGCTCATGCGGCCACCCTCCAACGCACGAGGGCGGCCAACGTTCGAAACGCGGCCGCCCCCGAGATCAACGATCGATCAGTCCACGAGGTCGAGCATCTTCTGGAAGCGCCCCGCGTGGGACTTCTCAGCCTTCGCGAGCGTCTCGAACCAGTCGGCGATCTCGGCGAAGCCCTCGTCGCGCGCGGCCTTGGCCATGCCCGGGTACATATCGGTGTACTCGTGCGTCTCGCCGGCGACGGCTGCCTTCAGGTTCAGCGCCGTGTCCCCGATGGGGAGATCGGTCGCGGGGTCGCCGACCTGCTTCAAGTAGTCGAGATGACCGTGCGCGTGGCCGGTCTCACCCTCCGCCGTCTCGCGGAAGTTCGAGGCGATCTCGGGGTAGCCCTCCACGTCGGCCACCTTGGCGAAGTAGAGGTAGCGGCGGTTCGCCTGGCTCTCGCCGGCAAACGCGTCCTTCAGGTTCTGGTGCGTCTTGGTTCCCTTCAAAGCGGGCATGTCGTCTCCTTGTCGAGGTCGGGTGAAGAACCGTGATGATCCGTCACCGGGGGATGCTGGCGTCCTCTTACGACGTCAGCGCTGTTTTGGGGCCGCTTACTGAGGCGGTGCTGTCGATCGAGGCAGGCGGTTGCCGCGGCTACAGCTCGCACAAAGTCCTACCACCTGGACGCGCACCTCGAGCGGCGTGAAGCCGCGTGGCGCGCTCGGGAGCGGCAGGTCGAGCGCCTCGTCGACGTGGTCGCTGACGGTCTTGCAAGCGATGCACACGAGGTGATGGTGCGGCGCCTGGTTGGCGTCGTAGCGCTTGGTCTCGGACAGGAGCGACACCTGCTCCACGAGGCCAGCCGCTTCCAAGGAGTCAAGGATCTTGTAGACCGTCCCGAGCGCCACCGAGGGCAGGCGCTCGGTGACCGCCTTGTGCACCGTCTCGGGGCTCGGGTGCTCCGTCGACGACAGCAGCGCACGATACACCGCGAGGCGCTGCGGCGTGGCCCGGAGGCCCTTCTCGCGGCAGCGCCGGGCGAGCTCGTCATCACTCGGGAGCGGCATGAGCATGAGAGAGCTATAGCCAGTGGAGAAGAATTCTCAAGTGGGAACCGTAAGCCCCCGGATCTTCTGGCCTGACCTGGCCGACGTCGCTGCCGGCGCGCTCGCGGCCGAGGCGGCTGCCCGCCTGTCGGAGCAGGCCGTGCACGACGTCGACGCGCTGCTCGAGCTCGGCCTGCAGGACCTCCTGGCCGAGGCGTTCCTGTCCCGCGGCTTCCTGGTCGAGCGAGAGCGCCGTTATCCCATCCATGCGCGACGCAAGCGGAAGAGCGAGGGGCTGCGCTGCGACTTCGTTCTGTCGTTGCCGGGCGCGGGCGAGGACGAGGTCGTCTGGCTCGAGGTCAAGCGCGCGTCCCAACACGTGGAGCTCTTGGAGAGCGCGGGCCTCGGCGGCCACTTGCATCGCGTGGCGACGGCCGACATCGCGAAGCTCGCCTCGGACGCCGGCGTTCGACGAGGCGCGCTCTTGCTACTGCTGCACGCGAAGGAGGAAGCCGCTGGTGAGGCTGCCGTGCGGGCGTTCGCACACCGCTGCCTCGACGAGGGGCTGCCCATCGAGCTGCCCTATGTCCGCCAGGTGCCGCTCATGGATCGCATGGGCAACGCGGTGACGACGGTGGCGCTCATCCCGGTACGCGCTCCGTGAGACGAGAACAGAGACACAAAATCTCGCGCCAAGCCGCCAAGGAAGCACATTTGTGTTCCCTTGGCGGCTTGGCGGCTTGGCGCGATTTACAGTGTTTCATGCGTTCCCAGCGACGAGAACGCACAAAGCAGGTCAGACCGTCGGCGTGAAATTGACCGCCTTCGAGCGGCCGTTCGGGTCGCCAGCGACGATCTGAATGGCCTCGCCGACCTTCGCGCCCGGCACCGGCAGCTTGAAGCCGCCGTTGATGTCCGCCTCGGTCGTGAAGGTCTGGTCGCCGATCTTCACCGTCACCGTCGAGAACACCTCGGCCGCGCCCGGCTGCCCCACCAAAACGAGGCTGTCCGAGGACTGCGAGCTGCCTCCGGCACGCTCGGCCTTGACGAGGTTCGCCTGCACGAACGGGTCGCGCGTGTCGTGCGCCTTGTCGAGCGCGACCTTCTCGCGGCGGTTGGTCGAGTTCCACACGCGCAGCTCGAAGGCGGTGCCGCGGCTGACGACGTTGTCGCTGACGGCGCCGCCCGCGTCCTTCACGCCGACCACGATCTGGTCACCGTGCAGGAACTTGGACTCGTCCGTCGACGTGAACGAGAACTTGCCGTCCGCGCCGGTCTGCACGGTGCCGATGAGCGGGCGCCCGGCCACCGAGCCGTTGTAGATCTCCACCGTCGACAGCGGCTCCGCGAGGCCGCTGACCTCGAGGGGATCCTGCGGCGCGCGGCCCGAGTCCATGACGCGCGGCTTGATGATCTCGCTCGAGAGCACCACCGGCATCTTGGGCGCCGGGTTCGACACGTCGGGCAGACGCTCGGGCGGCCCCCGGAAGAGGCTCTCGAGCGCCTTCTCGAGGGTCTTGGCCGCGTCGCCCAGGAACCAGGTCGGGTGCTCGTGCAGCGCGCGCTCGCAGAGCTGGCGGTGGTGTTGCGTCGGGTGCTGCTCGAGGGCAGCGACGAGCTGCTGCGCGGCCGCCTCGCTGACGGGGCGCTGCGAGGTGAGCGCCTGGATGGTCGGATCGACGTCGGTGTTCGACTCGGCCGGCACCTGGAAGGCGTTCAGCACCTGCGGCGCGGCGTTGCCCTCGGCGTCGGTGACCTTGAAGCTCAAGAGATCGTGCGCGTGCACGTTCGAGAGCTCGAAGGCAAAGGTGCCCGTAGCGTCGGCGGTGAAGCTCTCCACCTTGCCGGTCGCGTGGTTCGTCACCTCGAGCAGGGCGCCCGGGAAGGCGACCTCCTTCGCGCTGACGTCGAGGAACGGGCCGCCGCGCTCGTTCTTGCCGTCAGCGCCGACCTTCTGGAACGGCGGGCCCTTGATGCTCGACGAGAGCTTGTTCGGATCGAACGCCAACACCGCCGTCGGGAAGTTGCGCGACGCCGTGCGGCCGTTCACGTCCGTCGCGGTGGCGGCGAGCGTCTCGCCCGGCACATAGCCACCCACGTCGAGCGAGAAGCTGCCGTCGGGCTTGACCACGGCCTCGCTGACCTCGCCCTTGGACGTCTGCACGCGCACGATGCTGTTCGGCTCGGCCGACTGCGGCCCGCCCGCGATGGTGGTGAACGTCTTCGGCTTGTCCTTCGTGGCGATGTGCTGCTCGGCCTTGATCTTGGCAGCGTCGAGGAACGGGTTGCGCGTGTCGGTCGCCTCCGTCAGGCGCACGAGCTCCGTTCGGTTGGTCGCGTTCCAGACCTGTAGCTCGTAGGCGCAGCTCTGGGTGAGCGCGTCCTTGGAGGCGCCGCCGCCCTGATCGACCGCGCGCACGAGGAGCTGATCGCCGTGCAGGAACTTCGACTCGTCCGTCGACAGGAAGCTGAAGTCTCCGTTGGCGTCGGTCTGCACCGTGCCGATGACCGGTGAATTCGGCTGCGAGGCGTTCCTGATCTCGATGTTGGTAAACGGCTCCGCGCGTCCCTTCACCTCGAGCGGGTCGCGACCGGTGGCCCTGCCCTGGTCCATCACGCGCGGCTTGATGACGCGCGCGTCGACGACGATGGGCTCCTTCGGCGCCGGGTTGTTGCGCTCGCTGCGCACGTCGTTCGCGCCCGAGAAGATCTCGGACACGAGCTTCGCCAAGCGCGTCTTGTCGCCCGGGTTCTGGAACGTCGTGTGATCGTCCGCGAGCCACGCTTCGACGTTGCCGCGGTTGGCCGCGGTGGGCTTCGCCTTCAGGAGACCGATCAGCTCGTCGACGTGCGTGGTCAGCACCGTGCGCTGGCAGGTGATGTCCTGCACGCGCGCGTCGGCGCGAGGCTCCGCCGGCACGATGTAGTTGGCGAGCGCCTCGGGCGCGGCGTTGCCCGCCGGGTCCTTCACCGAGATGGCCAGCGAGTCGCCGACGTGCACGCCGTCGATCTCGACGTCGATGCTGCCCTTGGCGTCCGCCTGCGCGGTGAACGACTTACCGGTGGAGTTGTTCTTGAGCGTCACGATCGAGAACGGATCGAGCGCGGCCTCTTGCAAAAAGCGCAGGAACGGCCCCTCGCGAGCCGGGCCCTTCGTGTCTTGCGCGGCGTCCTGGTCGACCTTGCTCGAGGATGGGCGCGTGTAGGGCGCGCCCTCGCTGCTGTTCACGAAGGCGTTCGGATCGAACTTGAGCGCGGTCGTCGCCTGGTTGCGCGTGACGGTGCGGCCGTTCACGTCGAACACGGTGACGGCGAGCGTCTCGCCCGGCTCGAAGGGCACGTCGAGCTTGAAGGTGCCGTCCGGCTTCACCTGCGCCTCGAAGTGCTCACCGCTCTTATTGGCGACGCGCACGATGGCGTTCGGCTCGCTCGCGAGCGCCGCGCCCGTGAAGCGATAGAGCGCCTGGCGGGTGCTCTTCTCCGTCGGTACGGCGCCCGCCGTCACCTTCGCCATGTCGAGGAAGGGGTTCCGCGTGTCGTGGTCGCGCGGCATGCGCACCTTCTCGGTGCGGGGCGGCGTGTGCCAGAAGCGCAGCTCGTACTGGCAGGTGGTCGACAGCTTGTCCGTCGACGAGGCGCCGCCCTGATCGACCGCGCGCACGAGCACCTGATCGCCGTGCATGAAGCGCGACTCGTCGGTGAACTCGACGTTGAAGTTGCCGTCTTTGTCCGCCGTCACCGTGCCGATGACGGGAGCGTTCGGCTGCGAGGCGTTGCGCACCTCGACGGTGCTGAAGGGCTCGGCGCGGCCGTGCACGACGAGCGGATCGCGCGGCGGCGACCAGCGCCGCGGCGCAGGACGGTTCGGGCGCGCGGGCGGAGGAGGCGGCGGAGGCGGCTGCATGGCCTTCGGCTTGATGATCTCCGCGTCGATGACGATGGGCTCCTTCGGCGCCGGGTTCTGCGC
>CAYLZW010000182.1:0-11960 GCA_964388085.1 uncultured Myxococcales bacterium | reverse complement strand
CGCTCGTGTCGCTCTGCCCGTCGCTGTTGATGAGCCGCACGACGACGGGGCCCTCTTGCGTGACCACCGGCGTGAAGAACGTGAGCTCGTCCTTCAGCGGCGCCTCGTTGTCGGTGAAGCTCGCCACCTCGGCCGTGTCGCTGCCGACCAGGATGGCCGGCGGTCCGCGGAAGTCGCTGCCGGTGAGCGTGACGAGGTTCGGCTGCTCCTTGAAGCCCGACGGCGGGTCGATGCTGTCGATCTGCGGCGCCGGGCCCGCGGGCTCGAGGTAGCGGAAGGTGCCCGCATAACTCGCGCTCTGCCCGTCGATGTTGATGACCTCGATGCCGTAGTCACCGCCCTCGCCCACCGCCGGCGTGGCGACGAGCAGCGTGCCGGTGGAGACGCGGTTCACGTTCGGGGACGAGATGGGCGCGCCGCCCGCGCTCGTGAACAGCACCTGCACGCCGGCGCGAAAGCCGCTGCCGCTGACGACGATGAAGGTGCCGCCCGTGGTCGAGGCCTCGGCCGGGAAGGCGTCCGTGACCGTCGGGCTCGGGATGAAGTACGTGTACGCGGCCGTGAGCCGCGAGGTCTGTCCGTCGTCGTTCACCACCTCGACGTCGACGACGCCGGGCGCCGCGCGCGCCGGCACCTTGACCGAGAGCGTCTCGGCGTCGAGGAAGGTGACGCTGCCCGACGGCACGGCGCCGAAGGTGACGTCCGCGCTCGGGCTGAAGTCGCTGCCCGTGAGCGTCACCGTGTCGCCGCCGTCGACGCTGCCGGTGGCGGGCGTGACGCTCGTGAGCTGCGGCGCCGGACCGGCGACCTCGAGGTAGCGGAAGCTGCGCGCGTTCGACTTGAGCGAGAGCAGCGGGCTGCCGTCATCGCTCATGCCGAGGCGGTTTTGGACCGTCACGGCGACGCTGCCGGCGGCCTGCGGGGGCGCGACGGCCTCGAGCCGGCCGGCGTCCAGGAAGGTGACCTGTGCGGCCGGCACCTGCCCGAACGACACCACGGGCGTCCCATGGCGCGTCGAGAAGAAGGCGCCGCTCAGCGTGATGGCGCCGCTGCTGCCCGTGGTGGGCGCCACGCGAGGGCTCATGTCGTCGAGGCGCGGGGCCGGCGGCAGATACGTGTAGCCCTCGGGGTAGGTGGCGGCCTGGCCGTCGCCGCCCTCATCGACGCTCGGGTTCGCGACCACCACGGTCGCGGGGTTTTTGCCCACCAGCAGCGAGCCGGGCGGCGCGGTGCAGGTGAGCGTCGTCGTGCCGTCGGCCTGCTCGGCGTGGGCGCAGTCGAGCGCGAGCGCGTCCGCGAAGGTCACGGTCGCTCCCGGATGAAAGCCGCGGCCGGTGAGCCGCACGCGGTTACCGCCCTCGATGGGACCGGTCAGGGGCGCGAGCGGCAGCGTGAACTCCGGCGCCGACGACACCGTGGTCTGCAGATCGAACGAGGTCGGGTCCGACGCGGTGAGCGCGTTCGGCGCGGCCTCGGGCGGCGCGAAGCTCTCGACGCGGCCGAGCACGACGAGGGCCCGCAGGGGCTCGCTCTGCTCGTTGCGCAGCTCCACCGCCTCGGGGCTCACGCCGCTCTGCACCGGGCGGAAGTTCATGGCCGGGTCGGCCTGGACGCTGTCGTCCTCGTCGAGCAGCAGCACGCCGAGGTCGACGTCGCGCGCGAGGCCGGAGAGCGCCACGGACAAGCGGTTCTGCGCCGGCACCTCGACGAGGAAGACCGCGTCGGCGGGCATCGCCTCCGGCCCACGCTCCGCATCGAACAGCGCGCGGATCTTGCGGCCGGTGTAGGGCAGGCCGCTGGTGACGACGTCGTCGCTGACGACGCCGGTGACCGCGAGGCCGTTGAACAGCTCCGCCGTGGGGAACGCTTGCACGTCGCCGAGGTAGCCGCCGAGGTCGGCGCCCGCGCGAATGTCGTCGATGGTGAAGCCCGCCGCGGCGGGCTGAAGCTCCCCGTCCGCGTTGGCGATGACCTTGACGCGCGTGGCCTGGCGCACGCGCGCGACGGGCTCGTAGGCCTCGATGAACACGGCGCCCGTCGTCAGGTACGGGTTCACCGGCGCGAAGGAGATGGCGAGGAAGGCCTCCTCGTAGGGCTGCACGACGCCGAGCTCGAGGCTGCGGCGGGCGCCGTCGGCGGCGTCGATGACCGTCTCGTAGCGCGAGAGGGTGACGCCCGGCGCGCCCACGAGGCTGGCCTTCACCTCGACGGCGGTGGCCGAGGTGTTCTCGACCACGATGACCTGACGCGCGAAGGCGCCGAGCCGGATGCCCGAGGGGAACTGCAGCGTGGCGGGGGCCGCGTCGAGGAACGGCGGCGGCGGCAGCGGATCGACGCCGGCGAGCAGATCGTCGAGGTTGGCGGCGCCGTTACGGTTTCGGTCGAACAGCAGCGTACAGGCCTCGCCCGTCGCCGCCGCGCCGCAGGTGTCGAAGTCGTCCTCGCTGACGGAGAGCGCGTTGGCGGTGTTCGGCTCGAGCGCGATCTCTCCGCTGGCGCGCGCGAGCAGCAGCGGGTCGCCGCTGACGCCGTCCGCTGGCCCGAGGCGCAGATCGAGCGTGAACGGCTGCGTCTCGGGCGTGCTCACGCCCGGCAGCGAGAGCTCGCCGCTGGCCTCCGCGAGGTCGTCCGAGAGCGTCAGGGGCGTCTCGTCGAGCACGCCGGCGATGCGGAGCGTGACCTCGAGGCGGGCGCGCTCGTCCTCCCGCAGCTCCGCGAGCCGCAGCGAGCCGGGGATGGCGACGCCGAGGCCGGGCGCACCCGCGTCACAGCCTACGCTCGACAACGCGCCGAGCAGGCACAGGGAGAGGCCGGCGCTGACGCCGAGCCTCGTCGTGGTCGCGCGCGGGCGGCGAGCGGTCGGGAGGGCGGTCGAGAGAGCGATCATGGGCGCACCGTCGGCAGGTTGGCCTTCACGGACAGGCTGGTGGCGGGGGGCTCGAGCGCGGAGAGCAGCGCGACGGTGCCGATGGTGGCGCCGGCCGCGAGCGCGACGGCGGTGCCGCCGCCGACGGCCGTCCAGAACCACCACTGGGTGACGAGCGGCTCCTCCTCGAGCTCCACGCGCGCGATCGTGGTCTCGCCGCGCGCGATGACGACCTCGCGGCGCAGCGTCACGTGGCCGCTCTTCGCGACCTCGAGCGTGTGTACGCCGATGGGCAGCCCCGTCAGCGGGCCCGCGAGCGGCGCGCTGCCGACGTCCTGCCCGCCGAGGAAGATGCTGGCGCCCTCGGGCGCGATGACGTCGAGCGCTCCGGTGAAGGACGCCGCCTTCGGGCCCGCGAGCAGGCGATCGATGGACGGCCGCACGACGACGACGATCTCCTCCGGCGGCCCGCGCCAGCTGAGCTCCACGCGCTCTTTGATGTCGGAGACGACCGGGTCGATGAGGCTCAGCGAGAACACGTACGCCTCGCCGGCGCGCTCGATGGCGCCGGTGACGACGAGGTCCGCCTCGATGAGCTTGCCGAGATCCGCCGCGCACTTCACCGACTCGCAGCCGAGCAGCGCCTGCTCCGCCTTGTGCGCCATGAGCGCCTGGATCTCGCTGCGCGACACCGCGCGCACGTCGTCACGGGCCGCGAGCTCGGCGGTGACGACGGTGGCGAGCGCCGCGGCGAGCGCCTCCTCCCCTTCGCTCGCGCGCAGGTCGAGCACGGCCACGAGCGGCGTCGCCTGTTTGCCGGGGTTCGCGCCGTCGCTCGGCGGCGGCGGCGACGTCGTGGACGCCGGCGTCGCCACCTCGTGTTCCCGTGCCGCGGGCACCTCGGGGGCGCTGCCTTCACTGCCGGCGCCCGGGGGATCGGCCGGCGCGTCGTCGGGCTGCGGGCCTTCGGAAGGCGCGTGCACGAACGACGCGCCGGGCACCGCGGCGCTCTGCGCGATCGCGGCGGGCGCGAGGCACAGCGTCAGGAGAAAGCTCGCTCGCGGCGCGCCCCACCGGGCCCAGGAGGAGGAGCGTTGGCGATCGTGTTGCTTCAAGCGGTGCCTCTCTCGGCCGGTGATGGACGGCGCAAACGTGGCGCGCGCGCGCGTGTTTTTGCGCACGCGAGCATGCCGGAATGTCAAGGCGACGGCCAACGCCGCGCGACGGGCAGCCCAAGTGGCTCGACGCGGGGCGGCGAGCGTGCGGTGAGGCGGCGCTGATACCATGGGCGCGATGCGCAGCGCGTGCTCCCTCTGTGGCTCCGGGCACTGGCCAGACGCCTGCTTCCTCGACGACGTCGGCGAGGGAGACGGCGGCCGTGTCTGCGTGCCCTGCGGCGCGCGCGTGGCGTCGCTCATCCTCGAGGCGGACGACGGCCTGCTGGCGGATCTGTGGCTCGTGCCGAGAGGGAGCGCGGAGACCTCGGGGGCCGTCGACGTCGACGCGCACGCGGTCTACCGTGACATGGGCCTGCTCGAGGACGCGCTGCTCGAGGCCGCGACCGCGTACTGGGAGATCAACGATCCCGAGGTCCGCCAGGAGGCGCTCGTGGTGGTGTTCGGGCTGCTCCGCGACGGAGCCCTGCCTCGCCTGCAGGCCCTCCTGTATCCCGTCTGACGCGTCGCCGGCCACGGTTGCCACCGCTCACGGACCAGCGCCATTCTCCGCCCTCGAGGGATCCCCCTCCCCGCACGGGACAAGCCCCCGATGCTGGGCCACACCTCCTCCCGGCCCGAGAAGGAGCCCGCATGCGCGCCCTGGTCGCCACCGCCCTGTTGTTCCTCGCGTCGAGCCTGGCCGCCGACGTCGCCGTCGCCGAGCCGGGGGGAGCGCTCCCCGAGGCGCAGGCGCGGGCGCGGCTCGAGGCCTACAACGCCGAGATCAAGCGCGCGTTCACGACGCTGCAGGGCGGCTACGGGCAAGACCCCGCGGCCGAGCAGCGCCGCATCGACGACGCCACGCAGATCGCGACCGGCGTGCGGGGCGCGCTCGGCGCCGCGCTGTCGTCGTCACCGGCGGCGCTGAAGGCCGTGCAGGCGAACCTGAGCGCGCTCGAGCGGGAGCTCGCGAACGCGCGGCTGGCGCAGCGCTACTCGGCGGGGGAGGCGGCTATCCGCGCGCGGCACAGCACGCGCGAGCCCGCGGACGCCGCCGAGCTGAGCGCCCTCGCGCAGACCTTGAGCGAGCTGAGCACCCGCGGGGGGCCCGGCTGGCAGAGCACCGTGCAGCACTTCCAGGAGCGCCTGACGCGCCTGTCGCGAGAGCGCGAGCTGCTGGCGGCCGCGCGCGCCGACAAGCAGCCGGCGACGACGACGACGGCGACGACGACGACGGCGAGCGCCAGCGTCGCGGAGCGCAAGACGGCGCCCGCGCCGACCGACGCCGCGCTGCTCGAGGCCTTTCGCCGGGCGAACAAGGCGCGCCGCGACCTCGAGCGCCTGCTCGAGGACGACGCCGGCCCGCTGGCCGAGCCCGCGCTGAAGGCGTACCTCGAGGCCACCTCGAAGGTGAGCGCGCTGTCCGAGCGCGCCGGTCGCTACTACACGACGCTGTACCGCCACTTCCTCGTGGCCAACGCGTTCCGCGCGCCCGACGAGCAGGCCTTCCAGACGCTGCCGAGCCTGTACCAGGGGGACCTCGCCGGGCACGGCAGCGCCAAGGGCAAGCTCAAGACGCGCTTTCAGGCCGAGGAGGGCTACTGCTATGCGCTCGTCGGGCGCTTTCAGACCTTCAGCGGCGCCGAGAGCGTCACCGGCGTCGAGTGGAGCGCGGCGAAGGGCACGTCGCTGGCGCGCTTCGACGTACCGCACGCGGGGCCCGGCTATCAGGTCACGCAGGGCGTGTGCCTGAGCGCGGGCTCGCGCGTGACGCTCAAGGCCAGCTTCGACGGCGCCGGCCGCGACAACCCGCTGCGCTACGTCATCGTCGGCTGGCCGAAGGAGAACCTGCCCGGCTTCGTGACCACCTACATGCGGCTGCTCGACGAGGACCGCTGTGACGACGACGCCTGGTATCGCGCCTGGACGCGTCCCCTGCCGGGCTCGCTCGTCTACCGCGGTCAGGAGCCCTTCCTCGTCGTCGACGCCGGCCGGCCGCCGCAGCAGCAGGTCACGCTCGTCAACGTCAACGGCGAGCGCGTGCGCGCGCAGAAGGGCGACATCAGCAGCAAGCCGCCGAAAGAGCGCGCCTTTCAGACCCGCCTCGACTTCAAGGGCTGCCCGACCCTGAGCGGCGCGGGCTCACCCGAGGCCGAGAAGCTCGCCAGCTGCCTGCAGCGCGTCGAGAAGAAGTACGCAAAGAGCATCGCGCGCGAGGAGGGCTGGATCGAGCGAGCCTCGAGCGACGGCGCCCGCGAGAAGGCCGAGGCACGCCTCGCCAGCCTGCGCGCGCGCTGGGAGGCTGAGCGCGCCAAGCGGTGCGACCCGCTCGAGGAGCGCCTGCGCGGGAAGGTGCAGCGTACGTTCGACCGCATCCTCGATCTGCACACCGAGAACGAGGTCATCGTGACGTTCGACCGCGCCGACCAGCTGCGCGCCGAACAGGAGGCGCGCCCCGACCTTCGCTGAGGTCCGACGGGCGGCCCCCTTCACGCGCGCAGGGCCGGCCTGACGGGGGGCTCGCTATTCGCTCATCGCGGCGGCGCCGAGCTCCCAGGTGAACAAGCCGAGCGCCGCCACGCCGAGCACGGCGCCGGTGCCGTAGAGCACGTCCGCCCACAGCGCCTGCTCGCGCACGCTCTGCTTTTTGTCGAGCAGGAACGCGGTGTCGGGGTTCGGGCGCCCGAGGTAGCTGTCCGCCGGCTTGCCGAGCGGGAGGCTGCCGTCGTAGCTGTTCTGGGCCGCGACGCCGAACCAGGCGCCGCCGGCGACGGCGGCGAGGCTGACGACGCCGGCCGAGACCGCGAAGGGCCAGAGGGGGAAGCCGGGGTCTGTCAGCGCGGCGTGCAGCTCGAGCGGGGTCGCCTCCTGCACGTCGGCGACGGTCTTCCAGGTGACGAAGCCGTCCTTCTCGACGCGCACCTCGTGGCGGCCGGGATCGAGCTGCGTGGTCACGGGCGCGGCGCCGACCTGCTGGCCGTCGACGATGACGAGCGCGCCCGGCTCGGACGCGCTGATGACGACGGGGACGAGCGGGCTCGCGCTCTTGCCGGTCAGCACGAGCGCGGTCAGCTCCTTGACGGCGTAGTAGGACAGGTCCTGGTGCGCGGGGACCTTGCGCTGCTCCTGCCGCACGCGCGCGCCGGTCTTGCTGTCGACGAGCAGCAGCGTGATGACGTAGTCGTCGCCGGCCTTGCCGAGGCTGCCGCCGAGCGCGCGTTCGGCTTCGACCGTGCCGGCGAGGTTGGTCATGCACGCCTCGCTCATGCAGCCCGAGAGCGCCTGCAGCCCGGCCGCGTCGAGCGCCACGCGGAGCTGCGCGGTCGTGACGACGTCCCCCGGGTAGCTCTGCACGGCCTGGGCTTGCATCGCCTGGCTGAGGCCGCCGACCACGAGCGGACCGGCGCCTTGATCGACGAGATCGAGCACGAGCAGGCGCGGCTTCGCGGCCGCGGCGTTCGGCTGCGCGTTCGTGCCCTTCTCCGGCTCTGCCGGCGCCATGCTCGTCGGCAGCGGCGTGAGCTCTTGCGGCGTGAACAGCTCGGGCGCCGGCGAGACGGCGGGCTCGGTCAGCAGCTCCGGCGCCGCCGCGCCCTCGTGCTCTACCGCGCTCGTTGTCGCCGCGCCGGCCGGCGCGGGCGCGGTCTCGGCGGGCGCCGGCAGCGGGACGAGCGCTGGCGGCTCGGCCGGAGCCTGCGCGCTCAGCAGCGTCAGGACGAGGAGGAACGACGGCGTAAAGGGCATGGCTCGCTCCTCGAGGTCAGTTGGTGGTCCCGGCGTCGACGGGGCCGGCGTCGACCGAGGGGATGCCCGCGTCGCCCGTGCCGTCGGCGCCGCCGCTCGCGACGCAGGTGAAGGTGCCGGTCCCCGGGCCGGTGTACTCCACGTCGCAGACGCCGCTGCCACAGACGCTGTCGTCCGCGCACTCGTAGCAGACGGGGAGGTCGGAGAGCCCGGGGTAACCGCAGCTCGGGGTGCCAAAGGGAGTGCACGAGTCCACTGCCAAGCAGCCGTTGGCCGACACGCGCAGCGTGCCGTTCGTGGGCAAGGACGCGAAGCGCGGGTCGACGACGAGGCTCGGGTTGCGCCAGATGCCGACGTCGCCCTCGACGAGGGTCAGCGCCGGGACATCGACGAACGAGAGCGAGAGGTTGTCGTCGATGGTGAGCGAGCCGTGCACGACTTCGAGCGCGGTGGCGTTGATGCTGCTGATGTTGTCGTCGTTCTGGATCAGCACGCTGCCGAAGATCTCGCGCACGACCCCGAAGTCGAGCGACTGGAGGAACTCGTCACCCACGATCGCGAGCACGCCGCTGCCGGCCTCGCCGATGGTCAGGCAGTCGCTGCTGCCGAGGGGGATCTCCTGGATCTCCCAGTACTCGTTGATGGTGCGGTTCTCGAGGCAGGGCGTGGGCTCGAGGGTGCCGGCGTCGTCCGGCGGGCCGTCGGTGCCGCAGTCCGGATCGGGCTCTCCGAGGCAGCTCTCGTCACAGAATCCGTCTTCAGCGCAGAGGCTGATCCCGGCGTCCGGGCCGGGATCCACCTGGCCCGCGCCGCTCAGGCACGCGTCCCACAGCTCCCCCATCTCGCGGTCGGTGCAGGCGCCGGGGAACTGCACGTCACGCGTGTGCGGGACGACGTGGCACTCTTCTCCCGGCGGGCAGCACGTGCAGTCTACCTGGGAGTAGACGGGCAGCTCGAAGTCGGGCGAGCTCAGGTCGCTGACGCACGCCGGCTGGGTCGAGCCATCCACGTCGACCAGCGCGCACACGAAGGGCTCGGGACAGCCGCCCTCGACGCCGACCTCACAAGGGCTCTCGAGCCGCTGCGCGCACGGCGCCACGCCGTCGTCGCGCGCGAGGTCCGTCGCGCAGAAGAGGTTCTGCTGGCTCTCACAGCCGAGCCCGGTGGTGGCATCACAGCGAGGGACGACCACGTTCGGCCCGCGGAACTGCGTGTCGATGGTGCAGCTCATGGCGCGCTGGGAGCACTGCTCGGTGCTGCTCGCGATCCCGACCGCGGCGCAGAACGCGCCGTCGCTCGGCGCGCGCTCGGCTTCACACTCGTCCGGCCCCGGTCCCTCGCCGACGTAATCGGCGGGGACGCTCGGCGTGTCCGGCTCGGCGCCGGCTTCACAGGCCGCGGCGGTGTTGGCGCGGCACTCGGGGAAGGGATCGACGCCGTCGCAGATGCCGTCGCCGTCCGAGTCGGTGCCGCGGCCGACGCCGTAGCAGTCCTGCGACTCGGTGACGTCGGGCTGTCCATCGCCGTCGTCGTCACAGTCGTAGGTGTTGCCGTCGGCGGCCTGGCAGGTGGTGTCCGCGGCGGCCGCGCCCGCGCCCGCGAAGCAAGCGCTCACGCACGAGGCCCACAGCGCGCGGTCATCGTCGTTTTCGATGCGCGGCAGACCGCGCGTGTCGTCGCCATCGCAGTCGCTCCAGCCCTCGGGCGCCACGCAGCGGCCGGCGCTCTCGTCGCAAGTGAAGCCCTCGGCGCAGGCCGTCTCGGCGTCGCAGGGACGCGAGGGCACACAGGTCGGCAGATCACTGAGCAGCACGGGGCCGAGCAGCACCGGCGGCTCGCCGTCGACGGGCGGCGTGATGGTCTGGGCGAACAGGGTGCCGGATGGGGCGCTCGTGAAGCAGGCCTGCATGTCCCACAGTCCGACGGGTACGTCCTGGAATTGCGGCGTAGCGCTGGCGGGGATCTGCGCGGTCGTGAGCGCGTACGCGAAGTCCGTGCCGCTGTAGTCGATGGGGGCGTCCTCGCAGGGAGGCAGCTCGCGGCCGGGCGGCACGAGCACGAGGTAGACGTCGCCGGCCGCGGGCGCCGGCGAGAACACGAGCTGCGCCGGGCGGCGCTCGACGAGGGCGGTGGCCGGGATGACGATGTCCTCCAGGATGTCGAGGTCATCGTCGACCGCCGTGAACGCGATGGGCTCGCTGACGTGCAAGAGCGCGCCGGGCTGGCCGGGCGTGCCGAGCTCGTAGAAGAGCACCAGCAGGTAGAAGTCACCGCCGCTGACGTTGCGCAGCACGAAGTCGCCGTGCGCGTCGACGCCGGTCTTGACCTCGGCGCCGAGGCTGACGAGATCGCTGCCGTCGTCCTCGAGCCGCGGCAGGTCGAGGTTCCGCCCGGCCACGACGACGGCCACGCGCCCGTGCTGCGACGGCGGCAGCACCGTGCCGGCGTCGTCGAGCAGCACGGTCCCGGCCACGCGCACGGTGCCCTCGAGGACGACGGGGCCGACATCCACGCCCGCGAGCCGGGGCTCGCCTTCGCCGCCGACGAGCGGCACGTAGCTCGGAGAGGTGCGGTGCAGCACCGTGCGCAGGGTCGTGCTCACGATGCTGCGCCGCTCGGCCTTGCCGTCCCCGTTGTCGTCCTCGCTGACCGTGACGATCCAGGGCCCCGCTTCGAGGCCGGAGAACACGAAGCGCCCCTCGCTGTTGGTCCGGCGCACGAACGAGGTCCCCTGCATGCGCGCTTGCACGAAGGCGGCGGGCTTCTCTCCAGGCCCCGGCAAGCGCGCCGTGCCCGCGATCTCGCCGTGCCGCAGGTCGCGCTCGCGCGAGAACGCGTCCTCCCCGCAGTAGGCGAGCGAGCAGCCGACCAACGACAGGCCGAGGGACAGGCTGCCGATGCTGCGGACCAGGGCGAAGGCGCGCGAGGCCGTCGCTTCGCGTAGCGCTCGCGCGGGCGAACAGAGGTTCATGGACGCTCCAGGAGGCAGAAAGTGCGTGACCGGCAATGTGGCCCGGCCGAGGAGCGCCTGCAACCGCCGTCGCGGCCCGATGTGCGCCCCGCTTTCGTCATGGTCCGCCGCTCGTGCGGCGCTCGATGGCGCGCTCGGTGGCGGCCAGGTCGAGCGACAAGCAGATGTTGTCCGGCATGCGCTCGCCGGCCGCCTTCACCGCCGCCAGCGCCTCCGGCCCGACGCCGCCGCGCCGCAGCAGGGACAGGCCGTAGCGCCGCCGGCCACAGTCATCCCCCTCGCTGACGTCGAGCACGCCCACCGTCGTGCGCTGCGCGTCCGTGGCCGCGTTGCGCTTCTCGAGGGCGAGCAGCGCGTTGTGCCGCGTCCACCAGCCCTCCCCGAGGCGCGCGCGCAGGCGCTGATCGAGCTTTGGATCTTTCGGCCAGGCCTCGAGCAGGGAGAGCGCGCGGCCGGCGTTCTCCTCCTCGATCACCGAGAGCGCGAGGGAGAGCCCGCGCTCGTGCGTGACGCCTCGCTTGGCCGCGCGCGTGAAGGCGAGCAGCGCTTCGTTCTCGTCGCCGAGCGCCGCGTGCGCGCGGCCACGGGCGATCTCGTCCTGCGGGCTGCGCTCCCCCTTCGGCAAGGCCTCGAGGCGGGCGAGGATCTTGCGCGCCTCCGCGCCGCTGATGTCGTCGTCGAGCGCCCAGGCGAGCGCGTACGAGAGCGCGAACAGCGAGAGCAGCGCGAGCGCGGCCGCCGCCGCCACCTTGCCGGGGGCTTCGCCGAGGCGGGGGAAGCGGAGGCGCTCGAGGAGCGGCAGGTCTCCGCTCGCCTGGGCGACGGTGGCGCGCGCGCCGCCGATAGCCCTGCGCACGCCCGCGCCGAGGTCGCCCACCGCGCGCGCGGCGACGTCGGCCACCTGGTTCAGGCCCTGCGGCGCCTCGTGCGCGCGCTTCAGCGCGTGCCCGCCGTAGGGCAGCGCGTCGCCCTTCCCCGTCGGGATGGCGCGGTAGACGAGCACGCTGCGCCGGATGCCCTTGAACGTGTGCTCGCCGATGGCCTCGACGGGCACCTCCGCCGCCGTCATGGTGGCGTACACGGCGTCCGAGAACAGCACCTGCCCGGGTGCGGCCAGCTTCTCGAGGCGCGCGGCCAGGTTCACCGGCTCGCCGAGGACGTCGCCCTTGTGCACGCGCACCTCCCCGGCCGAGAGCACCACGCGCACGTGGATGTGGTCGTC
>CAYLZW010000181.1:0-11990 GCA_964388085.1 uncultured Myxococcales bacterium | reverse complement strand
GATGACCTGCACGGTCTTGCCGAGGTAGTCGCCGCGCCGCTCCTTCTCGAGGACGTTCGAGTAGATGCGCCCCGCGGTCGTCGAGTTGAGGCGTGAGAGCGACTGGTTGATGTAGCGCTCGTAGTGGCCGAGATCGAGATCGGTCTCGGAGCCGTCGTCGGTGACGAACACCTCACCGTGCTGGAACGGGCTCATGGTGCCGGGGTCGACGTTCAGATACGGGTCGAGCTTCAAGATGGTGACGTCGAGACCGCGGTTCTCGAGCAGGGCGCCGAGCGACGCCGAGGTGATGCCCTTGCCGAGGGAGCTGACGACGCCACCGGTGATGAAAATGAGCTTCGTCTTGCGCGCCGCCATCGGGGCCTCGCTCTCGGGATCTAGAGGGATGAAGGAAGGTCCGTGGGGTCTGACCTGGGAGACACTGTAGCCACGGACCACGTCGGTCTCACGCGATCTCGAGCGTGTCAATGCGCTCGCGCGTGCGCCGCCTGGATCGGCGCGCTCAGCCCACGAGGGCGCGCAGCGTGTCGTGCGCCTCGCGCGCGAGATCCTCGACGATGTCCGCCATCGGCTTCACGTCGTGGATGAGCCCGACGCCCTGCCCCGCGCTCCAGATGTCGCGCCAGCGCTTGGCGCCTTCGGGCGTGCGCTCGGCGCTGAAGTCCTCGGGTACGGTGGCCTTCAAGAAGCTCGCGTGGATGCCCGAGACCTTATCCGTGTACACGATGTCGTCCGGCGTGGCGGCGACCACCATGTCCTTGTACGCCGGCTGGGCGCCGCACTCCCGGGACGCGATGAAGCGCGTGCCGATGTAGCAGAGCTCGGCGCCGAGGCTGAGGCTCGCCACCACCTGCCGCCCGTCGCTGATGCAGCCCGCCGCGAGGATGGGCGTGCCGTCGAGCTCCGCTTTCAGCCAGGGGATGAGCGCGAAGGGCGACACCGTGCCCGCGTGTCCGCCCGCGCCCGCCGACACCGCGATGATCCCGTCGACGCCGGCGGCCTTCGCCTTCCTGGCGTGCTGAAGGCCGATGACGTCGTGAAACACCGTCATGCCGTGCGCGTGCGCGCGTCGCACCAGCTCGGTCGGGTTGCCGTAGCTCGTCAGCAGCACCGGCACCTCGTGCTCGACGCAGAGCGCGAAGTCCTGCTCGATGCGCTCCTTCGCCGTGAGCCCGATGGTGAGGTTGATGCCGAAGGGCTTGTCGGTGCGCGCGCGGATGTACGCGAGGTCCTCCTTCAGCTTCTCCGGCGTGCGCGCGTTCAGCGACGGCATGCAGCCGAGGATGCCCGCCTCGGCGCTCGCCACGATCATCTCGCGGTTCGAGATGAGGAACATCGGCGCGGACACGAAGGGGTACCTGAGGCCGAGCTTCTTCGAGAGGGGCGTCGAGAGGTTCATGCCCCGTTCTAACGCATGTGGAGGGGAAGCCGGGCAGCCGCCCGGCGTTCACGGGAACGCGCCCCGCGCTCAGTACGCCGGGGGCACGTAGGTGAGCAGCACGCGGCTCTGCTGCGGCGTCGCCACGCGGCCCCCCCAGGCGCCGATGGCGCCGTCCTTCGGCCACAGCTCGACGTCGGCGCCGAGCGGCATGCCCGAGAGCGCGAAGGTGCCGTCCTCGGCCGACTTCACCACCCCGACGAGCCCGTGGCTCTTCACGCGATAGCTGACGTCGCAGAACGCGCACGGGCGCCCGTCTCTGTGCTCGATCCAGCCGCCCACCGTGCGCCCCTCGCTGAGCTGCACGACGACGCCGGTGTGCCCCTCGAGCGCGGTCACCTCGGCGAGCGTCGTCATGCCGAAGCCGCGCTCGCTGCGCGCGGCCACCATCACCTCGCGCCCCGGCAGGATCGGCAGCACGAAGCTGCCGTCGGCGCCCGTCTGCACGACGCTGGCGCCCACCTTCGGATCGAACGAGGGGCCAAGGAACACGTCGGCGCCCGCCACGGGCTGGCCCTGCTCGTCGTACACGACGCCGCGCGCCTCGGGGCGCCACTGCAGCGCGAGCCGCGTGACGCCGCCATTGTCGTCGACCGTGAGCTCCTGCACGCGCGGCGTGTGGTGCGGCGCGAGCGCGAGCAACGAGTAGCGGCCGGGCAGCAGCGTCACGGCGAAGCGCCCGTCAGCGTCGACGGGGAGGTGCGCGATGCCCGGGAAGGCGCCGCGATGACCGTCCGGCTGCTCGAGCAGGACCTCCGTCCCCTCGACCCAGCGATCGCCGCGGCCCGTGACCTGCCCCGTGAAGGCGACGCCTCCCGCCGGCAGATCGAGCTGGAAGAACGCGCGCTCGTCGCCCTGCGCGCAGGTCCACACGCGAGCGGTCTGCGGAGCGCCGCCGTCCCGCAGCGCGACGAGGTGGTACGTGCCGCGCGGCAACGCCGTGAAGCGATGCACGCCGTCGTCGCGCGGGACCGCCTGCCAAGTGGACTCGGTGCCCTGCGCGCCCACGAGGTACAACGAGAGCTGCACCTCGTTCAGCGGTCGGCCCTCGAGGGTCGCCTGCACGCTGACCTGGCATCCCTCGCCGGTGTCGGGCGCGGCGGCGGGCACGTTCTCCGCCCAGGGCGGCAGCTCCGGCTTGGGCTCCAGCTTCGGCTCGGGCGCGGGCGGCTCGGGCGCCGGCGGGTCCTCCCCGGCGACCAGCGCGAAGACGGTGACACCGAGCACGACGATCGCCGCGGGGAGCGCCAGCGAGTGGGCGAAGGACGCGTTGCGGGCGGGATGCGGAACGATCGCCATGGGCTCCCCCGACGAGAAGAGAGGACTGGGTCCACTGTACCTGTCGGAAAACTGTACCAGTCGGGATTGGACCCGCTCTATGTGCCCCCCTTGCGCGTCGTCACAGTTCCAGCCGTGCGGGTGCGATGACGTCCTACAGAGACGCGCAATCACGTACTGCCCGTGCGCGCACGGGTTACGCTGCGCGCGTGCATGCCCGTCTGCCAGTCGCTGTTGCCGCGGTCTTCCTGACGCTCTGCTCGTGCTCGACCGTGCCGCAGCGAGGGGCAACGGGCCGGATCGTCGACGAGCGCGACACGGGCGCGGCGGTGCGCGTCTTGCGCCTCGAGGGCATGGAGGTGCTCGTCTCGCGCGAGGGCCGCCCTTACCCGCCCTACCTGCTCGACCTGAAGGCCTTCCCGCGGGAGGACGGCGCGCGCTTTGGCCTCGTCATGGTGAACCCGGAGCTGCGCTTCACGGAGTGCCGCCACATCGAGCTGCTCGCCGGCGACGCGAGCGTCCCCCTGCGTCACATCGAGTACCTGCATACGCGCGGCAACACCGGCTGGTTCGAGGGCTGGTGGATCGACGTCGGTCCCGAGAGCCTCGCCAAGCTCGCGGCCACGACGCGCGCGGGCGGACGGTTCTGCGAGGCCGAGGTGTGGCTCGACGAGGAGCAACGCGCGCTGCTGAAGAGCTTCGCGGTGAAGGTCATCCCCTGAGCGTTCGACGACTCGTCAGGGACACGTCACCGCGCTGAGCGAAGCCTCGTTGTTGCCGTCGCTACACTCGACGGTCTCGGCACCGCGGGTCCCGCTGTTGGCGACGAGCGCGATCGCGCCGTCGACGGGCGCCGTCGGAGCGCAGCGCACATCCACGCAGGCGCCTGGCTCGAGCGGCTGCACCAGCACGGCGCTACACAGAGCAGGCCCCGCGCCCGAGCCGGCATGGAACGTCGCCGCGACGCCGGACGTCGCCACCCTCGTCCCTCGATTGCACACCATACCGCTCAGCTCGCCGCCGACGCAGAGGTCGCTCGCGTCGAGGCGCGCGGTCAAGTCGGCGGCCCTGCGAAGGTCCCCCGCCGGTGGCCGGTTCACGCGGATATCCGGTGAGAGCGTCGCCAAGGAGGTCGCCGGGATGACGCCGTCGGCGCTCGCGCTCGCGCTCGTGAACAGGTGTTGGTGCCAGAGCGCTCGCGCGGGCCCGATGCGCTCTCGTCGTTCCCGCAAGACCGTGACACCCGGCGCCCGGCCCGTCTGACTCGCGCGGCACACGTCGCCGCTCCCCGGCGAGGGCACCACCGGCGCCACACAGGCGTGCCCGTCGGGGCAGCCGTCGGCGCCCGTGCAGCGACAGAAGCCGCCATCGCACACGCCCGAGAGACAGTCCGCCGCTGCATCACAGCGCAGCCCTTCATGGAACGGGTCGACGAGCGGGCACGCCGCGAGGTTGCAGCTCGAGTTCCCGCCGAGCAGCAGGTCCGCCGCCTCGTCGCCGTCGACGTCAGCGACGATGGCGCCGGCTCCGAACGGACAGCTCACCCGCGGGAAGCTCGCGCGCACGACGCCCGAGCTCCCGTCATAGACGCGCGCGTAGCAGGAGTCGGCGTGCACGACCTCGCTGGCGGCGTCGCCGTCGAAGTCGAAGCCGACGGTCATGCCCCGGCCGCCGCCGGCGTTGTCGATGACGGTCGACCAGCGAATGCCCGCGGGTGCCCCGACGCACTCGGTCGCCCCGTCGGCGGTGCACTCGAGGTCGAACACGTGCAGCGCGCTACCGAGGGGCAGCGCGACCTCCGGCGCTCCGTCACCGTCGAAGTCCGCGATGGCGGGCGCTCCGCCGGCGCCCTGCCCGACGAAGGTGTGCTCGTGGATCAAGCCACCCTCGAGCGTGTAGAGCGCGATCCTTCCATTCCCGAAGCGCACGATCTCAGGCGCGCCATCGAGCGCGCTGAAGTCGAACGCCGCGGCCGTCGCGCCGGGCGTGCCGAGGTCGACCATGAGGTCGTTCGCGGCCGCGCTGCCGACCTCCTGCACCGCCTCCCACGCCCCGTTCGTCGGCGAGAAGCGATAGAGGTCGGTGAACAGCATCTCCACGCTCGCGTCGCCGTCGACGTTGCTGACGAACGTCGGGGCCCCGAGGTAGGGGGCGCCGAGGCCGATGGCCGCGTCGAGCCGGTCGCCCGTGGCGCCGTCGAACACCTCGCCGGCGGAGATCACCTCGGCGACGCCGTCATTGTTGACGTCGTGCAGCGACGGACCATCCCAGCGGATCTGAACGCCGAGCCCGGACGCCGTCGCGACCCAGAGATCCTGATAGGTCCGTGCGCTCTCGTTCCAGGCCAGCGCCACGAGGCCGCCGGCCGCGCGCTGCGCCACGATCTCCTCGATGCCATCCCCGTTCACGTCACCCACGGCCGGAGTCGCGGCGGCGATGATCGCCGCCGTCGGATGCACGAGCGTGTCGATCTGCTCGCACGTGCTGCCGTCGAGCACGCGGAGGACGCCGTAGTACGTCGGATCAACGCCGCTGCCCGCTTCGGAGCCGCCGTCGCTGCCGTTGTAGGTGACGATGATGATCTCGCTCGAGCCGCTCGCTCCGTAGGGCAGATCCGCGACGAGCGGGGTCGCGATCACGTTGATGTGATCGGGATACGGATCGCCGGCCGGAGGGCCGCTCCAACGGCAAGCGATCTCGAGCTCGAACGCGGAGCTCGCCGGCATCTCGCAGCTCGCGGCAAAAGCTCCCTCGCCATACGCGACGCAGCGCCCCGCCGGCAGACAACCCTCGGTGCAGCAGCGGCTGTCGTCGCTGCAATCTTCCTGATCGCTGCAGGCACCAAGGTCGAGGACGCAGGCCCCTTCCGAGCAGACGAGCGACGAGGCACAGGGAGCGATGGGGGAGCATTCGTCCCCTTCCGCGCCGAACACCGGACCTGCGTCGGTACCGCCGTCGACGATCCCGGCGTCCGTGCCGCCGTCGACGATCCCGGCGTCCGGTCCACCATCCTCGCCCTCTCCCTCTCCTTCTCCTTCTCCTTCGCCCTCTCCTTCTCCTTCGCCCTCGCCTTCTCCTTCGCCTTCTCCTTCGCCTTCTCCTTCGCCCTCGCCTTCGCCTTCGCCCTCCCCTTCGCCTTCGCCCTCGCCCTCGCCTTCGCCCTCCCCTTCGCCTTCGCCTTCCCCTGCGTCGGTGCCCGGCGGATCGACGCAGTTGCATCCCGGGAGCAGGACGACGGACGCGGAGATCAGAGCGAGGATGGCGATCCGGAGTGCGTTCATCAGGCGACGATACAGGCCGGCGCATCGTTTCGCCGCTCTCGGCGCCTTCCACGCTATTGTCGGCCCATGTCCGACGACGAGGACTGGACGCCCGCGCTCGCTGAGGGGCTCGACTGGACCAAGCTCTCGCTCTCCGCCGAGGAGGGCTTCGTGCTCTCTCGCATCGACGGCGGCACGAGCTTGAAAAACCTCGAGCACCTGACGGGCATGCCGCCGGAGCGGGTGTCGGCCATCGTCGGCAAGCTGGTCGATGAGGGAGCCATCGCCCGCGCAGCGCCGCGCAGCGTCTCGTTGCCGGCCAGCGCGCCCGCGGCCGTGCCCGATCCCATCAGCATCCCGGACGCGACGGTGCAGGAGGCCGATCCGGTCGGCGGGGCGACGGACGAGTGGACGTACGACTACGAGACGTCCGAGGGCGAGGCCTCCGACGATGAGCTGCTGTTCTCGGACGATCGCGAGGCGGAAGAGGAAGCGGAAGCGGCCGAGCGTGCGGCGCGCAAGCCGGCGACCGATGACGACGGAGCGAACGACGACGACGACGATGACGATACCGACGCTGAGGACGCTGACGGTGACGCAGGGGACGAGGGTGACGAGGAGAGCGGCGAGGCCGTCGTCGAGCAGGCGAGCTATCGGAAGCTGTACGAGACGGAGCTCAAGCCGCTCGAGCGCGATCAACGCGTGAAGCTCGCGGGCGAAGCGAAGGGCGCTACCTTGTGCGCGCTCTGCTTCGACGCCGACCCTGGCGTCATCCGCGCGCTGCTCGAGAACACGACGGTGGGCCTCGAGCACGCGCGGCTCATCGCGGCGCATCACCGAAACGGCGTCGGCCTCGACGCGCTCGCGCGCCGCGTGGAATTCCTTCGCGACGGGCACGTGCAGCGCCTGCTCCTGCGCAACAACCAGACGGGCGATCCGCTGCTGAAGCGCATCCTCTCGAAGAAGCCGCTCACCCAGCTCTTTCAGTTGAACCGCGGCCGTGAGCTCACCGAGCGCGCCAAGCGGGCCGCGCGCCAGGAGCTGCGGCGCGCCTTTCAGCAGACCTCCGCGGAGGAGCGCGTCGGGCTCATCTTCACGACGGAGGGCCGCTGCCTCGCCATGCTCATCGGGCTGTCCTTCGACGCCAAGACCGTCGCGCTCCTGTGCGGGCGCACCTACAACTCGACGCTGCTGATCCAGAACCTGCTGCGCTTCTCGGCGACGCCACCGCCGCTCATCGCGCACCTCGCGAAGCAGAACAGCGTGCGCCGGACGCCCTCGCTAAAGAAGCTCATCCTGCAGCACCCGAATTGTCCGAGCCAGGTCAAGCGCGGCTGACGACGAGCGCGCTCAGCCGGCGGCGAGAGCGGAGGCGCGCAACGCAACCCGATCGGGCAGCATCTTGCCCGGGTTCAACACGCCCGCGGGATCGAAGGCGTCCTTGATGCGCTGCTGCAGCGAGAGCACGGCCGCGCTCTGCTCGAGCGGCAGGTAGCGCTTCTTCGCGAGACCGATGCCGTGCTCGCCGCTGATGGTGCCGTTCATCTCGAGCGTCACCTCGAACAGGCGCGTCAAGAGCCGCTCCACGGCCGGCAGGTCGCCGTCGTCGTCGAACATCACCTGCGCGTGCAGGTTGCCGTCGCCCGCGTGACCGTACGCGCAAGTGAGCAGCCCGTGCTCCTCTCCGAGCGCGCCCCAGCGGGCGACGAGCTCGGGCAGCCGGGAGCGCGGGACGACGACGTCCTCGCTGATCTTGCGTGGCTTCACGCGCCGTGTGGCCTCGCTGAGCAGCCGCCGCGCCTGCCAGATCTCCCGTCGCTGTCGCTCGTCGCCGGCCACTACGGTGTGGGTGGCGCCCGCGCCGGCAGCGATGTCGAGCGAGCGGCTGAGCTCCTCGAACGCGCGCTCTGACGTCGGCCCGTCGGTCTCGAACAGCAGCGCGGCGCCGGCCCCTTCCGGCAAGCGGAGCGTGACGCCGCCGTGCGCTCGCAACGCCGCCAACGACGCGGCGTCGAGGTACTCCACGCCGCGTGGGAGCAGGCCGGCCGTCAGCACGCGGGTGACGCAGGCCGCCGCCGCCTGGGACGACGGGAACAACGCGAGCGCCGTCTCGACCGCGCGCGGCTTCGCGAGCAGCGCGAGCGTCACCTCGGTGACGACCGCGAGCGTGCCTTCGCTGCCGACCAGCAACGACGTCAGGTCGTAGCCGGCGACGCCCTTCGCCGTGCGGCGGCCGGTGCGCACCACCTCGCCCGTCGGCAGCACGGCCTCGAGCCCGAGCACATAGTCGCCGGTGACGCCGTACTTGAGCGCGCGGGGGCCACCGGCGTTGGTGGCGACGTTGCCGCCGAGGGTGCAGAGGGCGAGCGACGCCGGGTCCGGCGGGTAGAAGAGCCCGGCGTCCCGGGCGGCGGCTTGCAGATCGCCCAGCAGCACGCCCGGCTGCGCGCGCACGACCAGGTTCTCCTCATCGAGCTCGACGACGCTGTGCAGGCGATCGAGCGCGAGCACGACGCCGCCGTATACCGGCACGCAGCCACCGGCCTTCCCGGTGCCAGCGCCGCGCGGCGTCACCGGGACGCCGGCGTCCGAACAGGCGCGCAGCACGCTCGCCACCTGCTGCGCGTCTTTGGGTCGCAGCACGGCGTCGGGAGCACACCACGGCAGGTTCGGCGTCTCGTCGTGCGAAGCGTCTTCGAGCGCGCGCGGCGAGGTGTCCACGAACGCGTCCCCGACGACGCTCGCGAGGCGTTCCAGGAAGCCGGAGGGCAGCGCACGCTGGTTCACAAGGGCTCCTACCCACCCGGTGCACGCGCTTCAATCCGCGGCCGAGGCCAGCAGCTCCTCGAGCCGCTGCTCCGCCTCCTCGTCGATGCGCGCGGGCGCCGCGGGCTCCTCGTCCCCGATGACCCAGGCGGCCACCAGCACGGCCCCGGCCCCCGCCTCCTCGAGCGCGCGCGCGTACGCGGCCAACTGCACGCCGGTGGCGGGATCGTCGAGGCCCCGGCGAGAGGACTTGAGCTCGACGGCGGCCGTGAAGCGCGGTCCGCGCGCGACGAGGTCGACCGAGCCGACCAGCACCGCGCGCTCGCCGAGGCGGGTGCGCACGGGCTCCTCGAACGCGAGCGTGCAGCCGGCGTCGGTCAGGCGCCGGAGCGGGTGGTGCACGGTCACGATGACGCGCTGCAAGAGCGCCCGCGTGTCGGGCGCGTCGATGTCCTCCCCGAGCGAGCGCGCCGCCGCCGCCGCCGCACGCTCGACGGCGCTGAGGTCCAAGAGCGCGCCCGCCGCGAGCAGCTCGCCCAGCCGGCCGATGAGCTGGTGGCCCATGCGCCCGCGCCGCCGCGCGGACACGTTGCCCTCGATCACCTGCCCGCCGGCGATGAGCGCGTCCACCTGGGCCGGCAGAGGCTCGGCGAGCGCGCTCGGCACGAGGCGCACGGGCCCGACGACGGGCCGCGGCCGCGCGGCAGCGACGTCCGGGAGGCGGGTGATGGGGAGCGGACGCGACGGACCGAGCCGGGCGGGCACCTTCTCCGACGGCAACAGCGCCGCGAACGCGCGCGGATCGGCCATGCGCCCCCGCTCGAGCAGGCGCCGCAGCGAGACACCCTTGTTCTCGCGCTCCTCACCGATGACGAAGACGAAGTCGCGGGCGCGCGTGAGCGCGACGTAGAGCAGCCGGGCGAGCTCGGCCTCCTCGCGCGCTCGACGACGCTGGCGCACGCGCTCGATGGCCGGCGGCACGAGCAGCCCGCGGGTCTTCCACGAGCAGGCGTCGATGGGCCGACCGCGATGCGAGACCGCGAGGCCCACCTCGAAGTCGATCTCGAGGTCGCCGCCGCCGCCGGGCAGCGCGCTGCCCGCGTCCGCCACGACGACGATGGGGAACTCGAGGCCCTTCGCCTGGTGCATGGTCATGATGCGCACGGCGTCGACGTCGGGATCCGCCATGGAGGCGATGGACTCCTTCGGCGGATCGTCGAGCCACGCCCACAAGCGATGGATGGTGCGCAGCGCGTCGCCCGGCCGGCCCTCGCACAGCGCGCGCAGCTTCTCCACGTTGGCGAGCCGGTCCGCCGCGTCGCGCTCGACGCCGAGGGCGAGCGCGTAGCCGGCCTCGTCGACGAGCGCGTCCACCATGCGCGCCGCGGGGAGATGGTGCAGCTGCCCGCGCAGCGACGAGAGCAGCCGATCGAGCTCTTCGATGCGCGCGCGCACCGCGGGATCGACGCCCGCCTTCTCGGCCGCGGCCGGCACCTCGCGCCAGCGCAGCCCGCGCCGCCAGCCGTCGATGCCCTCGGTGAGCTGCACGATGGCGTCGTCGGGGACGAGCAGCAGCGGCGAGCGCAGCACCGTCAGCGTCGCGAGATCGTCCTCCGGCTCGACGATGAGCTGCAGCGCGGCGATGAGGTCCATGACCTCCGGGCGTTGAAAGAAGCCCTCCCCGCCGGTCAGCAGCGCCGGCACGCCCTGGTGCGCGAGCGCACGCACGATGGGCGCGGCCGCCTTGACGCGGCGGATGAGGATGGCGATGTCACCGGCCCGACAAGGACGCCCCGCGTCTGCGTCACCGACGACGAGCCCCTCGTCGAGCAGCGCGCGCACCTTGCGCGCCACCACGATGCCCTCGGCCTGCTCGGGCTCGAGATCACCGACCTCCACCGGCACCCACAGCGCGCCGGCCTTGCCCTCCCCCTCGCGCCTCGGCGTCAGCAGGTCCTCGGGCTGTACGTCGACGCCGACGTCGCCCGAGGGCAGCGTCTTCAGCGCCACCTGGTTCACGAGCCGCAGGATGGGCGGGCGCGAGCGCCAGCTCACGGAGAGAGGCCGCCGATCGCCGCTCGCGGGCGAGCGCTCGCTGCCTGCCACCACGACGTCGAGCGTGTGCTGGAACACGCTGACGTCCGCGCCGCGAAAGCCGTAGATGCTCTGCTTCGGATCGCCCACGACGAAGAGGCGGCCGGGCTCGAGGCGCAGCGTGCCCATGGCGCGCTGCCCGGCGGGCACGCGATCACCGCGGCTCGCCTCCTCCGCCAGCAGCGCGACGAGATCTTCCTGTACCGGGCTCGTGTCCTGGTACTCGTCGACGAGGACGCGATCGAAGCGCGCCTTCACGCGCGCGCGCACCGAGGGGTCGTCGCGCAGCAGATCACGCGTGCGCAAGAGCATGTCGCCGAAGCCGAGCACGCCGAGCTGGTCCTTCTCCCGCCGGACTCGCTCGGAGAGCTCGATGACGATGGAGCGCACGGCGGCCGCGTGCGGCGCCGTCACCCGATCACAGAGCGCGACGCCGAGATCCTTCACGACGGAGAGCGCCGTGTCGCGCGCGTACGACAGCGCCTGGCCGCGGAGGCGCGCCTTCTCGAGCCCATCGCGCACGGTGAGAAACTGCGTGGCGAGGTCGTGCTCGTCGTCGGGATCCCAGCGGTCGAGCAGCTCGCGCATCCGCCGGTAGGCGCGGAACACGCCCTTCAGTGATCGCCGGCTGATGTCGTCGGCGCCCTTCACCGCCTCCCAGAGCGCCTTCACGGCGTCGTCGGCGGAGGCGCGCACCTCGCTCACGCGCAAGCGGGCGTCCTCGACGACAACGGCGGGTCGCACGTCCTCCGGGGCCACGCCGCGCTCGGCGAGCTTCTGCTGCACGGCGACCAAGGAGTCGACGAGGCCGGCGCCCGCGCCGAGGCGCTTGAGCGAGAAGCGCGCGCCGAGCTCGGCTACGTCGGCGTCCCCGCTCGCGAGGCGGTCGAGCACGACGCCCTCCGCGGTCTCGAGCAGCAGCTCGAGCTCGGCGACGGGGTCGAGCAGCGTGAAGCCCGGATCGATACCGGCGTTCAGCGCGTGATCCCGCAGCAGCAGCGAGCACAGCCCATGGAAGGTGCCGATGGGCGCCCCCGGGAGCTGGCGCGACATCCTCTCGAGCACCCGCGTCTCCGGCACCTTGCGTCCGAGCGCCGTCGCGCGCGCGTTCACGTCGTCATCGGCGCGAGGATCGCGCGCCAGCGCTTGCAGCC
>CAYLZW010000180.1:0-11997 GCA_964388085.1 uncultured Myxococcales bacterium | reverse complement strand
GGCCCATGGGCTCGATGGAGCGCGTGCCCCGCTGCGCCTTGAACGCGCAGTCGAACACGGCGAGGTGCTCCGGCTTGAGCGCCGGCGCGCCCTCGATGGTCTCGTTCTCCTCGAGCCAGGACAGGATGGAGGCCTTGTCCGCGGCCGAGTAGCCGAGCTCCGTCAGCGCGGCCGGGACCGTGTGGTTCACGATCTTCATCATGCCGCCGCCGACGAGGCGCTTGTACTTCACGAGCGCGATGTCGGGCTCGATGCCGGTCGTGTCGCAGTCCATCATGAAGCCGATGGTGCCGGTCGGCGCGAGCACGGTGACCTGCGCGTTCCGGAAGCCGTGCTGCGCGCCCTCCTGCACGACGGTCTCCCACACCGTACGCGAGGCCTCGAGCACCGGCTCGAACTGCGCCGGCAACAGGCCCGCGTCGATGTCGTAGGCCGCGCTCTTGTGCAGGTTCATGACGTCGAGGAACGAGCCGCGGTTCTTCGCGTAGCCGGCGAACGGACCCTTCGCCTTCGCGATCTCCGCGCTCGCCGCGTAGGCCATGCCGCCCATGAGCGCCGTGATCGCGGCCGCGTAGGCGCGCCCCTCGTCGCTGTCGTAGGGCAGGCCGGCGGCCATGAGCAGCGCGCCGAGGTTCGCGTAGCCGAGGCCGAGCGGCCGGTAGTCGTGGCTGTTCTTGCCGATGCGCTCGCTCGGGTAGCTCGCGTCGTCGACGACCATCTCCTGCGCGAGGATGGTCACGCACACGCCGTGCAGGAAGCCGTCGATGTCGAAGCCGCCGTCCTCCTGGCGGAACTTCATCAGGTTCAGCGAGGCGAGGTTACAGGCCGAGTCGTCGAGGAACATGTACTCGGAGCAGGGGTTCGACGCGTAGATGCGATCGGTGGCCTTGCAGGTGTGCCACTTGTTGACGGTGGTATCGAACTGCACGCCGGGATCGCCGCAGATCCAGGCGGCCTCAGCCACCTGCCGCCACAGGGCACCCGCGTCGAGCTTCTCCACCGGGCGCCCGTCGGTGCGCGCGATGGTCTCGAAGCTGCCCTTTTCCACGACCGCGTTCATGAACTCGTCGGTGACGCGCACCGAGTGGTTGGCGTTCTGGAAGAACACCGAGTCGTACGCACCGCCGGGGACGTTGAAGCCGCCGTCATAGCCCTGCTCGATGAGCGCCCAGGCCTTCTGCTCCTCGTGCGACTTGCTGTTGACGAATTCCTCGATGTCCGGGTGATCGACGTCGAGGATGACCATCTTGGCCGCGCGGCGCGTCTTGCCGCCGGACTTGATGACGCCCGCGAACGAGTCGAAGCCCTTCATGAAGGAGACGGGGCCCGACGCGGTGCCGCCGCCCGCGAGGTTCTCCTTGGAGCCGCGCAGGTTCGAGAAGTTCGTGCCCGTGCCCGAGCCGAACTTGAACAGCATGCCCTCGGTCTTGGCGAGGTCCAGGATGCTGCCCATGGTGTCTTCGACGGAGTTGATGAAGCACGCGCTGCACTGCGGGTGCTCTTCGACGCCGACGTTGAACCACACCGGCGAGTTGAACGCCATCTTCTGCGTGACGAGCAGGTGGCAGAGCTCGGCGTGGTAGGTCTCGGCGTCCGCCTCGCTCGCGAAGTAGCGGCGCTTCTTTCCCCACGCGGTGATGGTGTCGGCGACGCGCAGGATGAGCTGGCGCACGCTGGTCTCGCGCTCGGGCGTGCCCACCTGACCGCGGAAGTACTTGTTGGCCACGATGTTGGTCGCCTGCTGCGACCAGGACACGGGCACCTCCACGTCCTTCTGCTCGAAGATGGCCTTGCCGTCGGCGCCCGAGATGCTCGCCGTGCGCTTCTCCCAGCGCACACCGGCGGCCTCGCTCATGGGGTCGACCCCGGGGGTGGTGAAGCGGCGCTCGACGCGGATGCCCGTGGGATCGGCGTTCAGGGTGCGCTTCGCCCCCGTGCGCTCTCCCCGTGTGGCCTCCGCCCCCTTCTTGGGCTTGTGCTTCTCCTCACCGCTGTTCACGACGGAATCATAGCTTTTGCCGGTGGCCTCGAACATGAACGCCTCTCCCCGTGGCAGATTGATTGGCGGGTAGCTCGCTCGAGCTTCCACGCCCTTGAATTACTTCCTGGCGCGGCTTTCCGCGGGGTCTGAATCTCTTCTTCCCGGCGGGAAAGCCGGGGCCAAAAACGTACAGAAATTCCGCCCTCAGGCGCGCAGGAGCTCCGGTCACTCGCGTGAGTGACCCCCCGAGATGTGCTCTCCTCCGCCCGCAGAGGCGCGGGCGAAAGTGCTGGCTGATTTTTTGACGAGGCAGGCGCCGTGAACGACTTCTAGCCCCGCTGCGCTCACAGGCGCGGGGTATTCAGTACGAGAGGCAGGAAGGCCTCGTCAACGCGTGCTCACGCAAAAAAACACAACATGTGGAGCCATGCGGACTTAGCGGGCACCAGATCCTGGCCGCGGCCGGAGCGGACGAGAGCGGGGCGATGGATCGTCGTGTCGCAACCGCGCCGCGATTGATTTTCTTGCAGTGATTTCGAGTGGTTGCATTATTTTCAGAGCTCCCCACAGGCATCTCGCCAAGGGGCCTTGCGCTCCGTAAGTCCGCGATTGGGATCGGAAATCGGAGATCCCTTCAGGTGAAGCTTCATCATGGGAGAATCCGATGTATGAATCCGGGTTTGGCCCGTTGTCACACCCACACCCACAAGGGGGACGCCGCGTGTCAAGACACAAAATGCAGCGGCAGCCGTTGCGCGAGCGGCGCGCCCCCCTGTGGAAAACCCTGTGGAGAACGACAGAGGTAGCGCTCGAACCTACCCCTTTGCAGCAGACCCCCGCCGCGAAGCGGGGGCACCCGGTCGCTGCGCCGAGGACGCCCGGGGAGGTCTGGATCAGGCCGCGCCGGGCCGGATCCGCGCTGCCGGGATCCCGGCGCCGGCCGCGAGAGAGATCACCTGTTCGGAGCCGATCCCGGGGCCTCCCTCCAAGAGGAAGAGATCGCTCGCGGCGCGCCTTTGGCCGGCTCGCTCAGCCGTCGGTCTTGTCGTGCGGGAGCGTGTAGGGATCGTCGCCGTCGTCCCTGGCGGTGTCGTCCGCTCGCTCCGGCGACATGGCCAGGAGGCGCTCGTAGAGGCTACGGGCGGTCATCCACTGAAAGACACAGCGGCCGAAGTTGACGGTGTCGCCGTCGAGCAGCGCAGCCCGTGCGCGCGCCGCCAGCCGGAGGCCGTTGTGCTTGGTGCCGTTGGCGGAGCCGGTGTCGACCACGAACCAGCGCGTCGTCACGCCGGGATCGCGCGCGAAGTAGCCGTGCAGCTTCGAGACCGTCTTGTGCGGCACGCAGATGTCGTTGCTCTCCGCCCGGCCGAGAAAGATCCGGTCCTGCCCGGCCATGCCCTCGGGCTTCTTCACCGGGATGATCCAGTGGCGGATGCGGAAGATGTCCGTCGAGTGGCGCTCTTCCGCCGACTTCGCCGCGCTCGGATCGGTCGTCACGAGCGTCTGGAAGCGGAACTCCTCCTCGAGCACCTCGCGCCCGAACAGGAAGGGATGGTCGTAGCGCGCGCAGAACGCCTCGAGCGTCATCCCGCGCGCGATCGGGATGAAGTCTCGAACCTTCTGGTGCTCGCCTGCCATGCCGCGATCGTTATAGCGCGTGCGCGGCTGGCGAGGGGCCGTTCAGTGCCCAGTCGTAGGGCTGAAACGAGAGCGTCACCGTCCCCGCCTTGATGCGCGCGGCGAGCGGAGGCTCGAGATAGCGGGCGACATACGCCGGCACGCTGCCCTGATCGCGGACGAAGTCGCTCGCGAACCACTCGAACAGCTGCGACAGCGTCAGCGTGCGGGTCTTGTCGTCGAAGCGGACGGTGTCGCGCAGGAACGTCCGCGCCTGCTCATCGAGCTGCGCGTCGAGCCGGGCGCCCATGTAGGCCTCTGAGCGCAGCTTCGGACAGCCCTTGGCCGCGCACACGAGCGCGAAGTGCACGCGCGCGTCCGGGTAGCGCTTCCGGATGATCTCGTGCTCGAGCTCGTCGAGCGTGCGCGTCTGCCCGAACAGCTTCACGCGCGGCAGCTTCCACGGCCCCTGCTCGCCGCCGACGTCGCGGATGGACTTCACGCCCGGGTGATCGAGCAGGAGCGCGAGCGTCTCGGCGTTGTAGAGGTTCAGATAGAAGGCGAGCTGCGCATCCTTCGGCTGCGCGCCGAGGGTCTTCTCGTCGACCTTATGCAAGGTCTCGAGATAGGCCGTGAGCGCCCCGCGCTCCTTGCCGAGCGCGGGATAGTCGACGACGCCGTCCTTCACGTGCTTTTTCAGCAGCATGGTGAGGGCCGCGTGATCGATAGCGGGCGGCGCGGGGGACTTCGCGAGCGCAAGCGGCGTCACGAGGACGAGCAGCGCGGCGAACACACACGAGGCGGCGGCGGGGGAGCTACGCATGCCCCACTGTAGCGGACCGTCGGACCTACAGCAGCAGTCCCCACAGCGGCCCGAAGACATTGATGACCACGCTGCCTGTAAGCTCGAGGTGATGCAGGCTGCCAAAGGGCCGCGTCACGCCGGTGCTCTCGTCCTTGCCGCCGAGGAAGAAGCGGTTCTCGTGCAGCGCGCTTGCCTTCAGCCACACCAGATCCTCGAGGACGGTGAACATGACGTCACCGTGCAGGCGCACGACGTGGTTCTGCAGCGGCGCGGCGAGCACGTCGCCGGGCGCGATGCCGTACACCGCCTCGACGGCCGCGGAGAGTACGTCGCTCTGCAGCGTGAACAGCGGACCGGCGGCGATGCCGAGGTAGCCGCCGCCCGTCGTGAAGGGGTTTGAAGCGCTGCCCCGGAGGCCGGCGAAGCCCGCGCGCTGATCGCTGCTGAGCCCCGCGTACCCGAGATCGGCGTCGAGGACGAGCCCGACGCCGAAGCCGCCCAGGTCGGCGGTGGCGCCGGCGCGCGCACGAAAGACGCGCGCGAGCACGCCATACTGGCCGGGCAGCCCCGTCTCGACGCCGCGCAGGTTGTTGGGGATCGCGTCGACGCCCCCGAGCATGAGCCCGAGCAGGAGCCCGGTCCAGTCGATGTCGATAAGCATGCCCTCGAACAGCGCGTAGGAGGCGAAGTAGGGGTGGTGCGGGATGCCAACGCCAACGTCGCCGTCCACGGTGTAGACGGTGGCGCCGCCCGTGTAGCCGAGATCGACGCCGGCGATGGCGGAGTCGGCCGCGGCCGGCTCCGTGGCGGCGAGGGTCAACAGGACGACGAACGCCCCGAGGCTTCGCGCGGCGCGGCTGCGCGGCGTCTTCTGTCTCGTCACGCGAGTCATTGGCTTCCCTTTCGCTCGTCGTCCTCGTCGACGAGCAGGAAGCTAACGGGTGCGCACGCAAGCCCGCATCCCCATGATCATGGGGAGCGTGTCGTGCCGCATTCACAATGGGATCGTGATCGCGAGCTCCGCCCCGCGACGCTCATCGCTGCGGGTGAGGACGACGAGGTCGCCGCCAAGGGAGCGTGCCCGTCGCTCGATGTTCCGGAGTCCTCCACGCGCGCCTTGCGAGATCTCGGCGGCGATGCCGATGCCGTCGTCGGAGATGCGCAGCTCGAGGGCGCTGCCACGCGACAGCTCGACCCGCACCGCGCTCGCGTGCGCATGCCGAGCGGCGTTCTGCACCGCCTCCTGCACGATGCGGAGCACCTGCACGCGCGTCTCTACTGGCACCTCCACGGCGCCCTCCTCGTCGACGCACACCACCTCGTGCGCGAGCACGCCGCTCGCCAAGCCAGCCACACGCGCCGCCAGCTCCTCGGTGAAGGACCGCCAGTCCTGGCTCGCGCCGCTCATGGCGCCGACGACGTCGCGCAGATCGTCGAGGCTGCGCTTGGCGTCGGAGACCAGGTCATCGACGACATCGGCAGCGCCAGGCGCTCCCATCTGCGCCTTCAGCGCACGCGCACGCCACACGAGCGCGCTCAGATCGGCGGCGACGCCGTCATGCAGGTCGCGCGCGATGCGATCGCGCTCACGCTCCACCAGCACGCCCGAGAGCTTGTCGCGGAGCAGCGCTCGCTCGGCTTCGGCCCGCAAGCGGCGCCGCACGGAGACGCCGAGCGCCCAGATGGTGCAGCCGCCGAACACGCCGAGCGCCAAGGTGATGCCCGCGTCCTCGACCTGGCCGCCGATGCCGAACAGCATGGCCAAGGCAGCGGTGCTGACGCCGTACACGGCCAGAGACCACTCGACGTCGTAGCCGTTATTTGCGGTGTCCGCGATGAACATGACGAACAGCAACCAGAACACGCTCACCGACGAGCCCGAGGCGAGGATGAGCGCGAGCGCCGCGCCGACCGAGACCACCGACTCCAGGCGCTCCGCGATCCGGTACCAGGGCGAGAGCGCTCCCGCCCGATGAAACGCGAGCGTCGCGTGCAGGATGAACGCGGCCGAGAGCGCTGCGATCGGCAGGGTGACGTCGACACCGACGCCGAGCAGGCGCTCCGCGAACGGCCACAGCGGGATGCACGCGAACGTCAGCGCCATCGCCATCAGCGCGATCGTCGCCGTCTTGCTGCGCATGCCGGCGCGTCCGCCTGCGTAGTGCTCGGCGAGCGCGCGCTGGTAGGCCTCTTCGAGCGCCGTCTCGTCGAGCACGGCTGCCTCGACCTCAGCTCCCATCGACGATCCCGAGGCGCACCGCCAGCGCGCTCGCCTCCGCCTTCGTCTCCACGTCGAGCCGCCGGTACAGCGTCTTCACGTATCCCTGCACGGTGCCGACACGCAGCCCAAGCAGACGGCCGCACTCCGCATAGGTGCAGCCGCGGGCGAGCAAGCGAAGCAGCTCCTCCTCGCGCGGCGGCAGACGAATTGTTGGCTCGGGCGGGTTCTGGCGCACCACGGCGAACAGCTCGGGTGCCATGCGGGCAGACAGGGGCGCGCCGCCAGCGGCGACCTCCTCGAGGGCGAGCAGCACGCGCTCGCTGTCCTCGTCCTTCAGCAGATAACCGCGCGCTCCCGCCGCGATCACGGCGGACAAGCTCTGTCGGTCGTCGAAGACCGTGAGCACCAGGCTCGGCACCGCGAGCGGCGGCCGCAGCAGGGCTCGCACCACGTCGGCGCCGGCCATGTCAGGCAGGCCGAGGTCCACGAGCGCGACGTCGTAGCGCTGCCTCGCCGCCTGGGCGAGCGCTGCCCGCCCGCTCTCCACGGCGTCACAGCAAGAGACCCTGGCGGCGCTCTGGCGCAGCAGGGCACTGAGCCCCTCCCGCGTTCCGCGCTCGTCTTCGACCAGCAGAACCCGCAGCGACATGCGCCTCCTCAGAGCGCGCAGGCGGCAGCGCTCCGCTCGTCAGTATTTCAGCTGCAGGACGTTCGCGATGAACCCCGTGTCGTACGTCCCACTTTTGAACACGTCGTTCGCGAGCACGGTCTCGTGGAAGCCGAGCGTCGTCTTCACGCCCTCCACGCGCGTCGCGGCGAGCGCGCGCTGCAGCCGCTCGATGGCCTCGGCGCGCGTGCTGCCGTGCCCGATCAGCTTCGCGATCAGCGAGTCGTAGAAGGGCGTCACCTGCCCGCCCGACTCGACGCCAGCGTCCACGCGGATGCCCTCCCCGCGCGGCCACACGACGTCACCGAGGGGACCTGGCGAGGGAAAGAAGCGCTTGTCCGGATCCTCGGCGCAGACGCGCAGCTCGATGGCGTGTCCGCGCGGCGTAAGCTCGCTCTGCTCGAAGGGCAGCGGCTCTCCGGCGGCGATGCGCAGCTGCAGCTCGACGATGTCGATACCGAGGATGGCCTCGGTGACGGGGTGCTCCACCTGCAGGCGCGTGTTCATCTCGAGGAAGTAGAAGCTCTGGTCGCTGTCGACGACGAACTCGACCGTGCCGGCGTTCACGTAGCCGACGGCCTCGCCGGCCTTGACGGCGGCGGCGCAGATGGCGGCGCGCGTGTCGGGCGTCAAGAAGGGCGACGGCGCCTCCTCGACGAGCTTCTGGTGCCGGCGCTGCACGGAGCACTCGCGCTCGAACAGGTGCAGCACCTTGCCGTGCGCGTCGGCCAGGATCTGCACCTCGATGTGGTGCGGGCTCTCGACGTAGCGCTCGAGGAACACCTCGGACGAGCCGAAGAACATCTCGCCCTTCTTCTTGGCGTCGTCGAACGACTTGCGCAGCTTCTTCTCGGTGTCGCAGCGGTGCATGCCGATGCCGCCGCCGCCGGCGGACGTCTTCAGCATGATCGGGTAGCCGATCTCCTCGGCGACGCGCACGGCGCCGTCCTCGTCGTCGAGGGCGCCGTCGTGCCAGGGCACCACGGGCACCCCCGCGCGCTGCATCGTGCGCTTGGCCTCGATCTTCCCGCCCATGGCGCGCATGGCGTCGCGCGGGGGGCCGATGAAGGTGACGCCGTTCTCCTCGCAGGCCTTCAAGAGCTCCTCGCTCTCGGACAAAAAGCCATAGCCGGGGTGGATGGCGTCGGCCCCCGTCGCCTTGGCCGCGGCCAGGATCGCGGCGACGTTCAGGTAGGACTCCTTCGGCGGCGGAGCTCCGATGCACACCGCCTCGTCAGCCTCGGTGACGAAGGGCGCGCCGGCGTCCGCCTCGGAGTGCACGGCGACGGTGGCGATGCCCATGCGGCGCGCGCTGCGCATGACCCGGCGGGCGATCTCCGAACGGTTCGCCACGAGCAGCTTCTGAAAGGGCTTGTCGGACATCGCGCTCGCTCCTCGGTTACGACCTGGACGGTGCATGCCTAGTCGCGTTGACACGGATGTCAATCCGGGTGCGCGGCTGCAGCGCCGCGCGGTCGATGCTTTGAACGCCCGCACGCGTGCAAGCTATGGTGGCCCGTCTCTGTGAGGTGGCGCCCATTTCCGCTCTATTTCCGGAAGCCGCAGGCGAGCAGGACGTCGACGCAGGTCGCCTCGTCCTCGGCCGCTACACCGTGCTCGGCAAGCTCACGCAGGGCGGCATGGCCGAGGTGTACCTGGCGCGCCAGAAGGGGCCCGCCGGCTACTCGAAGCTCGTCGTCGTCAAGCGCGTGAAGCCGAACCTCGCCAACGACAAAGACTTCGTGGCGATGTTCGTGAACGAGGCCCGCCTCGCCGCGCTCATCAACCACCCGAACGTCGTGCAGATCTTCGATCTCGGGCAGGACAAGCGCGACTGGTTCCTGGCCATGGAGTTTTTGGACGGGCGGGACATGCTGCAGGTGGGGAGGGCCTGCCGCGCGCTCAACAAGGCGGTGCCCTTCGACGTCACCGCGCGCATCATCGCCGACGCCTGCCACGGCCTCGAGCACGCGCACCGCCTCGTCGGCGCCGACGGCAAGCCGCTGAACCTCGTGCACCGGGACATGTCGCCCGAGAACATCCTCATCACCTTCGAAGGTCAGGTGAAGGTGGTCGACTTCGGCATCGCGAAGGCGCGCGACAACGCGTTCCGCACGCAGGCCGGCCAGATCAAGGGCAAGCTCGGCTACGTCGCGCCCGAGGCGATCCTCGGCAAGACCCTCGACGGGCGCGCGGACATCTTCGCCATCGGCGCCACGCTCTACCTCTTCTTGTGCGGGCGGCCGGCGTTCACCGGCAGTAACCCGATGGAGATCTTCGAGCGCTCGCTGCAGCCGCCCGAGCGCCCCTCGAAGCTCAACTCGCGCGTGCCGCCGATGCTCGAGGAGATCTGCGTCAAGTGCCTCGAGAAGGAGCCGGACAACCGCTACCGCACCGCCGGCGAGCTGCGCGCTGCGCTCGAGGAGTACCTGCACAGCACCGGGCGCCCCATGGGCGGGCCGCAGATGTCGCAGTTCATGAAGATCCTCTTCCCCGTCGAGAAGGACCCGACGCGCCAGCGCATCGAGCAGCTGCTCGCCGACAGCAGCGCGAGCGACGCGGCCGCGCAAGACAGGGCGAAGGGCGCGGGCGAGCGAGGGGCCCAACGTCCGAGCGCGCGTCACGACGACAGCGCCGCTCTCGACGTCGAGCCGGCCTACGACGACGAGGACTCCGAGGCGACCGCCATCGTGCCCCCGGAGCAGCGGCCGGATCGGCCGCCGACAGGGCGAACGCCCTCCGCCGTCAGCCTCGGCTCCGACGAGGGCGTCACCGCGCGCGGGCCGGCCTTGAAGAAGGCCCCGACGACGCAGGAGCCGAAGCCCTCCGGCTACCACCTCCGCTCGGTGGAGCTCGCGAGCCAGCTCGACGCCCGTCGCCCGAGCGCGCCGCCTCCGCCGGCGGAGGACATCGACGCCACGCTGACCCGCCCGCCCGCCTTCGAGAGCGAGCCCTCGGGACCGCCGCCGCAAGCCGCCAAGCCCGCGCGGCGCGGTGAGATGACGGTGGAGCTCGATCCTTCGCTGCTCGCCGACCTGCGCGCGGGCGTCAGCGAGCCGGACGGTCCCGCGCTGCCGCCCCCCGTCGCCGACGATCTCGATGACCTCGACGACCTCGATCTCTCGCTCGAGGGCGAGCTCGACGACGACGACCTCGACGTCTCCTCCATCGAGGTGACCGACGCCGGCCGCCGCATGGAGGGAGCGACCGAGGCGCCGCCGCCGCCGCTCGGCTCGGACGCCTTCGACGCCTCCGTCGAGGTGGCACCGTACGCCGGAGACTCGCTGGTCTCGGAGCCGCCGTTGCCGGTGAGCGCCGACGACATCGGGCTCGACCTCGCGCCCGTCGAGGGCGAGCCCACCGATCCGGGCGCGCGCCCGTTCGCCGCCGAGGTGGCGCCCGCGCGCTCGTCCGCCTTCGATCTCGCGCCGCCCGGCGCCTCCTCCGACGCGCTCGTGCTGGACTTCGACGACACGCAGCAGGACGAGCCGCGCGACGTCGTCGTGCAGAGGGCGCCCGCGGCGGCGCGCCTCGGCATGCTGCTGGCCGGCATGGTGACGGGCGCGGTCCTCCTCGGTGGCGGCCTGTGGGCGACGGGCGAGCTGCAGTGGATGGCGCGGCGCCTCGGCGCCTCGGCGCCGCCGGCGAGCGGCACGGTCGAGGAGGCCAGCGCGCCCGCCGCTGCCACGAACAGCGAGAAATAGCGCCGCCGCTCAGCGCCGCGAGGCTCGCTGTCCCACGCGTCCTACCTCGAGCAGTCGACGGGGAGCGCCATACGGCGCCGGGCGCTCGAGCTCATGGCGCAGCGCGCGCAGCTCCGCGTCGTCGAGCGCGCGGGGCGGCTCGCCGTGCAGGGCGGCGTAGAGCTCGGCGCGGCGGACGAAGCGGCCCTCGAAGCCGCGCCGCGCGGCGTAGTCGAGCACCTGATCGAGCACACCTCGGCCCACCGCCTCGAGCGGCGCCGCGACGCGCGCGAGCCGCTCGTCGTACGCGCGCATGGCGGCGGGCGACGACGGGGCGGGATAGGGAAGGCGCCGAACGCGCGCGCCGAGATCGAGGTGCAGCTCGGCGATGCGCACCATGGCGACCACGCGCTGGCGATCGGTGGCGCTCTTCCCGAGCAGGTCGAGGTAGCGAAGGCGCAGCCCCTCGAGGCGCGCGATCTCCTTGTCGACCTCGGCGAGCGACTCCTCCGGACCGAGCGGCTCTCCCTCGTCGGAGAGGTCGAGGCGGCGGGCGCTGAAGTCCGCGAACTCCTCTTCGAGGACGAGCAGGCGCCGCTCCGCGAGCCGCTCACCGCCGGAACCCGCGCCGGCGGCGGTCGCGCAGCCAAACGAGGAGGCGGCGAGCCAAGGGAGCAAGAGCAGGGCGAGCCGGACGCGCATCTTCCATCCAATGTAATCTTCGGCATGCCCCGCGGCGACCGACACGCAGGATTGCCTCACGCCGGATTGCGTGCACCGGCGGCGCTGCGGCCAAAGGGCGGCAGCGTCGTCGATCTTGCCGTGCCGTCGCCCACCCGCGCACATTATCCGACACGCAGAGCGCCGCGCGCTGGCACGCGACGCTTCGCCGCGCTGCTCGCGTTCGTGTCGCTCGCGCCGTCCGCGGCGTGCGTCGAGTTCAACGAATGCGAGCAGGCGCAGAACCAGCGCATCGGCACCGCCGCCATCGACCTCGACCTGCGCGAGAGCGTCGTGCGCACG
>CAYLZW010000179.1:0-12003 GCA_964388085.1 uncultured Myxococcales bacterium | reverse complement strand
TCGCGGTGATCAAGAACGCCGCCCGCGAGGACTACGACCCCGACGCCGACGACGGGCCCCATCTCGACCTGTACGCCGGAGGATCCCCATGCTCGACGAAGCCGTCAAAGACCAACTGCGCAGCTACCTCGCTCGCCTGACCCAGCCGCTCGTCATCACGGCCTTCCTCGACGACAGCGAGGCCGCGGGTGAGATGCGCCAGCTGTTGCGAGAGCTCGCGAGCGCGTCTCCGCTCATCAACATCGAGGAGCGGCGAGAGGGCGGCGAGCGGACGCCTTCCTTCGGCATCCACCTGCCGGGCGAAGAGCCGCGGGTGTTGTTCGCGGGTCTGCCGCTCGGCCATGAGCTCACCTCGTTGGTGCTCGCGCTGCTGCACGTGGGCGGCCATCCGCCCAAGGTCAGCGACGGGAGCCTCGCGCGCATCGCTGGCCTCGGCCGGGAGCTTCGCTTCGAGACCTACTTCTCCACCTCGTGCGTGAACTGCCCTGACGTCGTGCAGGCGCTGAACCTGATGGCGGCGAAGCACCCCCTGGTCAGGCACGTCGCCATCGACGGCGCGCTCTATCGGGGCGAGGTCGAGGCACGCGAGGTGATGGCGGTGCCGAGCGTGTTCCTGAACGGCGAGCCGTTCGCGCAAGGCCGCATGGAGCTCGAGGAGATCCTGGCCAAGATCGATGATGGCTCGCACGCGCAGCGTCGTGTCGAGGAGCTCAGCAAGCGGGATCCCTTTGATGTGCTGGTCATCGGCGGTGGACCCGCTGGCGCCGCCGCCGCGGTCTACAGCGCGCGCAAGGGCATCGACACCGGCCTCGTCGCCGAGCGCTTCGGCGGGCAGGTGCTCGACACGCTCGCCATTGAGAACTTCATCTCCGTCGTCGAGACCGAGGGGCCTAACCTGGCGGCGGCGCTCGAGGCGCACGTGCGCGCCTATCCGGTCGAGGTCATCAAGAACGAGCGCGTCGAGTCGCTCGTCGTGGCGGATCCGTTCGAGCTGCGCCTCACCAGTGGGGCGACGCTCCGCGCGCGCAGCGTCGTGCTCGCGACCGGCGCTCGCTGGCGCGACATGAACATCCCCGGCGAGCAGGAGTACCGCACCAAGGGCGTCACCTACTGTCCGCACTGCGACGGGCCGCTGTTCAAGGGCAAGCGGGTCGCGGTCATCGGCGGCGGCAACTCGGGCGTGGAGGCGGCCATCGATCTCGCCGGCGTGGTGCAGCACGTGACGCTGCTCGAGCTCGCGCCCGAGCTGCGCGCGGACGCGGTGTTACAGCGAAAGCTGCGCAGCCTGCCGAATGTGGACGTCGTTACCAGCGCGCTGACCAAGCAGGTGCTCGGCGACGGCAAGAAGGTCAACGCGCTCGAGTACGAGGACCGTGTCAGCGGTGAGCAGCGTCGCCTCGAGGTCGAGGGCATCTTCGTGCAGATCGGCCTGTTGCCGAACACGGGCTGGCTGAAGGGCGTCGTCGAGCTGTCCAAGCACGGTGAGGTCATCGTGGACGCGCGCGGAGCGACCTCGGTACCGGGCATCTTCGCGGCTGGCGATATGACGACGACGCCTTACAAGCAGATCATCTGCGCAACGGGGGATGGCGCGAAGGCGGCGCTCGGGTCCTTTGACTACCTCATCCGAGCGAGCGCGCCGGTGGCGGCTTGAGCACACTGCGCGTGTGCGAGCGAGGTGGCTAACCCCTATGTTCGGTTGCGTCTGATCGAAGGGCGGGGGACAAGCCCCCGCCCTACTAGCGTCACGTAGGGCGGGGGCTTGTCCCCCGCCTAGCTCAGGCTACAGGTACCGACGCAAGTGATCACAGGGGCTAGTCGCCGACCTCGCTGAGCAGTCGCTCGACTCCCGCGTTTGTCCAGCGCCAAGCGCCTTCCACCCGCGCGAGCACACGACCGTCCTGCAGCACGAACGTTGTCGGCAGAGCGCGCAGGGGCAGCCCGCCCTCCTCATGGAGGCGCCAGACCGCGCTCGGCACTTCGCCGTCGAAGTAGTGCTCGATGACGGGCCAGCTCTCGTCCGTACTCGCGAACACGAGCGGCACCTCGTCGTCGAGCGCCAGCAGCGTCGGCAGCTCCTCGCGGCAGGGCTTGCACCAGGTGGCCCAGACGTGGAGCAATGTCAGCTCGTCGTCGTTGCCGCTTGGCAGCGTCAGGGTCTCGCCCGGGCGCTCGAGCGTCAGCGTCGGCAGCGCCAGGCTCAGCGGCTCGAAGCCGAGGTCTCTTCGAAGCTCCGGCGCGCGCTCTCGCTCGACGACGAAATAGACCACCACCGCGAGCGCCTGGGCTGCCAGCAGCGCGGCGACGAGGAGGGGCCAGCGGGCGCGCTGCGCTGCGTTTGTCGTCGGACCAGGCTCCATGGCGTCGCCTAGTGCCCGCAGCCGCAGCCGCCGTCGAAGTCAGGCTTGCGCGCGGCCTCCCACGTCTCCCAGCCTTCACGCCCGATGAAGACCGCGAGGACGAACGCGGCCGCAGCGTCGACCCACCAGAGCGCCGGGAACAGCAGGAACAGCACGCTGCCGACGAGCAGGACCCCCGAGAGCTTGATGCAGGCCATCGAGCAGGCGGCGTCGGCTGCGACGGCCCGGCTGTCGAGGGCGCGCGCGGCCTTTCGCTTCGCTCCCCAGAGGAAGAACATGAAGCTCAAGCTCAGTAGCGCGATGACGAGCCCTGGCACCGTGGTCTCGGGGTGGCCTCCCGACACGAGCGTAAGGATCGCGCCCACCGCAACGCCGGCCGCGAGGAGCATGAGCAGGCCGCCGATCGCGAGCGTGGCGCGTCGCTCACGGCTCTTCGACTCCTCCCTCGGCTCACCGAGCTCGCCGCGGAACCTCCACACGACCATCAACGCGGAGCCAACCTCGATGAAGCTGTCGCCACCGAAGCCAAACAGCGCGATGGAGCCCTCGGAGACGCCGAACGCCATCGCGATCACGCCCTCGAGCGCGTTGTAGAGGATGGTGGCCCACGCGAGCGCGAGGGCGCGCTTGATCCAGACATCTCTCGCAGGGGGATCGGCGGTGATGCTCGTCATTCGTAGCTCCTACCGTCTTCCTCGTGGTCCATCAGAACGTCACCTGTGCTGTCGCCCGAGGTCCGGCGCCCAATGCTCAGATACAGCACCGGCAACACGAACAATGTCAGCAGCGTGGAAGTCAGCATGCCGCCGATGACAACGGTGGCGAGCGGCCGCTGCACTTCGGCGCCGATGCCGGTGTTGAGCGCCATGGGGATGAAGCCGACGCTCGCCACGAGCGCGGTCATGAGCACCGGACGCAGCCTTCGGTCGGCCGCCTCTCGCACCGCGAGCTCCAGTGACATTCCTTTGTCGGCGAGCTGACGGATCGTCGAGACGAGCACCATGTCACCGAGCACAGCGACACCGGATAGCGCAATGAAGCCGACCGCCGCCGAGACCGAGAAGGGGATGTCGCGCAGCCAGAGCGCGAAGATGCCGCCGACGGTGGCGAAGGGCACTCCCAGGAACACGCGCAGCGCGTCGAGCACGCGCCCGTAGGTGACGTAGAGCAGGGAGAACACCAGCAGCAACGCCAAGGGCACGACGAGATAGAGCCGCTGCGTCGCGTTCTCCAGGTGCTCGAACTGTCCGCCGTAACGTATGAAGTACCCCTCGGGCAACGCGACCTCTCGTTCGATGCGCGCCTGTGCCTCTTCGACGAACGAGCCCACGTCGCGCTCGCGTACGTTGGTCTGCACGATCATGCGCCGCCGGCTCCACTCGCGATTGATTGTGGACGGGCTGTCGACGACTCGCATGTCCGCAAGGCCAGAGAGAGGGATGCGGTCGCCCGCCGCCGAGCCGACGAGGATCCGGCCGACCCGCTCGGGGCTCTGGCGGTAGCTGTCCTCGACACGGAGCGCGATGGGGAAGCGGCGCTCCCCTTCGAACATTTCACCGACCTCGAGCGCGCCGATCGCACGCACGGCGTCGAGCACCTCGTGCACGCTCACCCCATGCCGCGCGATGGCCTGCCGATCGACGTCGATCTCGAGCACGGGCAGGCCGGTCACCTGTTCCACAGCTACGTCGGCCGCGCCCGGGATGGACTTCAGCACCTGCTCGACCTCGCGGCCCTTCTCGAGCAGCACGTCGAGATCCTCGCCGAAGATCTTCACGCCCACGTCGGCGCGAATGCCGGCGACCATCTCGTTCACGCGCATCTCGATGGGCTGCGTGAACACCATCTTCATGCCGGGCAGCACGGACAGGTGCTCTTGCATGGCGCTAACGAGCTCCTCCTGCGTGCTCGCCTTCGTCCACTCGTCGCGTGGCTTCAGCGTCAAGAACACGTCGGACAGCTCGATGCCCATGGGATCGGTGGCCACCTCGGCGGTGCCGGTGCGCGTCCAGACGCGCTCCACCTCGTCCGGGAAGGCGTCGAGCAACGCTCGCTCGAGCTGCGTGCCATAGCGGACGGACTCCTCGAGCGAGATGCTCGCGAGCCGAATGGTGTTCACGACCACGGCGCCCTCGGAGAGCTGCGGAATGAACTCCGTCCCGAGTCGCGTGCCAATGAAGACCCCGTTCACGCCCACGACAAGCGCGATCGCGAGCACCAGGGCGCGCGTCTTCAGCGCTCGGTCGAGCAGCGGCCGATAGATCCGCTTCAGGTGCCGGACGATCCAGGGATCGTGATCGCTGACGCCTGCCTTGCCTCGACGCAAGAGAAGGCGCGACAGCGCCGGCATCAGCGTGATCGACAGCAGCAACGAGCCGATCAGCGCGAACACCACCGTCAGCGCCATGGGCCGGAACATCTTCCCCTCGATGCCGGTGAGCGTGAGGATCGGCAGATAGACGATGAGGATGATGAGCTCACCGAACAACGTGGGCCGTCGCACCTCGACGGCGGCGTCGCGCACGATCTCTGCCACGGATCTTCCGGAAGTGTCTTCGTTCAGACGCTTCGAGGCGTTCTCCACCTGAATGACCGAGCTGTCGACGATGAGCCCAAAGTCGATGGCGCCGAGGCTCATGAGGCTGCCTGCAACACCGGCGCGCAGCATGAAGTCGAAGGCCACCAGCATCGAGAGCGGGATGGCGGACGCGACGATGAGGCCCGCCCGGATGTTGCCGAGGAAGAGAAACAGCACGGCGATGACGAGCAGCGCGCCCTCGAAGAGGTTCTTCTGCACGGTCTCGAGGACATGATCGATGAGGTCGGTGCGGTCGTAGACGACCTCGGCGCGCACGCCGTCCGGCAGCGTCTTCTGCACTTCGACCAGGCGCGCGCGCAGCGCCGTCGTGACGTCCCGGCTGTTCTCGCCCATCAGCATGAAGCCGAGCCCGAGCACCGCCTCGCCCTCGCCGTCGGCGGTGACGGCACCGCGGCGGATCTCGTGGCCCTCCTCGATGCTGGCGATGTCGCCGAGCAGGAGCGGCACGCCGCCGTCCGTGCGCACGACGATCTGCTCGAGATCCGCCGGCTCCTCGATGAGGCCGATGCCGCGCACGAGCTTGGCCTCGCCGCCTTGGGTCAGCACACCGCCGCCCGCGCTCTCGTTGTTCATCTCGATCGCCTCGATCACTTCGCCGAGGGTGACGCTGTGCTTCTCGAGCGCGAGCGGATCGATGACGACGTGCACCTGACGGGTGTAGCCGCCCCAGGTGTTCACCTCGGCGACGCCAGGGACGGACCGAAGCTGCGGCTTGATCAGCCAGTCCTGCAGCGTGCGCAGCTCGGTGAGGCCCCTGCCTTCGCCGCTGACGAGGTAGTGGAAGACCTCGCCGAGGCCGGTGGCGACCGGACCGAGGGTCGGTTTGCCGGCCCCGTCGGGAAGCTCCACGGCGGAGATGCGCTCCTGCACCACCTGCCGTGCGAGGTAGATGTCGGTGTCGTCGTCGAAGATGGCGACGACTTGCGACAGGCCGAACTTCGAGATCGAGCGCACCTCGGTCAGCCCGGTCAGGCCGGAGATGGATTGCTCGACGGGAAAGGTGAGCTGTCGCTCAATCTCGAGCGGCGACAGCGACGGCGCCACCGTGTTGACCTGCACCTGCACCGGCGTGGTGTCCGGAAAGGCGTCGAGCGGCAGGCGCAGGAACGACACGACGCCGAGCGCGGCGATGAGAAGCCACGCGCCGATGACGGCGAAGGGATGGCGGACGGAGAGATCGATGACTTTCGACAGCATGACCGTCCCTATTCGCAGCAGCCGGCGCCGATGGCGCCCTTCAAGATCTCGGTCTTGAGCAAGAAGGCGCCGGTCGTGGCGACCTCTTCTCCGGCCGCGACGCCCTTTCGGATCTCGGCGACCGCCGCGTCGACGAGACCGACCTCGACGCGTCTGGCCTCGAACTGATCCACCGCTGTCTTCACGAACACGAAAGCTTGGCCTTCGGCGCGCTGAACCGCGCCGATCGGCACGACTACCGATCCTTGCGCCGTGTCGAGGTCGATGAGGGCACGTCCGAACATATGTGCACGCAGCAGACCGTCTGCGTTCTCGAGGCGGACGCGGGCGAGTGCCGTCCTCGTGCGTGGATCGACGGCCGGAGAGATGAAGTCGATGACGCCCTCGAACGTGCGCCCCGGCAGAGCGTCCACCTCGATGACGACACGTTGCTCGGCACGCACGTTGGCGAGGTCTTGCTCGAGGACCTCGATGTCGGCCCACATCGACGAGGGATCGACTACCTCGAACAAGAGCTCGCTCGGCTGCACCGATTGTCCGATGGTGGCGAGGCGGCGCGTCACGACGCCAGCGAGCGGAGCCGTGATGGCGTAACCGCCGGCTCCCTTCTCGCTGGCGCCGACGACGCTCAACGCCCCTCGTGCCGCTTGCGCTTCCGCCTTGGCCGCGTCGCGTTCGGCTTCCGCCGCTTCGACGTCCCGCAGCGGGGAGATTCCCTTGTCATGGAGCTCTCGCTCTCGTCGCAGATTGGACTCGGCCGCGCGCAGCCGAGACTCGGCGGCGACGAGCTGCGAGCGATCCGTTCCCACAGCTACGCTCGCGAGCACGGCGAGCACGTCACCCTTGTCGACGCGAGCGCCTACGTCGGCCTTGATGCTACGTACGACGCCGGCCGAAGCCGCGCTTACGTGCGCGAGCTTCGTGGCGTCGTATTGAATGCGGACGAGCGCCTCCACCTGCGGCGTGCGCTCGCCCGTCGTCGCCTGCACCGTCTCGATCCCCGCGAGCCGCGCGGTGTCCTTCGCCTTGAAGCTCACCTTGGTGCCGTCCGCGGGCGCCTCATCCTCGCTGACGTCGACATTGGGCCGGCCGCCGCGCTCGGGATGACAGGTCGGACAGACCGACTCGGGAAAGCCGTGCTCCTCACACCAGTCGCCTTTGGCCTTGAAGACGGCGGCCACCGCCGGGTGACACTTCGGGCAAATGGCGTCGAGGACGCCGTGCTCGCAGAGGCCGGCCTCCGTCACCGAGGCGGAGGGTGATCGCTGTTCGCCGCTCGGACTCTGCTCGTCAACGCCGGCGCGCTCGCAAGCGGGAACGAGCAAGAGCGTAAGCGACGACAGGAGGCTCATGAGGATCGTGTGACGCATGGCTCAGTCCTTTGCGGACGCAGGTGCGGAGCTTCGGTTCAGAGCTTCGGTTCAGAGCTTCGGTTCAGCGGGAGCTCGAGCGAGCTCGCTCAGGAGCCCTTGGCGGGACGCTCGATGACCAGGTCGGGATTACACTTCTTGCAATGCGACTCCGGCAGGCCGTGCTCGGCGCACCAGTCACCCGTCGCCTTGAACGCGGCGATCAAATCGGAGTGGCACTGCGTACATTGCGACTCCGGTACCGCGTGCTCGCCGCACCAGTCTTCGTGGCTGCCGGGCTTGACGCCTTCCGCCGCGTGCGGCTCGGCGGTGGCTTGTGCTTCTGCCTTGGGTGCCGTGTCCTTGCTCTCGGAGCAGGCCGTGGCGATGACGAAGAGCGAGACGAGGGACAAGAGCGCGAGCTTGGTCTTCATGGGTTCTCCTGGGTTCGCGTGCTGCACGGCGCCGTTGTCGGAACCATTCCGACGTCGACGGCGAGGTAGGTCAGCGGCCGAGGCCGCATCGAGGTGAGAGGGATGTGGGCTGGCTTCGAGCGGACGTAGCCCGCTTCCTCACTCGTTAGCGGGAACGGGGGAGAGAGCGCCCGCGAAAGGGCGCGTCGTCACGCTCGCTCAGGCTCTCGGGGGTCGAAGCAGCCCGTCGACGGCCGGGTCTTGCGGCGGTCCGACGACATGGGGGCGCGCGCCCACGAGCATCTCGGCGGCAGTTGGAAGCGGAAGCTCCCAAGCCATCCTGTCTGCCGTCGGCGCGACGCGCGCGCCTGGTCCGCACAGGCAGTCGGCGCAGTAGGGCGAGCAGGGCGCGGTATCCGACGCGGGCTGCTGCTCATCGGGGCAGTCGCCGCAGGGATCTTCGTACGCGCCGGCGACGAGCGAGCCGACGCCTTGATCGAGAGCCGCCGTCAGGAAGGGCACGAGGCCAGACACCCAGGCGATGAGCGCGAGGGCGAGGAGCCTGCGTCCGAGCGTTGACGGGGCCGGCGGCAGCATGGCGACGAGCATACAAGCTGGACAGGGCAGCGCAAGGAAGGCTCCTGGCGCGCTCACGCGGATACCGGGCAGGCCTCACGCTTCAATGATGACCTCCGTGCGGGTCATCGCCAGGGCGAGCCGCGGGCCGCGGCGGTGGGGTCGTTGGCGGTCCAGCGGCCGGATTCCGTGGCGGTGACTGGAGGTCGACGCGGCCTCGGCTCACGTCGTCCGGCGTAGCGGGACGGGCAACGGTGCCGGGAGGGTGGTCGTACCAGCCGATGTTCTCGGGTGGCCGGGCGCCGATGCCCTCTCGCACCTTGAGGATCGTGAACATTCCGCCCATGTCAATGAAGCCAAAGGGTCCGGGTGCGCCGAGCATGGGGATGCTGTTCTCGGGCACGGGCATATGATGCTCCTGCATTTCGCCCATGCCGCCCATGCCGTCCTCGCCCATGGTCATGTAGCCGGGGATGAGCTTTCGGATCCGGTCGTCGAGGTCCGAGAGCTGCGCACCGACGGTGTTCGGAAAGCCGTGCCCCATCTGGTTCATGAAGTGATGGGTCATATGACAATGAATCGCCCAGTCGCCGGGGTTATCGGCCACGAATTCGATATCGCGCGTCGTGCCGACAGGGACGAGCACCGACGTCTCCGGCCACCGCGCGGACTCCGGGATCTCGCCACCGTCCGTGGCCGTGATCCAAAAGCGCAGCCCGTGGAAGTGGATCGGGTGGTGGCTGGTGGAGCTGAGGTTGCCGAAGCGAATGCGCACCCGCTCCCCGAGGCCAACGACGAGCGGCTCGGTAGCCGGGAACACCTTGCTGTTCATGGTGAAGACATTGAACTCGACCATCTCGAACGGGTTCGGCCGCGCGGTCCCGGCGGGGATGGCCCATTCCATCAGCATGATGGCGAAGTCCCGCTCCACCGACCGGCGCTGTCGTCGAGGATGGACGATGAAAAAGCCCATCATGCCGAGGTTGATCTGCACCATCTCGTCGAAGTGCGAGTGGTACATAAACGTGCCGGGGCGCGTGAGCGTGAACTCGTAGACGAAAGTCGCGTCGACCGGGATGGAGGGCTGGTTCAAGCCGGAGGGCCCATCCATGCCGTTGGGGACCTCCATGCCGTGCCAGTGCACGGTGGTCGGCTCCGGCAGCCGGTTCGTCACGAAGATGCGGACGCGATCTCCTTCAACGGCCTCGATGGTCGGCCCCGGCGAGCCGCCGTTGTAGCCCCACACCTCGGTGACGAGGTCGGGCGCGAATTCATGCCCGGGGTTCCGCTCCGCCACGAGGTGAAACACCTTCACGCCCTCCACGACCTCGTAGGGGAGCGTCCAGCCATTCGGCGTGTGCACGCGTAGGAAGCCTTCGGGCGCACGTACCGGCGCGCGAACGCGCTGCTCTACGGCGTCCGCTCTGCGCGCGGCGAGCGTCGCTCCGGCGGCCATGGTTCCAGCGAGGAGCCCTCTGCGCGTGATCATCAGTCGTCTCCTCCGAGCTCGCTCGGCGCGACATCCGGCCGCTCGACGTCGATCTCGGCGCTGACGTCGCTGAGCGAGTCGAGCTCGAACGACGGCAATCGCCCGGCCAGCAGTTGCTCCGCCGCGAGCCGAAGCCGCAAGGCATCGGCGCGTGCTTCCGTCAGCAATAGCTCCGCCTCGAGCTGGTCACGCTTCGTCTGCAGCAGCTCGAAGACGCCGATCGTCATGGCGTTGTACTGGAGCTGCGCCTCAGCGAGCAGCTCCGTGCGCAACGGCAACAGCACGTCACGCAGGTAGACCGCGCGCTCACGCGCGAGCGAGAGCTGCTCGCGTACCCGACGCGCCGAGGCCTGGATCTGCACCGCGGAGGCGCCGTAGCGCTCGAGGAGCTGCCGCAGCTCTGCCTCGCGCTCGGCGACGTCGCCTTGCCCCTGGTTGAACAGGGGGAGCGAGAGCGACGCCGACGGACCCGCCGTGACGCCCTCATCCTCGAGCTCCCCCGCGGCACCGATGCTGAACGCCGGCAAGAAGCGCTGCGCGTTGGTGAGCCCCAACCTCCGACCCGCGACGTCGATGCGCCGGCGGCTCGCCTCCAAAGCGAGGCTGCGTTCGAGCGCTCGCTCTTCGAGCTCGCTGAGCGGCGCACCGTCGTCGACGTTGGTCGGGAGGACGCTGGCGCTGGCCCATTTCGTTTGCCCCTCGCTCAGGCCGAGCCGTTGGTTCACCTGCTCGCGCGCTGCGACGAGCTCCGCCTTCTTGGCAGCGAGCTCGAGGCGGGCGCTCGCGTACAGGTCTCGCTCGCGCAGCAGCGTGAACTCCGTGATGTTGCCCGCCGCGTGGAGCCGCTGCGCCACCTCATAGGTCAGTGCGGCCGCTTCCGTGAAGCGCTCGAGGGTCTCGACCATTTGCGTGATGGCGATGTGGGCGAACAACGCGGCTCGCGCCTCGAACGACAGATCGATGGCGGCGCCCGCGACGTCGAGCTGCGCCGACTCGAGCTCGGCGAGAGCGATGCCGCGGCGAGAGGAACGAAACAGGCTGCTCAGGAAGTCGAGCTCGACGCCGACGCCTCCCTGCACTTCATTGGCGGTAACCGGGAAGAGGACCTCTGCCGATATCGAGGGGTTCGCCAGCAAAGTCGCTTGCAGCACATTCGCGCGTGCGATGCCGATGTCTTCGAAGCGGGCCTGCAGTGTGCGATTGTTGAGCAGCGCTATTTGGGCAGCAGCGTCGGCGGTCAGCTCTTCTGCTAGCAGCGCGGCCACGGTCTCATCGAGGTCGCGCTCGAGCGGATCGCCCTCATGCCAACGGGCCTGCTGACCCGTTCGCTCCTCGATCGTCGCGCGCGTTGGATCGAATGCTGCCTCGCGGGAGGGGGCGCAGGCGACCGTGCCGAGAGCTACGACGACCAGAAGTGACGACTTCATGGCGCCGATCTCTAGCACCCGTCGGCCGCACTCGCACTCGCGCTGTGAACGTCATGTTTGCCTGCAAATCCGTGGTCACACAGGAACAACCACGCGATCATTGCATATGGCCGCTCGCCTCTTTCGGCGTTCTCATGGCGTTACGTTCACAGGACACGGAGGACAGTTCACGGGAGCCGAGTGGCGACGAAGATCTCGGCCCGGCCTCCCGCGACGCGCTGGCGATGCTCGATCCGCAGGTCAGCGGCCGGGATGTCAGCTTCGAGGCCGTCCGCGAGCAGCTCCGACACGGATCGGGACGGCTCCAACGCAGCGAGGAAGCGGCGCCACAGGGCGCGCCGGACCCGTCCACGAGGCAATGACCAATCGAGCACACCAATACGGCCGGCCGGACCCAGGGCTGCTGACGCTCGGCGGAGCAAACGAACCCGCCCATCGCGGTCGAAGTTGTGAAGCACGAACGACAGGACCACCCGATCGTAGTCGCCGCCGACGTCGGCCTCGACCGCGTCTCCTTCGACGAAAGTGGCGTTCGCGGCCTGAGGGATCCCCTCGTTTGAGCACCGCCGTCAGAGCCGCTGGTGCCGGAACCA
>CAYLZW010000178.1:0-12197 GCA_964388085.1 uncultured Myxococcales bacterium | reverse complement strand
TCGTCGGCGCCTACCAGGAGACCCTCGGCGACCTGCACAACCTGTTCGGCGACACGAACGCGGTGCACGTCTCGCTCGAGCCCGACGGCGGCTATCGCCTCGAGCACGTGGTCGAGGGAGACACGGTCAGCGAGGTCCTCGGCTATGTCGAGTACGAGCGCTCGGATCTCGTGCGCCGGGTGCGCCAGGCCACCGAGCGGGCGGTGCGCACGGGCAAGTTCACCCTCGAGCAGGCCGCCTCTTTCATGAAGTCCTACGAAGAGGGGCTGTCCGGCTACACGTACCTCGAGGACATCGACTGACTGTGCTTCCGAGGGGCCTTGAGCTTCGAAGAGGCGGTTGACGTCTTCAGGGCTGCCTCGCTGCCACACGAGGTGAGCGCCCGTGCCCCGGGACCGCGCTCGCGTTTTCGTCGGGAAACACGCTCCGAGCGGGCCCCGCGCCCTGCTGCGCAGCTGGCAGACGGCGAGAAATCGGCCCGCGCAGCTCAACTTCGCTTGCCGGCAGGTTGTTTGCTTCCTATTTTTCGCCGCCCTTCGATCAACCAAGGAGGCCGCGATGGCTTCTCGTCCACGAGAAAAAGAGCTCACCGCCCCTCAACGCAAGGAATTGGTGGATGCCCTGATGGGCAAGCGCGACGAGCTGCGCGCGGCGCTGCGCATGCGCCGTCAAGGCGCGGGCGCGACCGAAGAGCGCGCCGGTGACGAGGCTGATCAGGCGTCGGAGGACGCCGAGGTGGCGCTCGAGACCCGCCTCATGGATCGCGACGCCAAGCTGCTGCGCGAGGTCGAGCGGGCGCTCGAGAAGGTGGAGAACAACACCTACGGCTTCTGCGAGGGCACCGACGAGCCCATCGGCTACGCGCGCCTCAAGATCCGCCCGTGGACGCGCTACTCCGTGACCTACAAAGAAGAGCTCGAGCGCGAAGCCAAGCGCCAAGGCGGCTGACGAGCGGCCGCGCGACAGGGCTCCGGCTTCGCTCTGCTTACGAAGCGCGGCCCGCTCGCTCCCCGCCCGCGACGCCGACGTTGGCTCCCGAGGTGTCATCGACGCTCGTGCGCAGCGACGTGCGCTCGGCGCTCTCTCCGCCGAGCGCGGGCTTGATCACGAAGCGCCAGGCGAGGCCGAGCGCGACGGCGATCAACGCGACGATGAGGAGACGCTTCGCGTAGACGAAGATGGCCGCGTCCGCGCCGAGGGTGTCTCGGTTCGCGCGGGTCGGCTGCACGCGCAAGAGGTTGCTGTGCTTGCGCGGGCGGTCCTCGACCTCGATGTCCACCGGCGCGAGGAACGGGTTCGGCAAGCCGGGGATCGGCGTCGGGCTCGTGATCGGGCGTCCGTTCGGCGCCGCGGGCGAGGCCTCGTCGACGGCGGGCTCGCCGATGGCCAACGCCGGCTCCGCGGCGAAGGCGCTCGTCGTCGGAGGGGGCGGGACCGACCAGCGGGGCGCGGGGCGCGGGATGGACGGCAGGTTCGCCGCGCCCGAAGGCGTCGACGACACGGACCCAAAGGATCCCGTCGGGGCGCCGCCGCGAGACGCCGGGTGCACGGCTCCGGTGCGAGGTGCGGGAGGCCCGCCGGACGACAGCGGCATCTCCGCGAACGGATCCGACGTCGTCGGCGGGAAGGAGGCGAACGGCGTCCCGGACGCTGCGCCGAAGGAGGGCGCCGCGCCGCTCGCCGGCGAGCCGCCGTCATCCTCGAGCAGCGTGCCGGTCAGCTCGGGCAGCTTGTTCGCCTCGACCGGCCCGCCGCCGGCCTGCGCGGCCGCGATCTCGTCGTCGTCTTGATCACCCGCCACCGCCCTGACGACCGAACCGAGCTGCTCGGCGCCGTCGCCGAGCTCGGCCTCGACGCGCTGGAGCAGCTCCGCGAGCTCGTAGCCGTCGCCGATGCGCTTTTGCGGATCGCGCTCGAACATGACGGCGAGCACGTCGCGCAGCTTGGCGTCGATGTTCGCCGCCTCGGGCTTGTCGAGCGGGTGCGTGCGCAGGATCGAGATCATCGTCTGCGCCGGCGCGCCCTCGTGAATGGGCCGCCCGGTGGCCGCCTCGAAGAGCACGCAGCCGAGCCCCCAGAGGTCCGACTTCGGCGTCGGCGGCAGCCCCTGCAACAGCTCGGGCGAGAGGTAGCGCACGGTGCCCTTGATGGTGCCTGGCTCGGTGTTGGCCAGGTTCTCGACGGAGCGCGCGATGCCGAGGTCGATGAGCCGCGCGTCTCCGCCCTTGTCGACGAGCACGTTGGGCGCCGTCACGTCGCGGTGGACCATGTGCAGCGCGCGCCCCTTCTCGTCGGTGGCGCAGTGCACGGCGTGGAGGCCCTGGGCGATCTGCCAGCCGATGCGCGCCACCGGCGCCGCCGCCAGCGGCGCACGACGACGTAGCCCGTCGACGCTGACGCCGTCGATGAAGGCGACGACGAGCACGGGCTTGCCGTCGTGCTCGAAGAGGTCGAGGGTCTCGACGAGCGCCGGGTGCGCCAAGCGGATGCCGATGCGCGCCTCGTCACGCAGGCGATCGTTGAGATCGTCGCTCTTCAGGTACGGCGTCTTCAGGACGACCTTCTGGCCGCCCGGCGCCAGGGCCAGGAAGGCGGTCGCCATTCCGCCTTGCCCAAGCTCCTTCACCACCTCGTACCGACCGAGCTTCACTGCCGAGCTCCTGCGCGAGCGGACACGCGCACACGTGGCGAGCGATCGGTGGATCGCTCGCCTCCGCCATCTAGCAGGGTAGCGTAAACCCGCTAGCGGCTGCGTCGTCGACGACCCTGTTTCGTGTACGGAAACGTGCGTGCGAGGTGCACGGAGGCGGAGCGCCGGCGTGCGGTGCCGGACGGGGTGCTACAACGGCGAGTCGTGGATCCCGCCAACGAGCGCCGCTCGACGCGCTCGCCCTCCGCCGAGGCCGTCGCGACGCTCAAGGACGCCGCGAGCGCGCTCGACGTCGAGGACGTGCTCGCGCTCTGTTACGCCTTCCGCGCCGACGCCGTCCGGCTGTTCGTCTACCTCGATGTGCTGCGCGGCAAAGGCGGCCGGAAGGCGCAGGCGGCCGCTTGCCTCGTGTGCTTCGATCTCGCTCGTCGAGGTGAGCCGCGCTTCGAAGCGGAGTTCCTTGCGCTGGTGCCGGTGATGCACGGCTTCGTCGGCGAGGGCGGCGGCGGACAGCGCGCCATGGAACACCTGATAGGCGACAGCCCGTACCTGAAGCAGCTCTGGAGCGAGCTCGAAGTGCTGCTTCAGGGGCGTGACCCGCGCTGGGATCACGGCAGCGCCGACGAGGTGGTGGATCTCGACGCCGGCCTGCTCGAGATCGAGCTGCTCGACGCCGAAGACCTCCTCGACATCGACCTCGAGGAGCTCGAGGTGGTCTCGGCGAACGAAGAGCGCCTGCGCGAGCGCTGGCAGGAGGAGCTCGATCGCTTCTACGGCGTCGACCGGGGCATTCGCGCCATGTCTCAGGTGGGCGGCATCGCGCTCTCGGTACACGGCTTCTTCGCCGAGTCGAAGGGCGACCTCGCGCGCGTCGAAGAGCTGCTCGCGCAGGCGCGCTCATTCGCGGACGGCGTCGAGGAGGCCGCCGAGATGCTGCCGCTCATCGAGCTGTTCCTGGCCTCGCACACGCGCGCCAAGAACCTCTTCGGCCGTCGCAGCCGCGCGCGCGACGGCGTGCTGCAGGCGGCGCTCGAGCACTTCACGGCGCTGTCGCGTCCGCCGACGAACGGTGCCTGGCTCGCCCCGCCGACGAGCGTGCCGGCCTCGTGGGAGAAGGTGGCGGAGATCCTGCTCGACTACATCGCCTGGCTCGGCGCCCTCGACGAGAGCGCGGGCGCCGACAGGAGCGCGGCGACCCTCGCGTCCGGGTATGTGTCTTCGGCGAGGCCGCAGCCCCCTCCGCAGCGCCTCGCGCACGCGGACGGCCCTCGGCGTCGACGGTGACGTCGCCTAGCGCGTTGGCTGTGCCACCTTCGCGGTGGATGCTCCGCCGAGCCTTCTGGGTTCGTCGTCGACGGGGGCGTCTGTGTCCACTCGCGAATCGCTGCCTGCGCCGCTCGGCCGCTACATCCCGGAGAGACGCATCGGGATGGGCGGCATGGCCGAGGTGTTTCGAGCTCGCATCAACACGGATGGATTCCGCAAGGCGGTCTGTATCAAGCGGTTGTTGCCTCACGTCGTCGAGTCGGAAGAGATGCTCAGCATGTTCCGCACCGAGGCGGCGCTCGCGGCCCGGCTCGACCATGCCAACATCGTCAAAGTATTCGACTTCGGAGATGTCGACGGAGACTTCTTCCTTGCCATGGAGCTCGTCGAAGGGGTCGACCTTGCAGTGGTTGGTGAAACACAAGCGTGCGGCTGGCCAGCAGTTCAGCGTAGCGGAGACATTCGCCGTGGGGGTCGCCGTGGCGCGCGCGCTGTCGCGAGCCCACCGCGTCACGACGCCAGCCGGCGTGCCGCTCGAGATCGTGCACCGTGACATTACCCCGCCGATCACTTGAGATGAACCCGGTAGCCTGAATGGCGGAACCAACCCTCAAGATGCCGCGACGTTACCCGCATCAACGCGCGCCAGACCGCGCGGCGAAGGAGGGCGAGCGATGCGGCGCGAAGTTTCCGGACGACATGTGTCAGGAAAGACCACGTGAGCTCGATCGGGTTGAACTCAGGCGAATAGGGGGGCTGGAACCGGACCTCAGCACCAGCTCTCCTCGAGGCCTTGAGGCCCTTCGCGAAGGTGCCGAGCGCGAGCACCTTGCGTCCGCCGAGCAGCAGCAGCATGCCGCCGGCCGTCGTGACGAGGTCGCGCATCTTCTTGTCGGGGATGAGTGAGAAAAGGTCGCCTGGCTTTGGCAGGGCGGCGCTCGAGAACAACTTCATGGCGGTCTTCGTGGGAGCGGATGTGCGAGCGCCCGCGCGCTTGGCTGACGCAGCGGCCGCGGGATGAACGGCATTTATGGCCTCGCGACCCGCTCGTCGGGCGGCCAGCTACACCCAGAGCCGACCAGCGTCCCCTTCTGGCCCGGTCCGCCCCAGGGCGGCGGCAGAAGGGAGGAGGCTATGGGCGCGGATCCACATATTCTGCGCGCGGATGCGCAGAGCAGGGTTAAATCTTGCGCACCCGGTCGTTTCAAGTGGGTGTCTGCCACCGCCGCCTGGCCGCTCGAGGACGTACGTAGGCGCACCGTGAGGGGGAAGCTCGCAGATCTCCGCCCGGTGTTGCTCCGCCGTGCCGTCCGCCTTCTCGGCGGGCAGTACGCGGGCAGCGGCGCGCCCGATGCCGCGGACCTCGCGCAGCAGGTGCTCGCGCGGCTGAGCGAGCCTCGCCACGCGAGCGTGCTCGAGCTCCCGGCCGATGAGCTTCGCCGCTATGCGCTGCGTGCGCTGCACAACATCTACGTCGATCGCTGCGTAAAGAAGCGCCGCGAGGCGAGCTACGCGCTCGAAATGCTGCCGGAACAGTCGCGTGGCGGGGAGAACGCCATCGTCGAGCGGATGGCCGCCGCGCGGCGCCTCGCCCTCCTGAAGGCGGCGCTCGAGGAGCTCGATGAGCAGCCGCGCGCGTTCATCGTCGCGTGCCTCGAGCACGGCAACGCCTCCGCCGCGCAGCAGAGCGCCGGTTGGCCGCCGGGCTCCGCGGCCAACGCGGGCGCTACCCGAAACCGTCTGCTCCAGCGCGTCCTGCGCGCCGTGCAGGGGGCGTCATGAGCGCGCGCTTCGATCCCGATGGGTTGCTCCTCGACATCGCGGCAGGCCCGGCCGGCGAGCTCTCGGGGGCCGACCTCGCCGAGGCGCGTCGGCTGCTCCAGCGGCCCGGCGGCCTCGCCTACAGCTACCAGCTCCTCGACGACCTCGCCCTGCTCGCCCGTGCGGCGGGGGTGCCCGAGCGCGCCAGCCTCCTCGACGAGCTCCTGGCAGACCTCGATGAGCAACCGCTCGTCCCCGCCCACGCCCTGCGACGAATCGGTGCCGGCGCGGCGTTCGCTGTGCTCGCGGCGAGCCTGCTCCTCTTCATCAAGCCCGACGAGCCCGGCGTCAAGTCGCTGCCCGGTCTGCACGAGCCCGTCCGGGTCGTAGGCGTACAGGTTGAAGGCCCGCTCAGCGAGGACGCCGTTCGCCGCGGTCTGGCCATCAAGGTACGCCCTCTGCTGCGCTGCACCGACGACGAAACAACGCTCCGCGTCTCGTTGCTCATCAGCTCGCACGGCATCGTCGAGCAGGTCTCCATCGACTCGGTCCAAATCGAACGCCTCCTCGACGCGGACGCCGAGGAGGCGGTTGGGCGCTGCGTCCGGGACGTGCTAGCCAAGGCATCGTTCGACTTTCACCGGGCGTCTTCGCGGGCGTCCGTGACCCTGACCCTCGCACCGGAGATGCCATGAACGCCGTCGTGCTGGCGAGCCTGCTCTCGCTCACCGCAGCCGCCGATCCAGGGGTCGCGCTCTTGATCGGCATCGACGAGTACGGGGGCCCGGCTCTCGACCTGAACTCCCCCGAGCACGACGTCGAGCTCTTGAGCGGGGCGCTCGAGGAGCACACGGGGCTGCGCGTGGTGTCGCGCGAGAACCTCGATCGCAAGGCGTTCATCGACACGCTCCTGGAGGTGCAGCCGCTGGTCGAGGACAAAGTGCTGGTGTTCTATTTCTCCGGCCACGCCGTCCAGGTCGACGGTGAGAACTGGCTGCTGCCTCGCTCCGCGCACGTGCGCAGCCTCAACGACGTCCCGGTCCAGGGCATCAGCGTGCGTCAGGTGCTGCAAGTCTTCAGCGGCGCCCGCACCCGCATCCTCGTCCTCGACGCTTGCCGCACCTCGCCCTTCGGTCTCGGCGGCAAGTCCGCGGGCTCGTCGGGGCTCAGCCGCGACAACCTCGACAACTTCCGCGGCACGCTGATCAGCTACGCCGCCGCGCCCGGCACCGTCGCGTACGACGGCGCGCCCGGTGAGGCGAGCCCGTTCACCCGGGCATTGGTCAAGCACCTCGGCACGCCCGGGCTCGACATCATGAACCTCTTCGTGCGCGTCCGCGGTGACCTCGTCGTCGCGACCGCCGATCTGCCGCGCGGAGCGCAGCGCTCGGAGGAGATCAACTCGCTGACGGCCGACGACGATCTCGTCCTCGTCGAGAAGGTCGAGCGCGTGGGCGGCACGAAGGACGCGAAGCCGCTGCCGCGCATCGTGATCACGGAGATGGCGGCGGAGCACGGTATCGACCCGGGCGTCGTGCGGCTCCTCAATGAGCTCATGCTGACCCAGTTCCAGAAGAGCGGGCGCTACACCGTCATCGGCAGCTCGGACATCAGCGCCATGCTGCAAGCGGAGCAGCGCAACCAGCTGCTCGCCTGCACCGAGACCTCGTGCCTGGCGGAGATGGGCGGCGCCCTCGGCGCGGACCTGATCGCGCACGCCAGCATCGGCGCGGTCGGTGATTTCTATTTGATCAACATCAAGATCATCGACGTGCGCCGAGCCGTGGTGGTGGAGCGCGTGAGCCGCGAGGTCGACGCCCTGGAGAACCAGCTCATCGCCGCGATGCGCTCCAGCGTCGTCGAGGTGACCACGGGCGAGGCGCCGAAGCCGCCGGCGCCGAAGCCAGCGCCGGCAGCGCTGCCGGACGAGCCGTCCGAGCCAGCGACGGGGCCGTCGTCCGACGCGCTGAGCGGTCTCGCGTGGACCGCGGCCGGAATCGCCGGCGGCGCCACCCTCATCGCCGCGGCCGTGGGTGTCGGCTTCGGAACGCTGGCGATGATGCAGGCAGGCGCGTCACCGTTCGCGGCCAACTATTCAGAGCACATTAGCGGCGCGCAAAGCAGCGCGCTCGTGAGCAGCATCGGCTGGGGCGTAGCGGGAGTGGCGGGAACCGCGACAGCGGCGGGTCTGGCCGCGCTGGCCTTCACTCTCCCCGCGGAGGAGGAACCATGAAGCACCGTGATTCGTTTGGGCTCGCCGTTCTCGCGCTGACCATCGGCTGCACCATCGAGGCCCCGCCGCCCGAGGACGTCACGGGCGAGGGCATGACCGTCGCGGACGGTCGCGTCAGCATCGATGACAGCCAGGTCCCCGTCGTCGATGCGTGCGCGAATGGGCAGCTGGTCGCGCGCAAGGAGGGCGGCTGGGAGTGCGTCGAGCAGCCGTCGGCAGGCGGCGGCGACGTGCTCGCGGGCGAAGGGATCGTGGCCAGCGAGAATGGCGCCGACGTGACGCTGGCCATCGATGACAGCCGCGTCCCGGTCGTGGACGGTTGCACGACCGGACAGCTGATCTCGCGCAGCGACGGCGGCTGGGAATGCGTCGAGCCACCGGCGGGCAGCGGTGACGTACTCGCGGGCGCCGGGATCGTGGCCAGCGCGGACGGCGCCGACGTAACGCTGGCCATCGACGACAGCCGCGTCCCCGTCGTGGACGGCTGCACCACCGGACAGCTGATCTCGCGCAGCGACGGCGGCTGGGAGTGCGTCGAGCCACCGGCAGGCAGCGGTGAAGTGCTCGCCGGCGACGGGATCGTGGCCAGCGACAGTGGCGCCGACGTTACCGTGGCGATCGATAACAGCCGCGTCCCCGTCGTGGATAGCTGCACGACCGGCCAGCTGGTCGCGCGCGGCAGCGGCGGCTGGGAGTGCGTCGCGCCGGTGGTAGGCGGCGGTCAGGTGCTCGCGGGCGAGGGGATACTGGCGAGCCTGAACGGCGCGGATGTGACGCTGGCGGTGAACTTCGGGGAGGGCGCCGGCCAGGTCGCCGCCGGCGCTTCTCTCGCGACCGTGCGCACGACGGCCGACGACGCACAGACGCGTGTCGGGCAGGTCGAGACGAATGTCACCGCGCTGCAGGCGCGCACGCTCAGCGATTTCTTCATCAACGCCTGCGATACCGCTGCCGCGGGCGGGCTCCACTTCGACGCCGTGAGCGGCGCACTGCAGCTCTGTGACGGCGCGGTCTTCCGGGACCTCGCCCTGGCGTCCGCCGCCTCGAGCGGACCGGCCACCCTCTTCCACCGCCTGATGACCCCGCGCTGGCTCGAGGTCAACGCCACGTGGGGCGACCTTCGGCCGTCGACGATCTCGGACACGACGATCTCGGTCGGCGCAGACATGGCGGCTCGACGGGCTCGCATCCTCACGCTGCCGTTGCTCGGACCGGACGATCTCGATCCCGCGAGCCCTGTCGTCGTGCGCATCGTCGTCAACCGGGTTCAGCCAAGCGGCGACAATGACCCCGCCTTCGGGATCGCGGACGGGCTGTTCGGAGACGACGTCGGGGCGCGGACCTTCGTCGGCGTCGAGGTGCGCGACGGCGCCAATGAGGACTACGGCTACCTGATCACCTACCCGGAGGACGTGTCCGGACCCGCCGGCAGCGCGGATGGTTTGCCGAACAACCAGGTGCTGTCCGATTTCGACGCTTCGCTCGTAGGCTTCACGGCCGGTCACTTCGAGCTCATGTTCCGGATCGAGCCCGGGCAGGGCGGCGCCGACGCGAACGTGACCTGTATCCTGCGCGCCGGGATCGCCAGCAGTCAGGCCTTCCGGGCCCTGCCCTTCTCGCTCGCGAACGGGATCTCGTTCAGCGTCTACGGGAACGACTCGTTGAGCGAGCTTTACGACTTCTTCAACTTCGAGGTCACCGTCGAGCGCGAGGGGTAGGCCGAGGGCCCGCGCATGCCCTCTCGCCGAGGGTCTTTTGCGACGCTACACCTCGATCCATGCCGCTCAGCCTGCCGCTCTACATGGATCACCACGCCACGACGCCCGTGGATGCGTGCGTGCTCGAGGCCATGCTGCCGTTCTTCACGCAGCACTCTGGCAACGCCGCCAGCCGGAGCCACCCCTTCGGCTGGCGGGCGGACGAGGCGGTCGAGAAGGCGCGCGCGGAGGTGGCCGCGCTCATCGGAAGTTCCGCTTCTTCTTGCTCTTGATGTTCTTCACCACGCATGACTCCTAACACCTCCGAACCTCGGAGGCAGGTTGGAGTCACGTTCCAGCCGGGTCAGCGAGTTGGAGCTGGAGCCTGTTAGCCGGTGTCGCACTCTCGATGGCGGCGGCCGCGTGCACGGGAGACACCTGACGCGGGTTCAGCCCATGCGCTGCTTCAAGTGCAGCTTCTCGATGGCCGTCGTCGTGTCCGCCTCGAGCGGGGACTTATCCGAGCGGAGATGCACGAGCTTCGGATCGCGCAGCGCGAGCTTCCCCGTGGGGCGGTCGACGGTGATGCCGCTGAACTTCACGGTGGCGACGATGGCGGGCGCGAGCTCGACGCCGGGGCGCGTCCCCGACGCGCTCGCGCGCTCGATGCGACGTCCGGTGAGCAGCCCCTCGCGCATGATCTCCTGCTGGATCTCGGCGTCGCGCACCCGATCGGTGCCGGCCACATCGCCGACGTCCTCGAAGCCCCCGTCGGGCAGCCGCGCGCCGATGACGTAGGAGCCGAACAGGCCGGCGTTCTCTTTCGAGGTCACCGCGAACACGGCGCCAAGCAGCACGAGGTCGAGCGTGATCTCGGGCTTCTTCTTCGCCCAGGTCGGATCGCGCGCGTTCAAGAGATACGGCCGCGACAGATCCTTCGCGATGATGCCCTCGTAACCCTGCCGGCGGAAGTGTTGGTAGAGGCGGTTCACGTCCTCTCTCGTCGACGCGAGCTGTCCCTCCGCCAAGGAGAGCGGCACCGCCGTCGGGTAGGCCCGAAGGGGAGCGATGAGCGCTTCGAGGTGACGTCGACGATCCTGCAGGGCCAGCGAGGTCAGGTCGGCGCCGTTGTGGTAGAGCACGTCGAAGGCCGCGTAGCGCAGCGTGACGGGCAGCGCCCGGTCTCCCTGCAGCGCCGAGAACACCTCGTAGACCGCGGCCGGACGCGCGCCGCCGTAGGGATCGAGCAAGCTGCCGTGCAGCTCACCGTCGAGGATGCACGACGACGCCGGCAGCATCCGAATGGTGGCGTCGAGCCCGGCCACCAGCTCGAGCCAGTCGTTCCCTCTCCTCGTGTAAGCGCCGCACAGCACCGCGCCCGTGCGATCGGTGCTCTTGTGCAGGATGAGCCGGACGCCGTCGTACTTGCGCTCGACCCACACGGGAAAGCGCTCGAGGTCGTCGGCGAAGCCGCCCGCCAGCGCCGGGCGCACGGGCACGAGCGGCTTCAGCTGGATGCGCAGGAGCCCCGCCCGCCCTTCGCGCTCGAGCACACCGGCGACGTGGAACGAGTCGGTCAGCGCCATGGCGTGCGAGACCTCGTCGGGCGAGACCTGAAACTGCTCGGCCATGGCGCGCGCGAGCAGCGGGCCCTGATAATCGAAGCCGAAGCCGGCCTTGCGCAGCAGCAGCTTGGCGAAGAAGAACGCCTCGAGCCGACCGCACCTCGATAGCACGCTTCGCAAAATTTCAAAGCGTGCCTCCCGCCGGTCCTGGCGGACGAGGCGCATCGTCTCGAGCACCTCGGCGGCCGTCAGCGGCGGCTCCTCACGGAGCCGCGGGCGCGACTCGGCGAACAGCACCGCGGGGTCTCCGACGACGGCGAGGCGATCGAGCAGCGCTCGACGAGAGATGAGCTGCGTGCCCATGAGCAGGCGCAAGAGGCTGTCGCGCCGGAAGGTGCCGCGCTTGCCGCGAAAGGGATCGCCGAGCACGCACGCGAGCTTCTGCTCCAGCGAGAGGCCGATGGGCTTGCCGAAGAAGGTGACGAGCAGCTCCTCCTTGCCGTGCGCGTCCGGCGGCGGCAGCGCCTCGATGCCGAACAGCCACCGCACCTTGTCGGGCGACATCGACGACAGCGGCAAGAACAGCCCCTTGCAGAGGCTGTAGAACGGCAGCGAGTCGAGCGCGTCCCTCGGCAGCTCGCCGCCGCGCTCGTGCGCGAGCTGGCTCGTGACGAACGAGAGGTGCAGCGGCATGCCCGCCGTCCGCTCGAGGGACTGGCTGCTCACGCCCTTCGCCGTGAAGCCGTGCGCGACCTCGGTGAGCGTGCGAGCGCTCGCCTGCCAGCCACGGATGTCGTCGTCGCCAATCACTTTCACGTGGGGTCTCGCGCGCGGGCGTTCGGACGAGGGCTAAGCGAGCGGCAGCGTCGTCATGGCGGCGGGCTGCAGCTCGCTGACCACGAGCTCGCCGCTGCCGGGCAGACGATCGACGCGCACGGGGTGCGGGAAGGTGCGCGTGGTCACGCTCTTGACCGCGCGCAGCACGTCGATGCGGTCGCGGTACTTGCCGCCCCACTCCTCGGCGA
>CAYLZW010000177.1:0-12274 GCA_964388085.1 uncultured Myxococcales bacterium | reverse complement strand
GCGGGCGCACGATAGGTGAACGGCCGGGCGCGGTGAAGCTCCGCGAAACGAAGTGCCCCCCGAAAGAAGTGCCCCCCGAAAGAAGTGCCCCCGAAAGAAGTGCCCCCCGAAAGCAGTGCCCCCGAAAGACGTGCCCCCGAACGACGTGCGCTACGCCTCCAGCTTCGGCCCCTCCGCGCGCAGGCGGTCGATGCGGCTCTTCAGCACGGGGGACACGTCGCTCCTGTCGATGCTGACGTCGACGACGAAGGGCCCGTCGTGCGCCATGGCCTCATCGAGGGCGGCGGCGAGCTCCTCTTCGGACGTGACCTTGACGCCCGCCGCTCCGACGGAGGCGGCCATCATGACGAAGTCGGTGGGCGGGAGCTCGGTCTCGACGGGGGTGAATCCCCAGGCCTCCATTCCCTGGTGCGTAATGCCGTAGCGGGCGTCGTTGAGCACGACCCAGACGACCTGCGCCCGGTACTGCACCGCCGTGCTGATCTCGTTGTTCATCAACATGGCGCCGTCACCGACGATGGCGACGGCCTTGCCCTTGCGCCCGACCGCAGCGCCCACGGCGCCCGCCACCACCTGCCCCATGGAGCCGTACAGCGCGCTCGTGCGGTAGCGGTCCGGCGCAAGGAAGCGCAGGTAATGGTTCGCCCACGCGAACGAGTTGCCCGACTCGCTCATGACGAGGGCGCCGGTGTTGTCGATGACGCGGCTCTGCAAGGTCTGCATGAGGAATTGCGGCCGAACGGGTCGGCCCGCCTCGGCCGCGAGCGGGACGAGCGGCGCCAGGCCGCGCAGCTCGGTGGGGCGGGCCCGCGCCGGCAGCGCCTCGGAGAGCTGCTCGACGAACGCGCCGATCTCCGCCTGCACCGCGAGCACGGGGGCCTCGGGGTAGGAGACGCCGAACGCGTCCGGGTTCAGGTCCACCTGAATGAAGCCGTTGACCGGCGCGAGCTCGTCGATCCAGAAGGAGCTCGCCTCGCCAAGGCGCGTGCCGAGGACGAGCGTCTCGCGCGGGCGGCAGGCGCGCACGTACTCGAGCACATTGTCGTGTCCGCCGGCGCCGGTGACGCCGACGAACTGCGGGTGGTCCTCGGGGAAGATGCCCTTGGCCCGCGGCGTACACATGACCGCGGCGCCGGTGCGCTCGGCGAGCGCCTTGACGGGACCGGCGATATGGCGCGCGCCATGGCCGAGCCAGATGGAGAAGTGCACGTCGCGCAGCCGCTCGGCGCAGGCCTCGATGAGCGCCGGACCCGCCCCCGAGAGCCGCAGATCGGCGGAGGGGAGCGCTCTCGGCCTCGACATGAGGGTCGTCTGCAGCGCCAACGGGAACGCGATGTGGGCGACGAACCCTCCGGGCCGCGCGCAACCAAGGCGCAGGCGCCGCGCGATCTCGGGCAGCTCCCGGACGTCCTCCAGCTCGACGGCGTAGTCGAAGATCGTCCCGGCCCGAAACAGCCCGTCCGCGGGCATCGTGTAGCTGCTGGTCTCTTGCACCCCCCAGCGGCCCTTGAGCGCGGGGCTCGTGATGCCGGTGACGAGGATCACCTTGGCGCCGTCCCAGCGAGCGCCGACGACGCCGGTGAGCGCGTTGAAGAGGCCGGGCCCGGTGGTCACGAACACGGCGGTGGGCGCGCCCGAGACGAGCGACGACTCGGTGGCCGAGAAGGCCGCCCCGGCCTCGTGGCGGGTGTGGATGAGCTCCATGTCGCTCTTCAGGATCGCCTCGGCGAACGGGGCGTTACCGCCGCCGACGATGCCGAACGCCTGCCGTACGCCGGCGGCGCGCAGAACGTCACAGAGAGCACGGGAGACCGTGACCTCGGTCTTCGTGGACTCCACCTGCTCGGTGAAGTAGCCCATGGCGGCCTCTGCGTTCGCTGACATCGTCTGCCCCTGTCGATAGCCGCGGCCGCTTGTCCTGCCCGCGGAGCAATGTGTTTCGTTTGGCGGACCCGGGGCGCCTTCTCGGCGCGCTGCTCGAAACGGCGACCCAGTCGTCGAGGCCAGCACTTCATGCGTGCGTTTTCGTCGGCAGAATCGCCAGCTTTGGACAGCCGGCGTGCGACGCGCGGTCCCTCACTGACCCAAGTGTGGCCTGCGCATAACATCAAGGTCGTTACCTGCAAAGCTGAACTTCGCGTCGGCCGTTCACTTCAGCCATGCAACGACCGCCGGTTATCGTGCTACGCGTCAAGAATGACCCCTGCTAAAAAGCGGGGGTCGCGACAAAGTGCCCCAATAAAGCAACGCAAATAGTTCCAGGCTGCTTGTCTCGCCGAACGGTCTGGAGTAGCGTGCGCGCTCCGCTGCTGGGGGCGACGGGCGGGAGAGCAATGACCGGGGGATGAGAGCGGATTTCATGGCCTCGTTCGGTCAAAGCGGCGACCCAGCAACAAGCCCAACGCTCTCCACCGATGGCATGTCGGACGCGACAGCGCGCCTCCTGGGTGTGCTCGAGACCTACATCTCCTCGATCAACGCGCGGGCGATCTTCAGCCGGGCGCTGAAGTCGAATCGGGTGGACGCCGCGCGCGCGAGCGCGGACGAGCTCAAGGCGGTGGTGCGAACCATCGAGCGCTCGCTGCAGATCTTCGCGGTCGCCAGCGTCCGCGCCGAGGTCATGGAGAAGCTCTGGGCCGCGGCCGGCGGGCAGCCGAACACGGCGGCCTCCGTCGTCTCGGTCAGCGATGAGCGCGACGTCAGCCGCGCGCGCCTCATGGCCCGCAGCATGTGCGTGGAGATCGGCGTCGAGAGCTACGCCATGCAGCGCATCGCGACCGCCGTCAGCGAGCTCGCGCGCAACATCGCGAAGTACTCGAAGGGCGGCAGCGTCGAGATGAGGGTCGAGCAGAGCCCGCGCCGCTTCGTGATCCTCGCCACCGACAGCGGCCCCGGCATCGCGAACCTCCAGGAGGTCCTCGCCGGCGGCTACCGCAGCAAGACCGGGATGGGGCTCGGCATCCTCGGCACCAAGCGCATGGCGACGCACTTCGAGATCGACAGCAGCCCGCGCGGCACGCGCGTGCAGGCGGAGATCGCGCTTTGAAGCTGCACGTCGCGCACCGGACCCGCCCAAAGCGGGGCGAGGACAAGAGCGGTGACGCCGTGTTCGTCCGCGACGAGGCCGCGCGCACCTTGCTCGCGGTGATCGACGCGCTCGGGCACGGCGCGGAGGCCGAGGACGCCGCGTCCCACGCGCTCGCCTTCTTGGAGTCCGCCCCGAGCGACGACGGGGTAAAGCCCCTCGTCAGCGGGCTGCATCGCGCCCTCAGGGGCACGCGCGGCGCCGCGGCGACGGTGTGTCTGTTCGAGCAGGGCACGCTCGTGGGCTGCGGCGTCGGCAACGTCGAGCTGCGCGCGCGCGGGACCCGCATCCCCTTCGTCTTGAGCCCGGGCATCCTCGGCTCTCATCACAGCGCGCTGCGCCTGTTTCGCCAGCCGCTCGGGCAGGGCGACTATTTCGCCGTCTTCTCGGACGGGATCCAACGAACGATGTCACTCGACGGCCCGCGCGAGGCGTCGCTCGAAGACAGGTGCGATCGCCTGTTCGACGCCTACGCCACCCCGAACGACGACGTGACGCTGCTGCTCGCGGAGGTACGTGCGTGATCGACAAGGAGAGCCCGGTCCCGATCATTCGCCTGTGGAATGTCATCCTCGTCCCCATTCAGGGTGACATCCTCGATCACGAGGCGGAGGCGCTGGCGGCGTCATTGCTCGCGCGCATTCACGAGAACGGCGCGACCGGCCTCATCATCGATCTGTCCGGCGTGTGGATGCTCGACAGCCACCTCTGCTCCGTCGTCGTCAGGCTCTCGCGCGCGGCGCGCTTCCTCGGCACCCCGACCATGGTCTCGGGCCTGTCGCCGGAGGTCGCCTTGACGCTGCAGTCCATGGGCCTCGACTTCGCCGCCGGCCGCACCACGCGGAGCCTCGAGGAGGCCCTCGAGGCCTTCGGCGTGCGGCCCGGCGCGGCGGACGACAAGCGTGACGAGGACTCTCTCATGAAGCGGCTGCTGCAGGATTCTCCCGACGCAAGCGCGCACAGGCCCGATGTGAGCTGAGGAGGCAGACGTGAGCGTGCAAGAGGATGAGATGGTGAACGACGGCGAGACGATGGTGGTCCCGAAGCACAGGCTCGTTCGCATCGCGGACGTGCTCGGCGGCATCGCCGGCGGCAGCACCGACCGCGACGAGCTGCGCATCCGCGTTCACGACGAGGACGACTTCTCGATCTTCGAGGAGGTGTTCAACAACTTCGTCGAGCAGTTCGTGCAGATGCGGCTCGAGAACGACGAGCTCAACGAGCAGCGCATGGAGATCATCGAGCGCCAGCGCCTCGCCATCGCCGATCTCTCGGTGCCGATCATCGACGTGTGGCAGGACGTCGTCATGCTGCCGGTGGTCGGCATCGTCGACACGCAGCGCTCGGTGGAGATGACGCAGCGCCTGCTCGGCCGCGTCGCCGCCGGTGGCGCCATGTGCGTGATCATCGACCTGACCGGCGTCGACGTCGTCGACACGGCCACCGCCGATCACCTGATCCGCATGCTGCGCTCGGTCCAGCTGCTCGGCTCGTTCTGCGTCATCTCGGGCATCTCGCCGAACATCGCGCAGACGCTGGTGCAGCTCGAGGTCGACCTGCGCGAGATCGCCATCGTGCGTAACCTCCGCGAGGCGCTCAAGACCTGCTTCCGCTTCCTCGAGCAGGCCCGCCGTGGCGCCGGCAACGCGCAGGCGGCCATGGTGGCCGGGCTCGGCAACGGCGCCGTCTTCGAGGGCTCGAACCGCTCCTGAGCGCGCTCGCCATGGAGACCCCGGGCGGCGTGCTGCCGAGCCGACTGTCGATTGAGCGCATGAGCGACGCGGCCGTGGCGCGCTCGCTGGCCCTGCGCTTCGCGCAGCGCGTAGGCTTTCGGCGCGCGGCCGCGCACGAGGTGGCGATCATCGCGGGCGAGCTCGCGAGCAACCTCGTGCGGCACGCCTCCGCCGGCGTGCTCGAGCTCGAGTGGCGGGACGGCGCGGTGGTGCTGCGCTCCTTCGATCAGGAGCGCTGCGAGGAGGTGCCGGCGGCGCTGCTCGCGGCCGGCGGTGAGAAGCCGCGCATCGTCGACGACAGCGGCCAGATGCAGGCCGGGCTCGGCTGCGGCTTCGGGGCCATTCGGCGCTTGAGCGACGCGGTGACGGTGCGCCGGCGAGAGGACGGCCGGCTCGAGATCACCGCGTCGCTGCGGGATCACGGGTAGGCTGCCCCGCCACGAGCCCCGCACGAATGAGATCCACGAGGAGCCGCAGCTCCGGCGCCGCCAGGCACTCGTGCGCCTCGGCGAAGCTGAGCTCGCCGCGCGCCAGGGTCTCGCGCAGCTCCCGCGTGGCGGGCGTGTCCTGCGCCTTGACGGTGACGTCGCCGGAGCGGAAATAGAGGCAGCGCACGGGCTCTTCGCAATGCGAGCGGAGGCTATCGCCGTTTTTCAGCGGATCCTGCCAGAAAGACGCCGTGACCTGCTCGGGCTCGCCCGGGAAGGGGCTGCCGCGCGCGCCGCCGACGCCGAGCGAGAGGCCGCCCACGAGCTCGGTCGACGACGAGAGCTGCAGCGGATCATTCGCGCTCGGCAAGCCGGACGCGATGGCCCCGCTGACCTTGTCGAGCGGGCTGCCCCGGCCGACGCCCTGGCCGAGCACCGCCTTCAGGTCGGGCGGAATGGCGAGGTCGGTGTCGACCAGCGACTGGAAATCGGCGTGATCAATCAAGAAGCTCTGCTCACCGCTGCGCCGCTTCCAGTAGGTGCTCTCCGGGTGGCGCTCGGAGATGGCGTGGTACCAGTGGTCGATGCCGATGGAGAACGAGCGCGCCACGCGCTGCAGGCTCGTGTCGTAGTCGGCCCACAGCTCGCGCACCCCGCGCTCGTCGTACTTGCCCTCGAGGGTGCTCTTGATCAGCAAGCAGGCCGCCTGCGCGTGCAAGAGCGCGAAGGCGACGCCCGACGAGAACAGCGGGTCGACGAAGTAGGCGGAGTCACCGAGCCGAACCCAACGCTCGTCGACGTTGCACATGGCGTCGCTGATCATCGAATAGTTGGTGGCGACGTGCAGGCGGTCGTCGAGCGGGGTGACGTCCTCGATCAGATCGGCCAGCAGCGGCACCTGGCGGATGTGCCGGAGGAAGGTGCCCGCGTCGCGCAGGTCGCCTTGGGCGGTGCGCAGGGCCTCCCCGTCCGTGATGAGCCCGATCGAGGTGGTCTCGACGCGCTCGCCGTCGACCCAGCGCTTGACGGGAATGAACCAGCACCAGCCGTCGCGGTACGCGAAGCTGCCGATGGCGGAGAGGTTCTGCTCGCGGAAGGGGTTCCAGTCACCGGGCAGCGACTGCGCCGGCTTCGCGCCGAGGAAATGCGTCCACACGGCGACGTTCTTGAAGCGGGACAGCCACTGCTTCTTCTGGTCCGAGACGAAGGTGCATTGGCGCCCGGCGGCCTCGACGAAGATCGCGGCCGTGATCGCCTCTCCCGTCGAGAGCCGCACCTGATGCCCGCCGCCCTCCGCGCCGTGCACGGAGACGACCTCGGTCTCGTCGTAGACCAGCACACCGAGCGAGCGCGCGTGCTCGAGGAGGATCTGATCGAACTCGGCTCGATTGACGTGCATGGACCAGCGATGGACGCCGTCCTTCTGCCAGACGTGATGATCGAAGAAGGTCGCGGCCGGGCGCTCGGGGTTCCACGCATAGAAGCCGCCGTATTTACGGACCCAACAGTCGCTGGCGAGGATCTTCTCGAGCGCGCCGCTCTCTTGCAGCACCCCGACGATGCGGTGCGAGAAGGACTCGCCGATGTGGTCGCGCGGGAACTTGTCCTTCTCGAACAGCGCCACGCGCAGCGAGGTCTTCTTGGCCAAGAGCGCGGCCAGCGTGGCACCCGCGGGTCCACCGCCCGTGATGGCGACATCGAAGTGCTTCATCGTGGTCTCCCCCCCGCGCGGATTGTCGCGCGGCGCGCCCTCGCCATAGCAGCGGTGACGCGGTCGAGGGCACGGAATAGCAGTCAACGCCCGCGGAGGGCAATCATTGAATCGTCGAGCCTTCGCGCGTGCCTCTATTTGGGCGAATTCGTTGCCGCTGTGGTCGCCAGCGCGCCGCGGCAGAGGGCCTGCTGATTGTCTCGGACGGCCAGGGCGTCAGGCGCCGAGCGCGAGGCGGGCGGCCAGCTCGAGCGCCGCGATGGTGGACGATGGGTCCGCCAGGCCCTGGCCCGCGATGTCGTCGGCGGTGCCGTGGTCGGGGCTCGTGCGCGGCACCGTGAGGCCCCAGGTGAGGTTCACGCCCTGGCCGGCGGCGAGCAGCTTGTACGGCGCCAGGCCCTGATCGTGGTGCATGGCGAGCACGCCGTGCGGCATGGCGTCGGGCGTCCGGCGCTTGAGGCTCGCGAAGAAGCCATCCGCCGGCAGCGGCCCGTCGACGACGACACCGCGCGCGCGCGCCTCCGAGAGCACGGGCTCGAGCACCCGCGCCTCGTCGTCGCCGAGCAGCCCGCCCTCGCCCGCGTGCGGGTTCACGCCGAGCACGACGATGCGCGGCTCTTCGACCGACATCACCCGACGGCTGGCGGCGGTGAGCCGCTCGAGGCAGAGGCGCACGCGCGCCTTCGTGAGCCGCGTCGTCACCTCACGCAGGGGCACGTGCACGGTGGCGAGCCCGAGCACGAAGGGTCCGCCGGTGAAGCACATGAGCGGCTCGTCGTCGTCGGCCGCGAGGTGGTGGTGCAGCAGCTCGGTCTGCCCCGGGAAGGTGCCGCCCGCGTCGCTCGTGAGCGCGCGCTTACGCACGGGCCCCGTGACGATGGCCTGCACCTCGCCGGCCTTCGCGAGACGCGCGGCGGACACGAGCGCGTCTCGCTGAAAGCGCAGCGCGGCCTCGTCGGGCGGACCGTAGGGGCCCGCTGTCTGCGCGAGCCGCGGCAGCAGCGTCGAGAGCTCGCGCTGTGCCTGGCACTCGACGTCGCGCGCGCGGCCCTGCCACGAGAGACGCACGAGCGGGACGCTCCCGGGCAGCTCCTTGGCGTCGATGCCGAGCAGGGCGGCGCCGCGCAGGAGCAGTCCGGCCGGTCCGAGGAACTGACAGCGAACGCTCTCGTCGTCGAGCTCGGCGCGCGCGAGGGCGCCGGCGACCACCTCGGGTCCGATGCCGGCCGGGCAGCCGGGGGTGAGCGCGATGCGGACGGTGGCGCTCATACCGACGTCACTCGTCGTAGGCGCTCTTGCCCTCGCGCAGGATCACCACGCGGCTGTCGTCGAGGAACATGTGCGGGCCCTGCTCGACGTCGGCCGGCACCTCCCAGGTCTCTCCCTGCTCGACGACGCGGGCCGTGCCGTCGACGACGATGCGCAGCTTGCCCGAGAGCATGCGGCCCTTCTCGCCGCCGGGATGCCGCAGCATGGGGATGACCACGCCTTTGACGCCCTCGATGACCTCGAGGGTCTTGCCGTCGGCCTGGCCGATGCGCGCGAGCCGCAGCCCGCGCATGCCGGGCAGCTCCATGAAGGCTTCGTCGGGGGGCATCGAGAAGGACAGCGTCACAGGAGGCTCCATTTCGGTCTGCTTCACCTACCCCGGATGGGCGGCGATGACCACACAGGAGATGTTGTCATAGCCGCCCGCGCGGTTCGCCAGCACGACCAGCTCGTAGGCCGCGCGCGCGGGATCTTCGTACTCGAGCACGCACTCGAGCATGCGCGCCTCGGCCTCCGCCTGGCTCGCGCCGGGGCCGGCGGCGAAGTCGGTGACGCCGTCGGAACAGAGCAGCAAGCGATCGCCCGGCAACAGGCGCACGCGGAAGACCTCGGGATCGAAGGGGTCCGGACGGGAGCTGCCCTCCTCGTCGATGATGACGCGGCCGACCACGCGCGTGAGCGCCGCCCCCATGCGCACCTCGGCGGCCTCCTTGAAGGTCAGCCCCATGCGCAGGGCGTCGGTGGCCCTGTCGTGGTCGATGCTGATGCGCTCGATGGTGCCCTCGCGCACGAGGTAGGCGCGCGAGTCGCCGAGGTTCGCCACCGTCGCCTCCCCGTCGACGATGAAGCCCGCCGCCAGCGTGGCGCTCATGACCTGGTTCGGCTCGTTCGCCATGGGCGCGTGCCGCGTGTTCACCTCGCTCGAGATGCGCTTGCCCGCCGTGCGCGCGATCTGGCGCAGCACGTCGATGCGCTGCGGGTGGCTGAGCGCGAGGCCCGCTGGTCCGGCCTTCTCGAGGGCCTCCCAGCGCTGCAGCGCGGCGGTCTCGACCTGCTCGGCCGCGTAGGCGCCGTCCCCGAAGCGCGAGCGCGAGACGCCGTCCGAGATGAGGTAGAGGCCGACCCGCCCCTCGTCGTCGGTGACGGCGAGCGCGCGGTCCTGCTGGGCGGCGCCGCGACGAGCCTTGCCGAGCCCGGTGTGTAGCTCGGCCCAGGCCTCGAGGACGATGGGCTCGGGGTTCTCGGCCGCGCGCGACTCCTGCAGCAGGCGGCCGCGCGCGAGCTCGAGCTGCTGGCGCAGGCCGCGCGCGTGCCCGACGCGACGAGAGGGCACCGCCGCGAGGCAGGGCGAGAGGTAGGGCCAGATGCCGAGCGGACACTCGGGGCGGAACACGCGCGGGTTCACGAGCAGCCCGGCGTCGAGCTCCTGGTCGAGGGGCGAGCGGCGCGCGAGCAGCGCGTAGACCATGAGCGCCACGGCGTACACGTCCGAGTGCGCGCCGATGAGGTAGCTGAGCCGGCGCCGCACCTCGGGGGCCGCGAACACGCCCACCTGCGGCGAGGTGCGGCCATGCGTCGTGAAGCCGTTGATGGCGTACAGGCGCACGCGACCGCCGCGCTCGATGACGATCTGGCTCGGGTCGAGGTCGTAGACGTACTGGCCGGCGCCGTGGAGGCTCTCGAGGATCTCGGCCAGCTCGATGCCGAGCTCGAGCGCGGCCATGGCGGGCAGGAAGCGGTCCCCGTCGGAGAGGTAGTCGATGACGGTGTTGCCCTTGGGCCGCTCGAACACGCGCACGGCGGCGCCCTCGAGGGTGGCGCGCGTGCGCGGGCGCACCACGCGCGGATCGGGCATGTGCGACCAGGGCGGCTCGGGCGGAGGATCGGGCGTCCACACGGCGGTGTAGGCCTGCTCGTCCTCGTCGACGCGGGCTCGGAAGAACACGCTGCCGCGCTGATCACCGAGCGGCGCCTCGAGGCGGATGCTCGTGCCGTCATCGCCCGCGAGCAGCTCGCCCGCGGCCGGAGGCTTGGCCGCCATGTCCGTGTGCGAGTCGAGCAGCGGGGCGCCCTCGACGGTGGCGGACTCGTCCGTCGAGATGGAGCCGTCCTGCTGCTGCAGCAACAGGCGCGGCAGATCGATGTCGACCGTCTTCTCGCTCAGCGGATCGGGCTCGGCCTCGTCGTCGTCGAGGTGCAGGTGGCCCGCTGCGAAGGGCGGCAGCTCCGGCTCGTCGCCGAACAGCCCCTCGGCGGCGCCGGACGCCTCCCCCGAGGGCTCGTCCGCGGCCGGCATCTCGAGCGCCGCGCCCTCCTCGCTCTGGCGGTATTGCTCCCGCGCGCTCTCGGCGAGCCCGTCGAGGGGCTTGGTCACCTCTCGGCGCATGCCGGGAATGTCCGGCGGCGCGAACGCGGCGGGCAGCGGCGGGTCCGGCATGGCGACGGGGGCCGGCGCGGGAGCCGATGTAGGTGCAGGTAGGCTGGCCACCACCGCGACGGGCGCCGGTGACGCGATGGGAGGTGACGTGACGGGAGGTGACGCGACGGGAGGCGACGCGACGGGAGGCGACGTGACGGGAGGCGACGTGAACAGCTCCACGCCCTCGGGACGCCCGTGCCCGACGCCGTGGAGGGCCCTCGGCGACGGGAGATCTTCCCTCGCTCGATCGGCCGGCCCTTCGCCCGACGACGTCTGGCTCTCGGCCGGTTTATTCACCATGCACGGCGCCTCCTTCCCGAACCTAACACCGCCCGCCGCTCCGCCGCAGTCCGTGAGCGGCGGATTCGTCGTCAAAAGTGCCGCTCGGCTTGCGGCGGCGCCGCCTCGGGGTCCCTAGGTTGTGTCGCGCGGACCCTGTGCTACCGGAGGCGATGCCGGCGGGGCGCGTCGCCAGACGGTTCGCGACCGACAGCCAAAGAGGAATGCCGTGCATCCCGTTCTCTTCCGCATCCCTGGCCTCGACCTGCCGCTGCACACCTACGGGGTCATGATCGTCTCGGGCTTCTTGCTCGCGATGTTCGTCGCCTACCGCCAGGCCCAGCGCATCGGTGAGCTCGAGGACGAAGTGCTCGACGTCGCCTTCTGGGCCCTCGTGGGCGGCCTCGTCGGCGCGCGCGTCGTGTTCATCATCGTCAACTGGCGCGAGTACTTCGTCGAGCGCTTCTGGGACCAGGTCACGGTGTTCGGCACCACCTTCTCGCTGCCGAGCGTGCTCGTCGTGTGGAAGGGCGGGCTCGTGTTCTACGGCGCCGCGCTCGGCGGCCTGCTCGCCTTCTTGTGGTTCTGCCGCACGCGCGGCATGGACCTGCGCCAGACGCTCAAGTTCGGCGACCTCGCCGTCGTCGGCCTCCCGCTCGCGCACGTGTTCGGCCGCTTCGGCTGCATCGCCGCGGGCTGCTGCTGGGGCGACGCCATGTACCACATGGACGCGGGCGTCGCCGTCAGCGACATCCCCTTCGCCGCGCGCTTCCCCGAAGGCAGCCTCGCCTACGGCAGCCTGCTGCAGACGTCGTCCGCCGAGGTGGCGGCCTTGATGCGGGACACCGGCCATACGGTGCCGCTGTTCCCCTCGCAGATCGCGGAGTCCATCGGCGAGGCCTGCGTGTTCCTGCTCCTGCTCTACCTGCGTCCGCGCAAGTGGTTCCACGGGCAGGTGGTGCTCATGTACTTCATGCTCTACTCGATGCTGCGCTCGACGCTCGAGATCTTCCGCGGCGACGCGGAGCGCGGCTACATCATCGACGGCGTGGTCTCGACGAGCCAGTTCATCTCCATCATCGTCGCGGCCGGCTCGCTCGCCATGATCGTCTACCTGCGCCAGCGCGGCATGACGAAGGTCGCCACCGAGCCCGTCGCGTAGCGCTTGCTCGAGGACACCGGAGGGCGGCGCCGAGCACACGCTCGGCCTCAGTCGTCCTCGTCGGGAGCTCGCTCGTCGCGCACGGGCGCGCCCTCGAGCGAGGCTTGCTCGATGCCCTTCAGCCAGCCGATGGAGACGCCGAAGAACGCGTCCACCATGGGGATGTAGGGCTTGATGTCGACGATGGG
>CAYLZW010000176.1:0-12276 GCA_964388085.1 uncultured Myxococcales bacterium | reverse complement strand
CCGAACGGCGCCGGCAAGACGACGACGCTGAAGATGCTCACGGGCCTCATTCACCCCACGGCCGGTGAGGTCACGGTCGCGGGACATCGGCCCTTCGCGCGCGAGAAGGCCTTCCTGCAGCAGATCACGCTCGTCATGGGGCAGAAGCAACAGCTGCTCTGGGACCTCCCCGCCGCCGACTCCCTTCGCATCAATGCGGCCGTGTACGAGATCCCCGCGAGCGAGGCCAAGCGGCGCACGAGCGAGCTGGCGGACATGCTCGAGCTCGGCGACAAGCTCAGCCAACCCGTGCGCAAGCTCTCGCTCGGTGAGCGCATGAAGGTCGAGCTGCTCGCGGCGCTGCTGCACCGCCCGCGCGTGCTCTTTCTCGACGAGCCCACGCTCGGCCTCGACGTCAACGCGCAGGCGGCCATGCGGGACTTCCTGCGCGAGTACAACCAGCGCTACGGCGCCAGCGTGCTGCTGACGAGCCATTACATGGCCGACATCGTGGCGCTGTGCGAGCGCGTCATCGTCATCCACAAGGGTGAGCTCGGCTACGACGGCAGCCTCGATGAGCTCACCGAGCGCCTGTCGCCCTACCGCGAGCTGCAGGTGGAGCTGAAGGACGCGCCGGCCTCCGCCGGCGGAGACGAGCGCCTGCGCGCGATTGGCGAGGTGACCTCCGTCGAGGGGCTCGTGGTGCGCTTCAAGGTGCCGCGCGCGGAGCTGACGCGCACGGTGAGCCGCGCGCTCGAGAGCCTCGACGTCGTTGACCTGAAGGTCACGGAGCCGCCGGTCGAGACCGTGATCGCGCAGGTGTTCAAGGAGGGGGTGGTCCGGCAGAGCGCCGCGGACGACGAGAGCGAGGCCGCAGCGGCGAACGCGCGCGAGGGCACGAGCTCATGAGGGCGACCTGGCGCAAGGCCTGGGCGTTTCTGACGACGTACTACGCGTACATGCTCGCGTACCGCGCCGAGCTCGTCTTGTGGGCGCTGGCGAACTCGCTGCCGTTCATCCTGATGGGCGCGTGGATGAAGGCGGCCGAGCACGGCGAGCTCGGCAAGACCCCCGCGGACCTCGCGCGCTACTTCCTGGCGGCGTTCATCGTGCGCCAGGTGACCGTGGTGTGGGTGATCTGGGAATTCGAGCACGACGTCGTCAAGGGGCAGCTCTCGAACCAGCTGCTCATGCCCATCGATCCGGTCTGGCGTCACCTGCTCTCGCACGTCGCCGAGCGCTTCGCGCGCATGCCGTTCTCGTTCCTCATCGTGCTGCTCGTGTTCGCGCTCTACCCGAAGGCGTTCTGGGTGCCGTCCCTCAAGGCCGTCTGCCTCGCGTTCACGTTCATGGTGCTCGCGCTGCTCTTGCGCTTCGTCATGCAGTACACGCTGGCGATGCTCGCGTTCTGGACCGAGCGGGCGAGCAACGCCGAGAACCTCTGGATGATCGCGTACCTGTTCCTCTCGGGCCTAGTCGCCCCCCTCGAGCTCTTCCCCGACGCCGTGCGCACGTTCGCCATGGCGACGCCGTTCCCCTACCTCATCTACTTCCCCACCACGATCCTGCTCGGTGACGACGCCGAGCTGGTGCGCGGCCTGCTCATCATGGCCGCGTGGGGCGTCGGCTTCTTCGTGCTGAACCGCGTGCTCTGGCGCCTAGGCCTCCGGCACTACTCCGCCATGGGGGCATGACGTCGTGCGCCGCTACGCGAAGACCCTGTCGCTGTTCTGGCGCACGAGCGTCGCCGCCGAGATGGAGTACCGCTCGAACTTCGTGCTCGCCTGCCTCTCGAGCGTGGGCAACCTCGTCGGCTCGCTCTTCAGCCTCTCGCTCTTCTACGGCCACGACTACCAGTTCGCGGGCTGGAGCTGGCAGGAGAGCCTGATGGTCATGGGCGTGTTCACGCTGCTGTCGGGCTACACGAACACGTTCCTGACGCCGAACCTGAACCGCATCGTCATGCACGTCGAGGACGGCACCCTCGACTTCGTGTTGCTGAAGCCCATCGACAGCCAGTTCTGGGTGTCGCTCCGGCAGATGAGCCCCTGGGGCGTGCCGGACCTGCTCTTCGGCGCCGGCCTCATCGGGTACAGCGCGGCGCAGCTCGGCATCGCGCCCTCGTCGTTGTGGGCCGGCGCGCTGCCCTTCTTGTGCGGGCTGCTCACGCTCTACAGCCTGTGGTTCTTTCTCGCCTCCATGAGCATCTGGTTCGTGAAGATCTATAACGCCACCGAGGTGCTGCGCGGGCTGCTCGACGCCGGGCGCTTCCCCATGAGCGCGTACCCCACGGCCTATCGCTTCTTCTTCACGTTCGTCGTGCCCGTGGCGTTTTTGACGACGGTGCCGGCCGAGGCGGCGCTCGGCCGCAGCGAGAGCTCGTGGCTGTTCGGCGCCGCGCTGCTCGCGTCGCTGTTGTTCTTCGCTTGTCGCTTCTTCTGGCGGCTCGCCTTGCGCTCCTACACGAGCGCCTCCTCGTGAGGCCCGCATGAGGACAGCGACATGAGCTTCAGCGGCTGGTTCCCCTTGAGCGAGGAGGTCATCGGCGGGTCGGCGCCGCGCGGCCCGGCCGCGGTGCAGGTCCGGCAGGCCATCGGCCTCGTGCGCTATCCGCGCGGACGGAGCGCGATGGTCTACTACTTCTACGCCGCGAACGACGCTGCCAAGGCGCTGCGCACGGTGTTCGCCGACGAGCTCGCCGAGCCGGGCGCGCGCGGACACGGCGCCCTATGGTTCCGCTTCCTCGAAGGGGAGGACGCGCGTGAGGCGCTGGAGGCGCTCTACGCCGAGTTCGTCCGCCGCTTCGGCGCGCCGCCCGTGCTGCACGGCGATACGGGCGACGCGGGCTGACGCTATCCTCGCCCTATGTGCACACTCATCATCCTCTGGAGAACGCACCCCGCCGCGCCGCTCGTGCTCGCGCTGAACCGTGACGAGCTGCTCGCGCGCCAGACAGCGCCGCTGGCGAGGTGGGACGACGCGCCGATCGTCGCCGGGCGCGACCTCGAGTCGGGCGGCACCTGGTTCGGCGTCGGTGAGCACGTCGTCGCCGCCATCACGAACCACCGCAGCGGTATGGGATCTCCTCGTGGCGGTCGCTCCCGCGGGGAGCTCGTCGTCGACGCGGCCCGGCAGCGCTCCCTCGACGACGTGCGCGCGGCGCTGCAGGCGCGCCCCATGACGGAGTACGGCGGATTTCATTTGCTCGTGGCCGACGGCAGGTCGCTCTCGGTGTTCAGCAACCGCAACGGTGCGCTCGAGGAGGCGCGCGCGGCACCAGGCGTGCACGTGCTCGGCAACTTCGGTCTCGACGACGAGACCGATCCCGTGGTGGCCACGGTCAAGCCGGAGGTGGAGCGCTTCCTCGCCCGCGCGCGCGACGGCGCGGCAGCACCGGACGAGGACGAGCTGGCGGTGTTCCTGAAGGAGGTGCTCGCGCAAGAAGGGCCGGGCTGGCCCTGTGTGCACCTCGAGGTCCCGGGCGGGGCCTTTGGCACACGCAGCTCGGCGTTGCTGTTCTCGCGCAGCTCGCGGCCGCGCCTCGAGGTGACCGAGGGATCGCCGCGTGAGTCGCCCTGGCGCGACGTCAGCGCGCTGTTGTAACGACGACGAGCGGCGCAAGATGCGCAACCCTCTCGCTGCGCGCGCGGCGACCATGTATGCGGGCACGGCTGTGGGCGGGAAGCGAGGAGGCGTTCCTTGGACGAGCTATTCGAAGCCCTGCATGAGACCGGCGCCCGCCACACCGTGCTGTGGAGCGAGCGGGAGTCCGGCCTGAGGGCGGTGCTCGTCCTCGACGATCTGACGCTCGGGCCGGCGGCCGGGGGCGTCCGCACCCAACCGTATCCCTCCGTGCGCGACGCCATCGCCGACGCCGCCAAGCTCGCGCGCGCCATGGCCATCAAGTGCTCGCTCGCGGGCCTCGACGCCGGCGGCGGAAAGGTCGTCGTCATCGATCATCCGGGGCTCAAGCGTCCGGACGCCTTCGAGCAGCTCGGTCGCCGCATCGACGAGCTCGGCGGTATCTTCATGACGGGGCCGGACCTCGGCACCTCGAACGACGACCTGGCGACGATGGCGCGCTGGTCGCCGTTCGTACACACGGGGGAGGGCTTGTTCGCCGACGCCGTCGCGCGTGGCCTGCTTCGCTGCATCGAGGCGTGCGCGGCCGAGCATGGCGCCTCCTCCATCGAGGGGCTGCGCGTGGCGGTGCAGGGCTGCGGGGCCATCGGCGCCGCCGCGGCGCGTACGCTCACCGCCGCGGGCATGAGGCTCTTTGTCGCCGACGTGAAAGAGGCGCGCGCGCGCGCGCTCGCCGACGAGGTCGGAGCCGAGGTCCTCGGACCCGAGGACGTGCTCACGAGCGACGTCGACATCGTCGCCCCCTGCGCCGTCGGCGGCGTGCTCACCTCGCCGCGGGCGGAGAAGCTGCGCGCCTGGGCCGTGTGCGGCGCGGCCAACAACGTGCTCGCCGAGCCGCACGTCGACGAGATCCTCCTCGGCCGTGGCATCCTGCACGTCCCCGACACCATCGCCTCCGCGGGCGCCGTCATCGAGGGCATGGGCAAGTCGGTCATGAACCTGGCCGATCGCCGCCCGCTGATCGATCGCCTGGGCGAGACCGCTCGCGAGGTGCTGCGCGAGTCGCGCGAGAGCGGACGGACGTCGACGGTGGTCGCCGAAGCGCGGGCCCGCAAGCGCATCGACGAGGCCAAGGCGAAGAAGCGCGCGGAGCGTTGAGAGGGCGTCGGCGATCGGCTCAAGCCGGCCAAAGAAGTCGCCCCGGTGCTTCGAGCCACGCACCTTCCTGCGAGGTTGGTCTGCGCGGTGGCGGTGCGACCGGCCTCCCGGAGACAGTGCGAAACCTGCGCAGCCAGACGCGATGTCCGCGCAGCGTTGAGGTCCCCGGCGCGCCTCGGTAGGATGGGTTCGGCATCTACCGGGGGCTCAAAATGCGATTCCGGAATGCGGCGCTCGTCTCGTCGTGCACGGTCTTCTTTTCGCTCATCGGGGGGGGGGCAGGTCCACGCACAACCCGTGATCGAGTCCGGTACCGCGGGCTCCTACGCAGATCGCCCCGACGTGGCCTTTGATTCTGCCGCGGAGCGGCTCGCGATCGATCCCGAAGGGCTCGTGCTGCACCGGCCTACCGTCGACGAGGATCTGCTCGCCACGGGCGGCCGGCACGACGTCTTGACCGTCAGCCAAGGTAGCGGGTTAGGGATTCAGCCGAACGATCCCATGGCTGGCTTCCTCGACCTCGACACTGCGCTGTCGTCGAACACCCAGCACGTCGGCAGCCACATCGCCACGGGCGACTTCGACGGGGACGGTCTTACGGACATCGTTGTGATGGGGGGCGACGCCGAGCAGCCACTCCAGCTGTCCTTCGGCACCGGCGTCGATGCGGACATCGACGATGTCCACGTCGAGCTCCCGTTCTTGCCGCAGGAACCAATGATCGTCTACGGCAGCGAGGAGTCGTACGACAACGGGGACGAGGGTGCCATCGGCGACGGGCAGCTTCTTTCGCTCGCCATCGGTGATCTCGATCTCGATGGCCTAGACGACATCGTCGTGGGTCTCGAAGGGGACGCTGATCTGATCGTGTTTCTCTCCATAATCAGCGGCCCGAGTATCAACTTCGCGCGGTTCTTGGTGGAGCTGCCAAACAACCATGACCGGGTCACCTCGCTCGCCGTCCACGACCTCAACGAAGCAGTTGAGCCAATCGACTTCGTGGAGATCGTCGCAGTCTCCGAGATCGCGCCGAGCGGGGCGGAGACGATGATCCACGTCCTCACCATGGACGGGCCAGACATCCTTGCCGCGGCGGAGGTCGCGCCACCGATTCCGATCGTCACCGACCTGGCTGTGGCCGACCTCGACGGCAACGGCCTCGCCGATATGGTCGTCTCAGGAACAGACGTGGTGGGCGGCATCACCGTAGGCGCTATCGGTGTTCTCTTTCACGACGACCTCGACATCACGACCGCCCGGAGTGCGTCGCTGCCGATCGGGCTCGAGACCCAGGCGCAGGTTGTCGAGGTAGCGGAGCTCGATGCTGACCTGACCGTTGGCCTCGAGACCGAAGGGTTTCTCGAGATCGTAGTGGCGGGGCAAGGCGACTTTCACGGGCGCACTGGCAACCCGGCCTTGCCGACCGAGTCGGCCACGGTGGGCATCATGACAGTGGTGAAGCTGACGCCACCGGATCTATCCGACGACGAAGGCTTGGAGATCGATGGTGCGTGGCCGTTCGGCGACGCTGAGTGCATCGCGCCCGCTGCCGAAGCAAGCGTGACCGATATTGCGATCGGGCACCTCGACACTGATGGCTTGCCCGACGTGGTCATCGCGGACGAGGGGCAGAGCAAAGTCCATGTTCTGCGGCGCCAGCCGATCGCCTGCGCAACTTTCGTCACCTTCGCCACGCACGGTCAGACGTATGACGCCGCGGAGCTGGGCTACCTTCAGCCGGCTATGCGCGAGGTCCGCGACCGCGTGCAGGGGGCGCCGGACAGATGTGACCCCGAAACGCAGGCAACGGTGAACATGGTTCGTCGTCCCGGTGACAATTCGAGTGACTTGAACCCAGAGCCCGACCTGTGCCCCGTCCAGGTCATCACCGTCGAAGGGCATTGGGAGTCCGACGCGTCCGCGAACGCGGCCCAGATCCTGACTGGGCGCATCGCCGCGGGTGCCTCGATGGTCGTCCCGACGCCGGTGAACATTTACAACGTCCTATGGCTTTCGCCATCCGCTGACCTTCACCCGACCCCCTATTGGCTGAAGCTACCGCTCCTGTTCGTCTTCGATGTCGCGAGCATGTTGCGCTACACGATTCTCCTCCCCGTGGCTGCTGCGGGCGACGGGGCAAGCCGAGACATTGCGAGCGCGCGGAGCGCAATTGCCTCGGACATGTTCAAGAACGCGGTTGATGAGGCTGCGGCGCGAGCCCGAGCGAGCATGGAGCCGAGCTGCGGGCAGGTCATCGTCGACCTCGTCGGTTACAGCCGAGGGGGCGCTCAGGTAGGCGAGCTGCTTCGGACCATCGACGCGGCGCCGCTGGAGGTCAACGCTCGAGTGGGCGCCACATTGTTAGATGCCATTGACCGCGAGCAACTCAATTACGTGATGCCGTGGCAGCGAGCCGGCTACGTCGTGAACGATCCCATCATCAGCGATGGAGCCGTCAACAACGCTTCCCGCGACGAGAGGTGGACCAACATACACTGTGCGCGCGCGATCGCGGTTGAAGGCTTTTGGGGCTCGGTATTGTCCTTCGGGCGAACCTTGCTGACTGTCCCTTCGGGTCACTACGACTGGCTGGAGGCGATGGGGCTTCCTCGCGGGTTAGACCGCGCGCTCTCCCTGCCGCTGGACGTCGACGCGAACCCGGCGGTCGGCGCCGGCGAGACGTGTGTGCAGGCCGAGCACTGGAACGGTACCCCGGCCGACCCGACCTGCACCCACCAGCCCATGCCGTGCGCGCACACGAACCTGAACGCCGAGATGTACTTCAACCCAGAGCTCATGGACGGCATCATCCCGCCGGCCGGCTCACCCGAGCGCGACCAGCTCGCGACGGCGCTCAGCTCGGATCAACTCTTGCTGGATGTCCTGAACACGCTCGTTCCGGCCGAAGAGGAGTTCTTCTCCTTCGAAGGTTCTACGCTGGTGGGGGAGCTCATGGCAGATCCGCGCCACGAAGACTTCGACACTCCTCATTTCGACGGGTGGGGAAACGGCAACGAGGCGGTGGGAGAAGCGTGCATTCCCGATCCCGGTGCCTCGCTGGAGGTCCGCCCCCTCGGAATGTCCACAGATCGCCAGGTGGCGGCCCGCGATGGACGCGACGATCACATTGACGACGACGGGGGCGCCGAGCGCGTGCGCGATCCGCACTTCCTCGGGCTGCGCGCGCTGGTGGTGCGAAGCGCGAGCTTGCGCCGCATCGTTGATGGCATGTGCGGCCACTACAGTGGCACAAAGTACGCGACCGCCACAGCGGACGAGATCGATATGGTCAACACGCTGCTCGCCGATGGAGACCCGAGCTGGGTCTCGGCGTTCTGCGACCACACCTTCGATGCAGACGCTCAGGCGATGTACGGCACGCTGGACGAGGCAGCAGATGGTTGGCCTGATGGGGTGTGGGAGACAGTGGCCGGGCTACCAACGGTGGGGACGACGAGCGGCGACATTCAGGATGAGCTGCTCGACATGCTGGAGCGGGTCGCGGGCCCGCTGCCGTTCGACCCAGGCACCGTCACGCAGGCAGAGGCCGACGCCTTCGCCGCTGACATCGATGCACAAGTCACTGCCTGGGAGCAGGATCCAAGCAGCGTCGACGAGAGCGAGATCGCCGCGCTTGCGCTCGAGGCCTCGCAGCTCTCGAGCGGGATGACGTCGGCGCTCGAGGCCTTCGTGGAGCTGCCCCTCGGGCTCACGAGCACGGTGCGCCAGAAGCTCGCGCCAGGCAGCTTGCGCGATGACACGCTGAAGGTTCGAGTCACCTATGCGTTCACCGATGCTGCCGGCTCGTTGACTGTGAGCCTGAACGGCCCGGAAGTGACCGCGAGCGTTCAGGAATCCGCGACCGCGGGCATAATCGGCCAGCGCCGTATGCTCGCCCTCAGTGCTGCGAGAGGAACGAATTGGGTGGAGTTTGAGCAAGACGTCGTTGAGGTGTCTGGTAGCGGTGTGAAGGTCTACGGCGTGTTCGTACACCGCGACGCACCAATCTACAGCGCGCTGACCGACAAGTACTACGAGCTGGTGGCACATTCGGGCGGCCTCACGTGGGAGCACGCCGCTACCTTCGCTTCCCATCGCGTCCACCAAGGGCGTACGGGGCGGTTGCTGCGAATCGTCTCCACAGCGACGTACACCGCGGCCCAAGAATCATCTTTCGTGTTTCAGACCCTCGATCTGAGCTCACCGGCCTGGTTAGGCGGCACCTGGGACCCGGCCGATCCGAGCGCGAAGTGGGAAGATGGGTCTGTGGTGGCGCTCACCGTCTCAGCAGGCGGCACGGATCCGCACGATGAGGTACACCCACTCTACCTGCATAGCACCGCGAGCGGCGACCAACTGTTGCACGACCGCACGCGACCGGTGCGAGGCGAGACGGCCTTTGGCTACGTCATCGAGTATGCGCCATGACGCCGGGGAGCGTGCTGCGCGGCGGGGCGTTGGCTGGGCTGCTGCTCGCTAGCGGCTGCAGCGACAGCTTCTTCGTGTGCCCCGAGGGGATCCTTTCGTCAGGGCTCGTCATCGAAGACGGACTGGTCACCATCACCAGCTTGAGCCGCAATCAAGCGGCCGGCACAATCGACGACACACCTGTGTCTGGCTGTCACGTGATCGGTGGAATGGTCTACATCCAGGGCGACGTAGACCATCTTCACATGTTCGATAACCTGGAAGTACTCGGTGGCATCCTGAGCCAGGAGAGTCGGGTTGGCAACGGCGATAACGATTACTTCCCCGAGCTTCTGCGGGTGAACGGAAGCTTTCGCCTAGGCGCGTACGGGCACACTGGAATGAACAAGCTGCGAACGGTTGGCGGGGACATGGGCTTGGGTTCGTATGTCTCGGGGCTTCAGTCGCTTGAGTCTATCGGCGGAAATTCCGCGAGCGTCGGCTTGCCTGAGAATGTGGTGCCGAACCTCCGCTATATCGGGGGAGACTTCGTGATCCACTCGAACTCGTACGGCCCCATCCGCATGCTGCCGGCGTTAGAGGAGATTGGCGGCGGACTCGATATTGAGTTCGATGGGCCATCGATTGAGCTCCCTGCGCTCGTACGGGTCGGCGGGGATCTCGACGCGGACGTCTCGGCGACTCTGGAGAGCGTGAGTTTCCCGAGTCTCGAGGAGGTCGACGGCGCCTTCTCGGTGTATGGCAACTGGGAGCTCCGCTCAGTGAGTGCACCCTCCCTCGAGCGCGTTGGCGAGCTCGGCTTCGTAGAGAACCGGAAGCTTTCAGTGCTCGACGGCTTTCCCGCGCTGACATCGGTGGATGGGCGATTCTGGGTGCGTGGCAACTGGATCTTGCCTTCGGACGAGGGAGATCGGCTCGTCAACCAGCTATCCGCGACCCCGAACGAAGTGTCCATCTGCGGAAACCTCGATGACGATCCATGCTCCTGACTCCCACACGCAGCGATCGGCTCAAGCCGGCCAACGAAACCTGACCAGCTCCTTGCGCTTCACCGCGTCGAACACGAGCCCCTCCACGTCGAGATCCTTCTCGGCGTCCGCGCACTGCTCGGCGGTGGCGAACAGCGCGGGCTTCGGCGGCAGGAACAGACGGCAGCAGTCCTGGTCGGGCTCGATGGACACGTTGAAGGTGTCGATGCGCTCCGCCTGCTGAATGATCTCCTGCTTGTCCATGGCGACGAGCGGACGCAGCACCGGACGCGTCGCGACGGCGTCGACGGCGGCGAGGTTCGCGAGCGTCTGGGAGGCGACCTGGCCGATGCTCTCCCCCGTGACCAGCGCCCGGCAGCGATAACGGCTGGCGATGCGCTCGGCGATGCGCACCATGAAGCGGCGATAGAGCAGGACGCGCATCTCCTCGGGCGCGTGCAGCCGGACCTGGGTCTGCACCTCGGCGAGCGGCACGAGGTGGAGCCGCGAGGTGTACTGCCAGCGGGTGAGGCGCTCGGCGAGCTCCTCCGCCTTCTCGATGCTCTTCTTGTCGACGAGCGGATGGCTATGGAAGTGGATGAAGTCGACGTGGCAGCCGCGCTTCATCATGCGCCAGGCGGCGACGGGAGAGTCGATGCCGCCCGAGAGCAGGGCCGCGACGCGTCCGCCGGTTCCGACGGGGAGCCCGCCGGCCCCCTCGAGCTTGTTGGTGCCGACGAGGATCTCGTCCTTGAGGACGATGATCCAGGCGTTCAGCTCCGCGCCCGAGAGCTTGACGGGGATGCCGGTGGCCTCGTGCACCTTGGCGCCGACGTAGCGGTCCACGTCGACGGAGGTGCGCCGGAAGCGCTTGTCGTTGCGCCGCGTGCTGATGCGGAAGGACGCGGGTCGACGACGCTCCACCTCGGCGAGGATGAGCGCCGCCACCGCGTCGAGATCGCGCGGCATGCGCTGCACGTGGAAGCACTGCGCGACGCCGAACACCTCGCGGATGCGCGCCACCGCCAGCGCCGGATCGGCGGCGGTCTCGACGAGGATGCGGCCTTCGACGCTCGCGACGCGCACCTCGCCGAGCGGCTCGAGCACCGTCCTGAGGTTGGCGCGCAGCATGGCCTCGAAGCCCGCGCGGTTCTTGCCCTTGAGCGCGACCTCGTGAAAGTGGACGGCGATGAGCTCCATGCGCGGCTTATAGCCGCACGGCCCGAGGACGACAGGACATCCAGGCCCTTCGCCGCATCACCTTTCCATCGGCGCGCGGGAAGCTATGTTGCCTCTCGCCGCCGCCGGTCGGCGCACCGGCCTGTCCGGCCGAGGAGGAAGAGGATGCTCGAGTCCGTAGCGCGCCGCTTTCGCGAGGTGGCCCCGAAGGCGACCTTCGTCGCCATGCGGCTGGTCGAGGAGCGCTCGGAGAAGATCCGGGTGCGCCAGGATGTGCTCGAGCCCGTCGAGCGCGCGCTCGACATGGGCGCCATGATCACCGTCGTCGACGAGGGCGGCTGGGGCTACGCGGCCACCAGCGACCTGAGCGCCGCGGGCCTCGCCGACGCCGCGCGCCGCGCGCAGGGGTGGGCGCGCGAGGCCGCTCGTCGGGGCGTCGTCGACTTCCGCGCCGCGCCGCTGCCGCAGCCGAAGGGGGACTACGAGCCCCCGGTGCAAACGCCCTGGGACTCGATCAGCCTCGGCGACAAGGTGCAGCTCCTCACCGACGAGTCGAAGCGCCTGAAGCTGCACGAGCGCATCGTCGACTGGGAGACGTCCCTCTGGTACCGCCGGCAGGAGACGCGCTACCTGACCGCGGACGGTGGCGCTTACACGCAGGTCCAGCACCTCGTCGCCCCGGGCATGGGCGCGACCGCGAACGAAGGCGCCGAGACGCAGCTGCGCACGCTCGCCTTCCTCGGGCACTGCCGCCAGGGTGGCCTCGAGGTGCTCGACGCCATCGGCTTCTACACGAAGGGGCCGGAGCTGGCGCGGGAAGCTGTCTCTCTTTTGAAAGCGCCGAACTGTCCCGAAGGCAAGATGGACCTCGTGCTGCAGCCCGATCAGATGATGCTGCAGATCCACGAGAGCATCGGCCATCCCCTCGAGCTCGACCGCATCCTCGGCGACGAGCGCAACTACGCCGGCACGAGCTTCGTCA